>NZ_JBSGTS010000047.1:0-27797 GCF_053607525.1 Kribbella sp. NPDC055110
GCCGCCGGGGCGGGGTTCCGACTTCGGGGCCGGGCACCCGCACCCCCGCGGGAGGTACCCGGCGCCGGCGGCCTCCGCCCCCGGGCTCTGGTACCCACCGCCCCGGGGCCGGACACTCCCCGCCCGCTGCCACTTGGAAGGCCTTCTGCGCGACATAGCTCTTCCAGGCTATCCGTATGAGCCAGGTCACTCCGGCAGGAGGTGGATCAGCTCGCGCGGAGTTCCTCGCCGACGTCGTGCATGTGGCGCAAGCCCATGCGGTACGACTCGATCAGACTCGTTGAAACGTAGGGCATTCCGATCTGTTCGCAGTACTGGCGCACCATCGGCTGGGCGAACCGGAGGTTGGCGCGCGGCATGCTCGGGAAGAGGTGGTGCTCGATCTGGTAGTTCAGCCCGCCCATCATCCAGTCGGTGACCAGACCGCCGTTCACGTTGCGTGAGGTGAGCACCTGCTTCTCCAGGTGGCCCCAGTTGGTGTCGTCGTCGGGCATCTCCATGCCCTTGTGGTTCGGCGCGAACACGCTGCCGAGGTGCAGCCCGAAGATCATGTGGTGGACGACCGCGAAGACGACCGCCTGGCCCGGCGACATGATCAGGAACAGCGCAGTGAAGTACAGCACGAGGTGCGCGGCCATCAGACCGAGCTCGACCTTCTCCGTACGCCGGCGCGCGAGCAGGAAGCGGATGCTCGACACCTTGAGGTTGAAGCCCTCCAGCGTGAGCAGCGGGAAGAAGATCCGCGCCTGGTTGCGGGTCAGCCAGCCTTCGACGCCCTTGCGGCCGGAGGCCTGCTCGAGGGTCCAGACCAGTACGCCCTCGCCGACGTCCGGGTCCTTGTCGGTGTGGTTCGGGTTGGCGTGGTGCCGGTTGTGCTTGTCGTTCCACCAGGCGTAGCTCATGCCGAGCACGAGGTTGCCGTGCAGCATCCCGATCCAGTCGTGCAGCTTGCGCGAGCTGGCGATCTGCTGGTGCCCGGCGTCGTGCCCGAAGAACGCCGCGCGGGTGGTCAGGATCCCCATCGGGAGCGCCAGCAGCAGCGCCCACCACGAGCTGCCGATCACCGCGACGGCCGCCCAGGTCAGGCCGAGCAGAACCACGTTGATACCGATCGCCATCGCGTACGCCGCCGTACGGCGTTCCAGCAGGCCGGCGGCCTTGATTTCCCGTAACAGCGGGGAGAAATCGGAACAGCGGGTAGCAGCAGGTGACGCGACAGGCTGTGCCATCAGGTCCTCGTCTCGGTAGCGGGGGAAGGCCTAGGCGTACAGCCGCGGCCAGCGTAATGCATCAAGCCTCATCGCCCTAACCTCCAAAAGCATGAGAGTTACTACCCAAATACCGGGGGGTGACAGCCCTTCTGCGGGAGGGGAGTTAACTCCACCGCGCCTGAGTACACGCTGAGTCATGATGGAGACATGAGCACCGTCGCCACCACCGAAGCGCCGCCGATGCGCTACCCGAAGCTTGCGCAGCCGTGGATCGCGCTGTTCCTCGCGATCCTGGCCGAGCTGGGGATCGCCCTGTTCGTGCTCAGCGTGGTGTCCGTCCCGCTGATCGCCGTATGGGTCGGGATTCCGTTGCTGCTCGTGGTCGTGCCGGCCGCCCGCTGGTTCGCGAACTGCCACCGCACGCTGCTGGCCGGTTTCCTCGGTGAGCGGATCCCGCGCCCGTACAAGCAGCCTCCGATGCCCGGCATGCTGATGCGCCTGCGGACGATCCTGACCGATCCGCAGACCTGGCGGGACATCATCTGGCTGCTGGTGAACGCGGTCATCGGATTCACGCTGTGCCTGCTGAGCGCCGTACTCTTCCTGGCCACATTGTTCTACCTGGTCTACCCGCTGCTCGTCGGCGTCACGCCGGAGGGCGTGTTCACCGAGCCGTTCGGCGGGCTGTTCACAGTGAACTTCTGGACCAGCTTCCTGCTGATGCCGGTCGCGCTGCTCGCGTTCATGATCTGGCAGGCCGCCGGCGAGCGGCTGCTGAAGGCGAACGCGTACGTCGCTCGCTCGCTGCTCGGCCCGACCGAGAGCGCGAAGCTGGCGATGCGGGTCCGCGAGCTGGCCGAGTCCCGAGCCGAGACCGTCGACACCCAGGCGGCAGAGCTGCGCCGGATCGAGCGCGACCTGCACGACGGCGCCCAGGCCCGGCTGGCCGCGCTCAGCATGAACCTCGGCATGGCCGAGGAGATGGTGGCGCGCGACCCGGCGCAGGCCGCTGCGCTGTTGACGGAAGCCCGCGAGTCCGCGAGTACGGCGCTGTCCGAGCTGCGCGACCTGGTCCGCGGGATCCACCCGCCGGTGCTGGCCGACCGCGGTCTGGACGGTGCGGTCAGGGCGCTGGCGATGTCCTGCCCGTTCAAGGTCGACGTGACGTACGACGTACCGGGCCGCCCGCCCGCGCCGGTCGAGTCCGCGGCGTACTTCGCGGTGGCCGAATGCCTCGCCAACGCGGTCAAGTACTCGGCCGCGACCACCGCCTGGATCCAGATCACCCATGAGGACGAGAAGCTGCACATGATCGTCGGCGACGACGGCATCGGCGGTGCCGTGATCAGGCCCGGTGGCGGTCTGTACGGTATCGAGCGGCGGCTGGCCGCCTTCGACGGTACGTTGACCGTGGTGAGCCCGAGCGCCGGGCCGACCACCGTGATCATGGAGCTGCCTTGCGAGTCCTCATCGCTGAAGACCACGCCCTCCTCCGGGACGGCCTGATCCGCCTGCTGGAGGCGCACGACTTCGAGGTCGTCGAAGCGGTCGACAACGGGCCCCGGCTGGTGCCTGCACTCGTGGAGCACCGGCCCGACGTCGCAGTGGTCGACGTACGGCTGCCGCCCACATTCACCGACGAGGGTCTGAAGGCCGCGATCGAGGCCCGCCGTCAGGTCCCGGGCCTGCCGATCCTGGTGCTCTCGCAGTACGTCGAGCAGCTCTACGCGCGCGAGCTCCTCACCGGCGGCGAGGGCGCGGTCGGGTACCTGCTGAAGGACCGGGTCTCCAACGTGGCCGAGTTCCTCGACTCGGTACGCCGGGTCGCGGCCGGCGGGACCGCGATGGACCCGGACGTGATCGGTCAGCTACTGGCCCGGAACACCCGCGACGAACCGATCAGCCGGCTCACGCCGCGCGAGTCCGAGGTCCTCGGCCTGATGGCCGAAGGCCGCTCGAACGCCGCGATCGCCGCCGCCCTGTTCGTCACCGAGAAGGCCGTCAGCAAACACACCAACAACATCTTCTCGAAGCTCGACCTGCCCCCGTCCGAGGACGACAACCGCCGCGTAATGGCAGTCCTCACCTACCTGTCGTCCCGCTGACGGGCCGCGGCCGAGCCGTCCGCAGTACGCGATAGGCCCCGCTGGCGGTCCAGTTCTCTCCGGGAAGCCGGCGCCGCTGCCGGCTTGCTCGTGTGGGGAGTTCTGCTGGCCACTCCAGGTGGGTAGAACTCCCCGGACCATGCGTCGCACGCGCTCACCGGTGTCGACTAGGGCGCTCGCATCGATCGATCGCCGAAGCAGGGAAACTTCTCGCCACTGGGTGACGATTCATTACCCCACCGCGAGGACCCTGCTACCGGTGCCCTCAGCAACCAATTGACGTCCACGGATTCAGGCTAGGTACGAATCCGGCGGAGGAACTCGCGAGTCCGGGGCTCGCGGGGGGCGTCCAGGACCTCGGCGGGTGGGCCGAGCTCGAGTGGGCGGCCCTGGTGCAGGAAGCAGACCTGGTCGGCGACCTCGCGGGCGAAGGCCATCTCGTGGGTGCAGACGAGCATCGTCATCCCCTCGGACTTCAGCTCGCGGAGCAGGTCGAGGACCTCGCCGACGAGTTCGGGATCGAGCGCCGACGTGACCTCGTCGAGCAGCATCAGCTGCGGCGAGTTCACCATCGCGCGGGCGATCGCGGCGCGCTGTTGCTGACCGCCCGACAGCTCGTCCGGCTTGGCCGCCGCCTTGTCCGCGAGGCCGACCCGCTGCAGCATCTCCAACGCCCGGGTCCGCGCCACGTCCTTCGGCACCCGGTGCACGCGGATCGGCGCCAGCGTGATGTTGTCCAGCACGGTCAGGTGCGGGAACAGGTTGTACGCCTGGAACACGATCCCGATCCCGGACCGCACCTTGTCCGCATCGACCCGCGGATCCGTGATGTCCGCGCCGGCCAGCTCGATCACGCCGTCGTCGACCGTCTCCAGCAGGTTCACGCACCGCAGCAGCGTCGACTTCCCGGATCCCGAGGCACCGATCAGTACGACGCACTCCCCCGCCGCGACGTCCAGATCCATTCCGTCCAGTACGACGTTCTCGCCGTACGCCTTCCGCACCCCGCGGAGACTGAGCAGACTCATACCGGTCCCCCGCCCGCGCCGTACCAGCCCTGCCGTCGCGCGACGTAATCGGTCAACCGCGTCAACGGGATCGTCAGCGCGACGAACAGCAGCCCGGCGACGACGTACGGCGTGAAGTTGAAGTCCTCGGCCGTCTCGAGTTGCGCGGCCCGGATCGCGTCGATGACGCCGAGCACTGCGATCAGCCCGGAGTCCTTCTGCAGACTCACGAAGTCGTTCAGCAGCGGCGGCAGCACCCGCCGTACCGCCTGGGGAAGGACGACGAAGCGCAACGTCTGCCGATAGGTCAGCCCGAGCGACCGCGCCGCCGCCCGCTGCGAGGGATGCACCGACTCGATCCCGGCGCGGAACACCTCGGCGACGTACGACGAGTACGTCAGGACGAGGGCCGCGCCGCCCCAGATCACCGCCTGGTTCGGCAACCCGCGCAACTGCAGTGCCGGTACGCCGAAGCCGAGCAGGAAGATGACCAGCAGCAAGGGCAGACCGCGGAACACGTCGGTGTAGGCGGCCGCGAACACTCGCAGCGGGAAGAAGATCGGCCCCCGCAACGTCCGCATGATCGCCAGCGTCAGCCCGAACGCGACGATCAGCACCGCACAGATCAGCATCACGCGGACGTTCAGCCAGAGGCCGTCGGCAACGACCGGTAACGCCTGCCAGCCGCGGTGGACGTCGAAGAACGTCGCCCGGACCCGCGGCCAGCCCGGCGTGGAACCGATGCCCACGACAACCAGCACGAGCAGGATCACCGAGCTGACCACTGCGATCACCGTCGATCGCCGCGCCTGCCGACGCCGATATGCGATCCGCTCGCGCTGCAACGCCGATGGTTGCCAGGTACTCACGAGAGTTCGGGCGCGCCGGACTCGGTCAGGTACTGCTTCTGCAGGTTCGCCAGGGTGCCGTCGGATTTGAGCGCGTCGACCGCCTGCGTGACACAGCTGGTCAGCTTCGAGTTCTTCTCGAGCACGAACCCGAACTGCTCCGCCTGCCCGCCGGCCGGCAGCTGCCCGACGATCTTGCCGTTGTCGAGCTGCGCCGCGGTCATGTAGAACGCGGTCGGCAGGTCCACGACGATGCCGTCGATCTGCTTGTTCTTGAGCGCCTGCACGGCCAGGTCGTTGGTGTCGAACACGGCCGGCTTCTGCTTGGGCTTCACCTGGTCGCGCAGCGCGGTGTAACTCGTCGTACCGACCTGAGCCCCGAGCTTCGCGTCGGCGAGGTCGGCGACGGACTTGGCGTTCGCGATCTTGCTGCCGGCCGTGGTGATCACTGTCTGCCGTACGTCGTAGTACCCGGAGGAGAAGTCGACGGCCTTGCGGCGCTCCTCGGAGATCGACACCTGGTTGACGTCCAGGTCGAACGCCTTCGGACCGGGCGCGAACGCGGTGTTGAACTGCACCGTCTGCCACTTCACCGAGGCCTGCTCGAATCCGAGCTTCTTCGCCACCGCGTAGGTGACCGCCGACTCGTACCCCTTGCCGTTGCTCGGGTCGTTGCCGCTGAACCACGGTTCGTACGCCGGCTTGTCGGTGCCGACCGTCAGCGTGCCGGCCGTCTTCACCGCCAGCTTGTCCTTCGCACAGGCATCCGCCCCCGACGGCGTCGAGGCCCCGGACGGGCTCTCCTCCGGCGCACACGCCCCCAGCCCCACAGTCGCCAGTACCGCCAGCCCCACCACAACAGCGCGCGTTCTCATGGGCAGAACTCTAAGACCTGCGACGGTACGCCGTGGGGCTTGATCCACTGTGCAGACGGAAGCGGGTCGCGAAATAGAGCGGGTCGGCGTACCCGACCTGCGCGGCGACCGACGCGACCGACCGGCTCGTGAGCTCCAGGAGCCGGGCCGCAGCGTCCAGCCGGCGGCGCTCGACGAACTGTTGCGGGCTGACGCCGAGCTGCTCGCGGAACAGGTGCGCGAAGCGTGACACCGACAGATTCACGGCACGCGCCAGCCGCGGTACGTCGAGGCTCGCGGTCAGGTCCTGATCGATCAGCTCGATCGCGCGCAGCAGGCGGTCGTCGATCTGCACGGCCTTCGGGTTCTGGGTGTCGCACCACAGCAGCGCCGCCTCCAGCGAGTTGGCGCTGAGCTGCTCGGCCTGCGGCAGGACGCTGTGCTGATGCCGTACGGCGTCACGCAGGTGGTCGGCGATGCGCTCGAAGGTCGGTCCGGCGGGATGCAGCTGAACGATGCCGGGAGCAACCTCCGGCCAGTCCAGCAGCGGCAGCCAGTCCGGCTTCGGGTGCAGGTGCGCGTACCGGAAATGCCAGCGGTCGCCGACCGTGGCGTAGTCATGCAGGGTCCGCGGGCGGACCAGTGTGACGCTGCCCGGCGCAGCCGCGACCTGACCGAATCGTCCCTGGCCGTCGAGGGTCTGCACCAGCAGCCAGTCGGTCGTTCCTTGCCGCCGATACGTCGCGTACTCAGGGCCTTCGTCGAACTCACCGGTCACCAGCCGGCGCACCACCGGATGCGGCGACTCAGCAGGATATCGAAGGTTCACAGCTCGATAGGCTATCGCCTTGAAAACCTCCCGGCACAGATCCTGGACTCATGACAGTTGTGGACATCTACCAGCGGGACGGCATCGTCCAGGTGCCCCAGTTGCTCGAACCGGCCGAGGTCGAGCGGATCAGAACAGTCTTCATGGAGCAGGTCGCGGTCGACCACTCGCTCGCGATCGACGACGGCGTACCGGACGACGATCCGCTGGCGAAGTACCCGCGGTTCGTGCACCCGCACCGGGCGGGCGACACCGAGGCCGGGAAGGTCGCGATGGAACTGATGCTCGACGACCGGATCCTCGATGTCGTCCAGGCGCTGATCGGTCCCGCGCTCGGCGCCCAGTCGATGTTCTACTTCAAGCCGCCGGGCGCCCGCGGGCAGGCGCTGCACCAGGACAACACGTTCCTGCGCGCCGACCCGGAGACCTGCCTCGCGGCCTGGATCGCGGTCGACGACGTGGACGCGGACAACGGCGGTCTGGCGGTCGTTCCGGGCTCGCACAAGACCGAATTGGTCTGCCCGGAGCCGGCCGATCTGACTGAGTCCTTCACCAACGCCGAGGTCCCGGTCCCCGACGGCCTCAGCAAGATCCAGACCAAGATGCGGGCCGGCGACGTCCTCTTCTTCCACGGCAGCGTCGTCCACGGCTCCCGCCCGAACTCCACCGACGACCGCTTCCGGCGCTCACTGATCTTCCACTACATCCCCGAGGACAGCGTCGAGATCGCCGCCTTCTACAACCCCCTGGTCCACCCCGACCGCCGCGAAACAGTCCTCCCCGAAGCCCTCGGCGGCGGCCCCTGCGGCGACTACGCCGAAATGGAGCCGTGAACCCGCCGGACCAGCGCACACGCTGCCGTTGGCTGGGGAAGTCTGCGCACCTGGATTGACCAGCAGGTTTCCCCGCTTCGTGGGTCAGTAATCTCGGGTGCGGTCGGGGGCCTTCGGAGGCGCGGGATCCGGTCGACCTACTGCGTTCCCCGCGCTCGGTGCCTGGATGCCGCCGGCCGGCGCGACTCCTGCGCCCGTCACCCGTTGCAGCTCCGCGAGTCGTACGTCGAGTTGCCGGGACGGGTCCGGCCGCGCTTGCGGGGGCAGCGGTGCCGGGCGGTCGACTTGCTTCCGCATTGCCTCGCGGACAAGGTCGTCGACTGCGGGCTCCAGCTCGTCACCACGCTGCCGCAACGCCCGCGCCGTACCCACGAACCGCTGCTGCTCGGCCGGCGTCGGCGGGCGGTTGCGCTCGGCAACGATCGCCTCGCGTGCTCCGGGCTCGCGCTCCAACGAGCCGTCCGGCAGGCGGTGGTTCTCTCCTGGACTGTCGACTTCGCCGCACCGGGCTGCCCACCGATCACCACGGCCAGTGGCTGGATGCCAGGACCGCGGACGGGTCGCCGGGACGGCGTGATCTCGTCGATCCGCCGGGCGGTCAGCTGTTCGGACTCGGCCGGGGTGAGTGTCAGGTCGATCATTCGGCGCGAAGGCGGCTCAGCAGCTCGGGGTAGGTACGCGACACCTCGGCCCGCTCCTCGGCCGACAGCGCCGCGAACCGCCGGAACCGCTCGGTGTGCACCGCACGCTCCGCCTCGAGCTCGCGTCGACGGTCTTCGTCGGTCTCGGAGGCGATCAGCCCGTTGTACGCCGACAGCACCGCCCGGAGGAGGACGCGCGCCCGCTCGTGCTCGACCCGCTCCTCATCTGACAACGGCGCGACGAACCGCCCACTCAGCGCCTCGGTGATGTGCTTCCCGTGCTCGTCCGGCATGGGGCCAGACTAGCGAGACGTTCCGATCAGCTGGAGTAGTCGCGGAAGCCGCGGCCGGTTTTGCGGCCGAGGTAGCCGGCGGTGACGAGGTGCTCCAACAGCGGGGCGGGGGCGAAGCCGGGCTCGCGGAACTCCAGGTACAGGGTGCGCTGGATGGCGAGGGAGACGTCCAGGCCGACCACGTCGAGGAGGGCGAACGGGCCCATCGGGAGGCGGCAGCCGAGCTTCATCGCGGCGTCGATGTCGTCGACGCCGGCGTAGTGCGCCTCGAGCATCCGGACGGCGTCGTTCAGGTAGGGGAACAGCAGCGCGTTCACGATGAAGCCGGCCCGGTCGCCGCAGCGCACCGGATGCTTGCCGGCGGCAACGGCCACGGCGGCGACCGTGTCGGCGACCTCGGTGGACGTGCTCACCGTGCTGACGACCTCGACGAGCTGCATCACCGGCGCCGGGTTGAAGAAGTGCAGCCCGACCACGTCGGCAGGCCGCTTCGTCGCCATCGCGAGATCGATCACAGGAAGCGAAGAGGTCGTGGTCGCCAGGATCGCGCCCGGCTTGCAGATCTCGTCGAACGTCTCGAACAGCGCCTGCTTGACGCTGAGCTCCTCGACCACGGCCTCGATCACGAGATCCACCGACGCCAGGTCGTCGAGCTTCGCCGTACCGGTCACCCGGCGCAGCGCCGCGTCCCGCTCTTCCGCGGACAGCTTGCCGCGCTGGACGCCCTTCTCCAGCGAGCGCTCCAGCACGCCGCGGACCCGGTCGACCTTTTCGGTACCGCGGGCGACGTACAACACGTCGTACCCGGCCTTGGCGAGCACCTCGACGATGCCGACCGCCATCGTGCCGGAGCCGACGACGCCGACCTGCTTGACCGTGCGGACGGCGATCTCGTCACCGTTGCGGTGCGGGGTGTGCTCGTCGTCGACCACGACCGGCGAGTCCGCCGACTCGTAGGTGTAGAAGCCGCGCCCGGTCTTGCGGCCGAGCAGGCCCGCGGTGACCATCTGCTTGAGGATCGGGGCCGGTGCGTGCAGCCGGTTGCGGCCCTGCTTGTACATCGTGTCGAGAATCTCGTACGCCGTGTCGAGGCCGATCAGGTCGAGCAGCGCCAAGGGACCCATCGGGTACCCGCAGCCGAGCCGCATCGCCGCGTCGACGTCCTCACGCGTGGCGTAGCGGGATTCCACCATGGAGACCGCGTGGTTCAGGTACCCGAACAGCAGCGCGTTGGCGATGAAGCCGGCTCGGTCCGCCGCGACCACCGGGACCTTGTCGAGCCGGCGGGCCAGCGCCTGCACGTCGTCGACCACGTCCGGCTCGGTGATGACGGTCTTGATCACCTCGACGAACTCCTGCACCGGCGCCGGGTTGAAGAAGTGCATGCCGACCACGCGCCGCGGGCGCTGGGTGGCGACGGAGATCTCGGTGACCGACAGCGAGGAGGTGTTGGTCGCCAGGATCGCGTCGTCGCGGACGATCTTGTCCAGCGCGGCGAAGATCTCGCGCTTCAGCTCGAGCCGCTCGACGACGGCCTCGATCACCAGATCGCAGTCCGCGAGTGCCTCCAGCGAGGTGGCGAACGTGACCCGGTCGAACAGCGCCTGCTGGTCCTCGACGGACAGCTTGCCGCGCTTCACGGCCCGGTCCGTCGAGTGCTGGATGTGCCCGCGGCCGCGCTCGACGGCATCTTCGTCACGCTCGACGCCGACGACCGTCAGGCCGTTCCGCGCGAACACCTCGGCGATCCCGGCGCCCATCGTGCCGAGACCCACCACACCCACCGTCGTCAATTCCCGAGCCATGCTGTGCACTATGCCAGTCCAGGTCCAAATCCTGCACAGCTCCGCCCATGAGATCCGTCACCGGCGAGGTCAACCTCACACGGTCTCGTCGATGATTACCGGGGTCTCTTTCCAGCCGTCGAGCAGCCACCACGGGTCCGGCGCGCCCTGGAGTGCGGTGGCGATCGGGCGCGGCCGGAGGTCGCAGTCGGCGAGGTCGGTCACGGGCAGCCACACGGCGCGGTAGCTCCCCCGCTCCGAATCGGCCGGGCTGTCCAGCTCTGGACCGTCCCCGGTGCCGAAGTCGCCGCCGATCACATCGGCGACGAAGTAGTGCTGCGTGCTGTCGCCGAAATGCACGACCGCGACCGCAGCCCGGATCTTCACCAGCAGACCGAGCTCCTCATGGACCTCCCGGCGCGCGGCCTCCGCCGGGCTCTCGCCGTCCTCGACCTGACCGCCGGGCAGCACGTGATAGGTCCGCCCGTCGCGCACCCGCTCGATCGCGGCGAGACCGTGTTCACCGAGCAGTACGACGCCCGCGCGGATCACGAGCGCGTCGCCAGGATCTGAAACCAGGTGCCGATCTTCGAGTCGCCACGCTCCAGCCGCGCGACCGTCCATCCGGTCGCGGTCAGCAGCTCACGCAGCGGTTCCTCCTGCCAGAGAACGAAATGCCGCGGCAGGTCCAGGTGCCGGTTCGACCACTCCTCGCCCTTGCCCTCCCGGGTCGCGAACGCGAGGATCGGCGCGACCCGGGCCGCCTTCCGCAGTACGTCGGCCAGTTGCGCACGATCGAAGTGCAGGAACACCGCGCTCGCGTACACCGCGTCGTACGGGCCGCCGAAGTCATCCGTGAGCGCGTTCAACGGGTCAGCGGCGTACCCGTCGGATCGCATCATGTCGACGAACGCCTGGGTCGCGTCGGTACGGCGTACGACGTACCCGCGGCTCTCGAGCTCGATCGCGTCCTTGCCGGTGCCGCTGCCGAGTTCGAGGATCCGAGCGCCCGGGGCGAGGCGTTCGGCGAGCAGGTCGATCAGCAGGCGGTTCGGGTCCTTGGGGATCGAGTCGCGGAACTTGCCGGCGGCCTGTTCGTACGTCGCGAGCGTGACCTCGTTGTCCGAGGCGATCCGCGTCCAGCCGTCGCCCGTGTGCTCGACGACGGCGGGGAGTTTGAGGCCGAGGTCGAGCCCGAGGACTACAACGGTCTCGCCGCGATGCAGGTCCGCGATCGACCGCAGCTCGGCGTCCGGCTGCTGAGTCAGCTCGGGTACGACGGTGAGCCGCACCGCGAGCGCCTCCGCCAACCGAGCCCCCGCAGCCGCCTCGAACGACCCGGCGTACACCTGCACGATCCGCTCACCGACCACCGCGTCCTGGACGTCACCAGGCAGCAGCAAGATCCGGGCGGGACACATGAGATTCATTGAGCGACGTACTCCAGGGCCTCGGCGGCATAGTCCGGCCAGATGGCCGACTGCTCGAGCGGGACCTTTACCCACTCCTTCATCGGCCGACCCATCCCCGGATCGAACTGCTCGACGCCGGGGATCGCCAGCGCCTTCTCCCGCGGCTCCGGCGGCAGCTTGAAGGTCATCGCGTCGCCGTACATACCGGCGAGCACCTTCTTACCGATCTTCAGGCACGGCATCCCGAACATGCTGCCCCGAACCACTCCGGCGCCTTCGAGCCCGGCCGCGACAGCGTCGTACGCCGCAACCGCCGCGTCACTCACCTTCGGCATCATGCAGTCAGCTTGCCACCATCACCGGTCGGCCCACAGGGCTTCGCAGACCCCGGTCGCGAGGGCCACCGCTTGTTCGCGGCCGGGACAGGTGTGCGGACCGGCCCCGAACGGCAGGCCGGCCAGGTCGACGCGGACGGTCTCACCCGCGGCGTCCTGCCGCGTCGTCGACCGGACCGGCGGATCCGTCCGGAGAACCGACTCGACGAGTACACCGGCGTCATCGCCGATGGCAGGCATTGCTCTGCCGATCAGGGCCGCGGTCGCCTCGCACGCTTGGACCAACAGGCTGATCCGCGCCGCGGTGGGCTCGTCGGCGACTCCGCCGAAGGACTCGACCAGCGTCGCGACGGCGGCGTCGGCCTCCGGGCCGGCCACGCCGGAGAGATAGCCGGAGGCGACCGTGCGCACCGCGGACACGTCGACCCCAGGCAGGCCTAGCGCCTCAGCCAGCGCGCGCACCGGCGCCTCTCGCGCGACGTCGTCAGTCCCAAGCGTTTGGGTGAGTTCCTGTGCACGCTGCCGCAGCCACTCAGGATCCAGGCCCGCCAGCGCCGCCGTCACAAGTTCGCGACGGCGCTCATGCACTGCCCCGGCCGAGAACCGCGGAACGCTGCTCCGCAACCAGCCCAAGCTTCCCGGCGGACCCGTCGTGGCGGGTGGCGGTATGTACGCCGGATCGTGCAGGACGTCGTACGCCGTACGCCCGGTGACAAGGTGATCGGTCATAACGGCAACCGTAGGCTCGCAATCGTTCGGCCCTCGCCGAAGCGATGCACCGCCGATCCGTCCCGGCCCACGCCCGGTAGGGTGCCTTCTCGTGCGCTTGGTGATTGCTACGTGTTCTGTTGACTATTCGGGGCGGCTGACGGCTCATTTGCCGATGGCGCCTCGGTTGCTGATGGTGAAGGCGGACGGGTCCGTGCTGATCCACGCCGACGGCGGGTCGTACAAACCGCTGAACTGGATGTCGCCGCCGTGCAAGCTGACGGAGGACGAGGGGGTCTGGAGCGTCACCAACAAGGCCGGTGAGGAGCTGCGGATCACCATCGAGGAGGTGCACAACGACACGGCGTACGAGCTCGGGACCGACCCCGGCCTGATCAAGGACGGCGTCGAGGCGCACCTGCAGGAGCTGCTCGCCGAGCACGTCCAGACGTTCGGTGACGGCTGGACGCTGGTACGCCGGGAGTACCCGACCGCGATCGGCCCGGTCGACCTGCTGCTCCGCGACGCCGACGGCAAGCACGTCGCGGTCGAGATCAAGCGCCGCGGCGAGATCGACGGCGTCGAGCAGCTGACCCGGTACGTCGAACTCCTCAACCGCGACCCGCTGCTCGCCCCGGTCCGCGGGATCTTCGCCGCCCAGCTGATCAAGCCGCAGGCACAGTTCCTCGCCACCGACCGCGGCCTCGACTGCCTGACGGTCGACTACGACGCCCTCCGCGGCATGGAGTCCGACGTACTCCGCCTCTTTTAGATCCTGACAAAGCAGTGAATTTGCCCGATTTCGGGCAGATGCTTTGCGTTGACCCCGGAAACACTGCATGGTGGACGCGTGATCAGTGAGGCGGCCGTGGAGCCGGTCGACGAGCTGGCCGATCAGGTCAGCCGCACGACCGGACTGTCGGCGGATGTCGCGCGGCGCGTGGTCGCCGACGTACTGGCCTATTTCACCGAGACGACCGAGGAGTACGTCCGGCGCCGGCACCGTGAGCTGCAGACCTACGGCGCCCGCAACGACGAGATCTTCGCCCGCCTCGGCACCGAGCTCCGGCAGTGGCCGGTCCGCTCACCCGAACTCTCCGCCCGGCAGCTCCGACGGATCGTCTACGGCTGACCGGGCCGCTCAACCGAGCCTACGAAGGGGCACCATTACATGTGCGGAATCGTCGGGTACGTCGGCACCAAGCCGGCCGCGCCCATCCTGGTGGACGGACTGGCCCGGCTCGAGTACCGGGGCTACGACTCGGCGGGCGTCGCCGTACTGGGGTCCAGCGAGCTGAAGATCCACAAGGACGCCGGCCGGGTCCGTGAGCTGGAGGCGTCGCTGCCGAAGCGCTTCGGCGGCAAGCTCGGCATCGGCCACACCCGGTGGGCCACCCACGGCGGCCCGAGCAAGGACAACGCGCACCCGCACGCCAGCGGCAACGAGCGGATCGCGGTCGTGCACAACGGCATCTTCGACAACGCCGGCGTGATCCGCGCGCAGCTCGAGGACGCCGGCGTCAAGCTGCGCTCCGAGACCGACACCGAGGTGCTCGCGCACCTGATCGAGCAGGCCGACGGCGCCACCCTCGAGGAGAAGGTGATGGCCGCGCTGCGCCGGATCGAGGGCACCTACGGCATCGCGGTGGTCGACCTCGACTTCCCGGACCGGATCGTGGTCGCCCGCAACGGCAGCCCGCTGATCCTCGGCATCGGCGACGGCGAGATGCACATCGCCTCCGACGCGGCCGCGCTGATCCGCTACACCCGCCAGGTCGTCTACTTGGACGACGGCGAGCTGGCCACGGTCCGCGCCGACGGGTACCGCACGTTCACCCAGGACGCCTCGCCGACCACCAAGACCGCGAAGACGGTCGAGTGGGAGGCCGAGGAGTTCGAGCGCGGCCTGCACGAGCACTTCATGATGAAGGAGATCCACGAGCAGCCGGACGCGGTCGGCCGGGTCATCCGCGGTCGTCTCGACGAGCGCTTCCACACCGTGCACCTCGGCGGCCTGAACATGGACGCCCGCGAGGCGCGCGAGATCAAGCGGGTCAAGATCCTCGGCTGCGGTTCGGCGTACTACGCAGGTCAGATGGGCGCGCAGTTCATCGAGGAGGTCGCGCGGATCCCCGCCGACGCGGAGCCGGCCTCGGAGTTCCGGTACCGCAACCCGGTGGTCGAGCGGGACACCCTGTACGTCGCCGTGTCGCAGTCCGGTGAGACCCTGGACACCCTGGTCGCGGTGCAGGAGCTGAAGCGCAAGGGCGGCCGGGTCATCGGCCTGGTGAACGCGGTCGGTTCGAGCATCGCCCGCGAGGTCGACGGCGGCGTGTACCTGCACGCCGGCCCGGAGGTCTCGGTGGCGTCGACGAAGGCGCTGACCAACATGGCCGTCGGGTTCGCGATGCTCGGTATCCACCTCGGCCGGATCCGGGACGTCTCCCCCGCGGACGGCCGCCGGCTGATCGAGGGCCTGAAGAAGCTGCCGGCGGACATCGCCGAGATCGTCGCGCAGGAAGAGGAACTGGCCAAGATCGCCGGCCGCCTCGCGCGGCACGAGTCGCTGTTCTTCGTCGGCCGGACCCGCGGGTACCCGGTCGCGCGGGAGGGTGCGCAGAAGCTGAAGGAGATCTCGTACCGGCACGCCGAGGCGTACCAGACCTCCGAGCTGAAGCACGGCCCGCTCGCGCTGATCTCGCCGGACGTGCCGAGTGTCGCGATCGTCCCCGACGACGAGCTGCTGGACCGCAACATCGGCGCGCTGCACGAGATCGGCGCCCGCTCCGGCCCGCTGTACGTCGTCACGCACCCGGGCGTCGACGTACCGGACGGGGTCGCGGCGAAGATCGTCGTACCGAAGAACGAGCCCGAGCTGGACCCGATCCTGCTGACGATCCCGCTGCAGATCATCGCGTACTACGCGGCCGTTGCCCTCGGCCACGACGTGGACAAGCCGCGCAACCTGGCGAAGTCGGTCACGGTCGAGTAGCGGACCGCCAGGCCATCACAATCGCGACACCACGGCCCCCGTCACGCTCAGCGTGGCGGGGGCCGTTGGATTGTGATGGCCTGGGGATCAGAGCTGCTGCGGGGGTTGCGCCGCGCGGCGGCCCGTGGTCGCGGCGCGCTCGGCGTCGGCGGTCTTCACCGCGGTCCCGGCCTGCTGGGTGTCGGCGGTCTTCGCCGGGACGCCCGACCCGGCCGGCGCCATGCCGCCGAGTGCGCGGTCGGCGGCGCTCGCCAGCTCGGCCCGCTTGTCGGCCTGGTTCATGTGGCCGCTGATCTGGTACGCGGCGACCCGGCCGCGGTCGGGGCCCAGTCCGCCGTACGGGTGCAGGCCGAACTGGTTGACCAGCCGCTTGCACACCTCGACCCCACGCACCGAGTTGCCGGCCTCGTCGAGCCGCGGCGAGAACACCACCACGGCCATCCGCATCGACGGCACCACCATCATGATGTTGCCGGACACCCCGCTCTTGGCCGGGAGCCCGACCTGGTTCGAGAACTGTCCGGAGTCGTTGTACATCCCGCTGTGGCCCATCATGGACAGCACGCGGGCGGCGGTCTGGGGAGAGAACACCTGCAGGCCGCTCCCGGGCGCGACCCCGCCGTTCGCGAGCGTCGCTCCGGCCTTGGCCAGCCGGTCGGCGTTCATGGTGAGCGAACAGACCATCGTGTAGAACTCGGTGGCGTCTTCGGGGGCCCGCCGGTCGGTCGGACCGGCGCCGTACAGCTTGCCCGCCTTCGCCAGCGCGTTGGCGAACGCGATGTTGCCGAATCCGGTGTCGCGCTCGGCGAGGAACGTCGCACCGTGCACCTGCGGCCGCTCGCCGGTCATCGCCTTCCAGGTTTCCTGGACGGTGGTCAACCGGGCGGACTGGTCCTTGCCGGCGTCGATCAGTGCGAGCGTCGCGATCGCGCCGGCATTGATCATCGGATTGTGCGGCCTGCCGTCCCGGCCCAGCGACAGCAAGGGATCGTTGAAGGGACCGCCACTCTGCTCCTGGCCGATCCAGCGGTGCACCTCCTCCGGGCCGTGCTGCTCCAGCGCGAGCCCGTAGTTGATCGCCTTCGACGTCGACTGCACGCTGAACTCTTCTGCGGTGTCGCCGATCGAGATCAGCTGCCCGTCGGCGGTGCAGATCGCGATCCCGAACTTCTCCGGATCGGCGTCCCGCAGCGTCGGGATGTAGTCCGCGACCGCACCGGACCGCTCGTCCTGCAGGTCGGCGTGGATCTGCCGTACGGCGCGTGCGAGCTCTTCGAACTCGCCCGGTGCGACCGCGAGGTCACCGGTCAGCGCACGCTGGATCACCCCGTCGCCGTGCTGCGCGATCTTGACGAACTCGTCGAGGTCGATCTGCACCGGTTGGGCGTCCGGCCGGATCGCCTCCCGGCCGGCGGCATCGCGAACACCGGCCATCGCGGCGCGGACCCGCAGATCGTCCGGCATGATCCCGGCGCGGCCGAGTGTGCTGAGCAACTCCCAGGACCAGATCCGGCGGTCGTTGTCCTCATCGATCGTCGCGTACGACCGGAGCAGCTTCTCCGCAACGTCCATTGGCTGCTTCCTTCCCCAGATGGCGGCAGGCAGGCGCGCACGACCACACTGTCGGCACTGTCGGCGCGCAGCAGCCTGTACCGGTCGTGTTTCCACGGATGTCACCTGGTGTTACGTCCGCATCAAACGAGTCCATTGTCGGACAAATTTGCTACTTGTATGATCACTGCGCATGGACCGCATCCGCCACGTGAAGCTCTCGTCCGTCGTACTTCCGCTCGATCAGCCGATCAGTGACGCCAAAGTGCTGACCGGGCGGCAGCGGCCGATGACCGAGATCGTGTTCCTGTTCGCGGAGATCGCGACCTCGGACGATCAGCACGGGATCGGGTTCAGCTACTCGAAGCGGGCCGGCGGACCGGCGCAGTACGCGCATGCTCGAGAAGTCGCGGCCGGGTTGATCGGCGAGGACCCGTCGGACATCGGAAAGGTGTACGACAAGCTGCTCTGGGCGGGTGCGTCGGTCGGCCGGTCCGGGGTGGCGACGCAGGCGATCGCGGCAATCGACATCGCGTTGTGGGATCTGAAGGCGAAGCGGGCCGGCCTGCCGCTCGCCAAGCTGCTCGGCGCGCACCGCGATTCGGTCCGCGCCTACAACACCTCCGGCGGTTTCCTGCACGCCCCGATCGAGGAGGTGAAGGAGCGCGCGTCGAAGTCGCTCGCCGACGGGATCGGCGGCATCAAGATCAAGGTCGGCCAGCCCGACAGCCGGATCGATCTCGAGCGGGTTCGCGCCGTACGAGAACACCTCGGCGACGACGTACCGCTGATGGTGGACGCGAACCAGCAGTGGGACCGCGCGACCGCGCTGCGGATCGGCCGGGTGCTCGAGCAGTTCGATCTGGTGTGGATCGAGGAGCCGCTGGACGCGTACGACGCGCTCGGGCACGCGGAGCTGGCGGCGGCGCTCGACACCCCGATCGCGACCGGCGAGATGCTGTCCAGCGTCGGCGAGCACGTGCGGCTGATCGAGGCCCGCGCGGCCGACATCATCCAGCCCGACGCGCCCCGGATCGGCGGCATCACGCCGTTCCTCAAGCTCGCGACGCTTGCCGACCACAACGGTCTGCAGCTCGCGCCGCATTTCGCGATGGAGATCCATCTGCACCTCGCGGCGGCGTACCCGCGCGAGCCCTGGGTGGAGCACTTCGAGTGGCTGAATCCCTTGTTCAACGAGCGTCTGGAGACCGTCGACGGGCGGATGCTCGTGCCGGACCGCCCGGGGCTGGGGTTCACGATGACCGAGCAGTGCGCGCGCTGGACGGTCGACAGCTGCGAGTTCCGGTGAGCGGTCTGGCGGACCAGATCGTCGACGATCTGAAGCGGCGGATTCTCAGTGGCCGGATCGCGCCGGGCGAGAAGCTGCCGGGTGAGAACGGTCTGGTCGAGGAGTTCGGGGTCAGCCGGACCGTCGTACGCGAGGCGGTCTCGCGGCTGCAGGCGGCCGGGCTGGTGGAGACGTTCCAGGGGCGCGGTTCGTTCGTGCTGGAGGTCCCGGAGCGTACGCCGGGACTGCGCGCGGTGCGGTCGCACCGTGACGTCCTCGACCTGATGGACTTCCGGATCGGCGTCGAGAGCGAGGCGGCCGGGCTGGCGGCGGTACGGCGTACCGATCATCAGCTGAAGGGGATCGAGCGGGCGCTGGACGACTTCCGGCGGGTCGGCGACGATCCGGGGCGGTCGGTGGAGGCCGACTTCGCGTTCCACCTCAAGGTCACCGTTGCCTCGGGCAACCGGTTCTACGGCGACCTGATCGGGGAGCTCGGGCCGATGATGATCATGCTGCCGCGGACCCGGCTCGACCCGGCGTACGAGATGTCGGACCCGGAGCATCTGACCCGCGTGGTGCACGAGCACGAGAACATCAGCGCCGCGATCGCGCGGTCCGAACCGGAGGCGGCACGGGCGGCGATGCGGGTGCATCTGTCGAGCACCCGGCACCGATTGCTGACCCAAACGCCCGGATAGCGTTGCGGCATGGTGCAGCTCGTGCACGCCCGCAGACCGGTCCCGCCGCGGACGCGGGGGGCAGGCTGTACGGCGGCATCCGGATTGGATCGAGGTGTCTGATGTTCTCGCTCGACCAACTGAGCGCGTTCGTCGCGGTCGCGGAGGAACTGCACTTCGGTCGGGCCGCCGACCGGCTGAACATGACCCAGCCGCCGTTGAGCCGCCAGGTGCAGAAGCTCGAGCGGGCCGTCGGCGCGCGGCTGCTCGAACGCGACAACCGCAAGGTCGAGCTGACCGAGGCCGGGCGCGCGTTCCTCACCGAAGCGCGGAGGCTCCTTGCACTGGTCGAGACCGCGGGCGATCTCGCGCGCCGGGTGGACCAGGGCGCGGCCGGGACGCTGCGGCTCGGGTTCACGGCCACGTCGGCGATCCGGACGCTCGGGCCGCTGCTACGCCGCCTGTCCGAGGAGCTACCGGACGTCGACGTGATCCTGCACGAGCGGGTCACCCCCGCGCAGATCGACGGGCTGCTGCGCGGCGAGCTGGATCTCGGGCTCGGGCGGCCGCCGTTCGACTCCGAAGTACTGGACTCCAGGATCGTGTTCCGCGAACCGTTGTGTGCTGTTGTCCCCGGCAACCATCGGCTCGCCGCGCTCGGCCGGCCGTTGACGTCGGCGGACTTCAGCGGGGAGCAGGTGATCAGCTACTCGCCGACCCAGGCCCGGTACTTCCACGAGCTGACGGTCCGGTTCCTCGCCGAGTCGCATCCGCGGATCGAGCAGCGGGTGCAGCAGATCCTGACCGTGATCCTGCTGGTCGCCGCCGGTCGCGGCGTCGCGCTCGTACCGGCGTCGGCCCGGCACCTCGGCGTCGAGGGCGTGACGTACTGCGACCTCGACGGATCGGGAGGAGCTGTCGAGGCCGTCGAACTGCACGCGATCTGGCGGCGGGATGCGACCAGCTCGGTCCTGCAGCGCGTACTCACGATGCTCCCAGAGCATCACTAGATCCAAAATCGATCTTGGACAGGTATCCACGCGGCTTCCTACGCTGAGCGGTGTGACCCAAAACTCCCCCCGCTACTCCCCCGCAGAACTCGCCGCGCAGCTCAAGACCGGTCTGCTCTCGTTCCCCGTGACGCATTTCCACGCGGACCTCAGCTTCAACGAGGCCGGGTACCGCGAGCACCTGTCCTGGCTCAGCGAGCACGACGTCGCGGGCCTGTTCGCCGCGGGCGGGACCGGCGAGGGGTTCTCGCTGACGCCGACGGAGATCGACACCGTCGTACGGGCCGCTGTTTCGGAGGTGAACGGGCGGGTCCCGGTGATCGCGCCGGCGACCGGTGGGACCGCCTCCGCAGTGGCGGGTGCCCAGGCGGCGGAGGCGGCCGGTGCGGACGGGGTGCTGCTGTTCCCGCCGTACCTGACCGAGGCGGGTCAGCGCGGGTTGATCGAGCACGTGTCGACGGTCTGCCGAAGTACATCACTCGGGGTGACGGTGTACAGCCGGGCGAACGCGATCCTCGACGATGTGACGGTTGCCGCGCTCGCGGACCGGAATCCGAATTTGGTATGCCTCAAGGACGGGGTCGGGAACGTCGAGCAGCTGACGCGGACGTACGCGCGGGTCGGCGAGCGGCTCACGTACATCGGCGGGCTGCCGACGGCGGAGACGTTCGCGCTGCCGCTGCTGCAGCTCGGGTACAGCACGTACTCGTCGGCGATCTTCAACTTCGTGCCGGAGTTCGCGCTCGGCTTCTACGCCGACGTGATCGCCCAGGACCGCGATTCGGTATACCAAAAGCTGCGCGAGTTCGTCCTGCCCTATCTGGACATCCGCGATCGGACCAAGGGGTACGCCGTTTCGATCGTGAAGGCCGGCGTCAACGCGATCGGACGCGGCGCCGGGCCGGTGCGACCACCGCTGCAGGACCTGAGCGACGAGGAGCTCACACAGCTGACCGAGTTGATCGGCAAGGTCAAGTGACACCGACCGTCGCCTCGGTGGAGGTCGTGCCGGTTGCCGGGTACGACAGCATGCTGCTGAATCTGAGCGGCGCGCACGGTCCGTTCTTCACCCGCAACGTCGTGATCGTCACCGACAGCTCGGGCAACACCGGCCTCGGCGAGGTCCCTGGTGGCGAGAAGATCGCCGGCACGATCCGCGAAGCGGCTCCGCTCCTCGTCAACCAGTCCCTCGCCGGATACCGGCACCTGCTGCGCACTATCTCCACCACCTTCGAAGGGCGTGACAGCGGGGGCCGCGGGTTGCAGACATTCGACCTTCGTACGACGGTGCATGCCGTGACGGGGCTCGAGTCGGCGTTGCTCGACCTGCTCGGGCAGCATCTCGGCGTACCGGTTGCTGAATTGCTCGGTGACGGGCAGCAGCGCGCCGCGGTCCCGGTGCTCGGATACCTGTTCTATGTAGGCGATGCGACACAGACAGACCTGCCCTACCGGATGGACGAGGATGGTGGGGAGGCCGGCGACGGCGGCGCGGGCACAGGCGGTGCGGGCGGCGCGGGCGCGGGCGGTGGGGATGGGTGGTTGCGGCTCAGGCGGCGGGCGGCTTTGACGGCTGACGCGGTGGTCGAGCTGGCTGTGGCGGCGCAGGAGCGGTATGGGTTTGCGGACTTCAAGCTCAAGGGTGGCGTGTTCGATCCGCATGTCGAGGTCGACGCGGTACGGGCGTTGCACGAGCGGTTCCCGTCGGCGCGCATCACGGTCGACCCGAACGGCGCGTGGCTGGTCCGCGAGGCCGTCGCAGTCTGCTCGGGTTTGCACGACGTACTGGCGTATGTCGAGGATCCGTGCGGCGCCGAGTCCGGGTTCTCGGGCCGCGAGACGATGGCCGAGTTCAAGCGGCAGACCGGTCTGCGGACGGCGACCAACATGATCGCGACAGACTGGCGCGAGCTCGCGCACGCGATCCGGACGGACGCGGTCGACATCCCGTTGGCGGACCCGCACTTCTGGACGATGGCCGGATCGGTGCGGGTCGCGCAACTGTGCCACGACTTCGGGCTGACCTGGGGTTCGCACTCGAACAACCACTTCGACATCTCGCTCGCGATGTTCACCCACGTCGGCGCGGCCGCGCCGGGTGAGATCACCGCGCTCGACACGCATTGGATCTGGCAGGACGGGCAGGCGCTGACCAAGGAGCCGCTGCGGATCGCCGGCGGCGAGATCGCCGTACCGACGCGGCCCGGGCTCGGCGTCGAACTCGACCGCGACGCGCTGGCGGCCGCGCACGAGCTGTACCTGGAGCACGGCCTCGGGGCGCGCAACGACGCGATCGCGATGCAGTACCTGATCGAGGACTGGGAGTTCGACCCGAAACGGCCTTGTATGGTGCGTTGAATGAGGATCTTCTTGTCAACGGACATGGAGGGTACGGCGGGGGTTGTCGACTGGAGCCAGTGTCGTGGCCCCGGCCCGGAGTACGAGTACTACCGGGGACAGCTGCAGGCCGAGGTGAACGCCGCGATCGATGGCGCGCTGGCCGCGGGCGGGACCGAGTTCGTGGTGAACGACTCGCACTCGACGATGCAGAACCTGCGCCCGGACGAGCTGCACGGACGGGCGAGCTACCTGTCCGGGAAGCACAAGCCGCTGTACATGATGCAGGGCCTCGACGACTCGTTCGACGCGGCGTTCTTCGTCTCGTATCACGGGTCGGCGGGGTCGACGTCGTCCGTGCTGCACCACACGTACAACCCACGGGCGATCGCCGAGGTCCGGCTGAACGGCGCGATCACCGGTGAGGCCGGGATCAACGCGCTAGCAGCGCTGGCGTACGGCGTTCCCGTCGTACTGATCTCGGGCGACCGGGTGACGATCCACGAGGCACAGGCCTTCTGTCCGGACATCGAATCGGTCGTGGTGAAGGACTCCGTGTCGCACAACGCCGCGCTGTCGGTGCACCCAGAGCGGGCCCGAGAGATGATCCACGACGGCGCCCGCCGCGCGCTCGCCCGGCTGAGCGACATCCGGTTGCCGAGCATCACGCTGCCCGCCGAACTCACCGTCCGCTTCCACAACGGGGCGTTCGCCGAGCTGGCGTGTGAGCTGCGTGGAGTCGAGCGCCGTGAGGAGAAGGTCGTTGCCCTGCGCAATGATGACCCGCTGCAGCTGTACCGGACGTTCATCGCGACGGTCCTGCTGAGTCGCGGCGTAAGCGAGTAACCATGCGTTCAACTCCCGTCGTGCAGGGTAGGTTTTGATCGCAGCTGTCGTCTCTTTCTAGGAGCCCGGAATGCGTTGGCAGAAGCCGTTGGCCGCAGCAGTTGTTCTGGCCGCCCTCACCACGACGCTGACCGCGTCGGCGACTCCTGTTCAGGACGGCGGCCCCTGCTCCTCGAACGCGACGCTCCTCGGATTCAGCGACGCGCTCGACAAGACGACGTTCGACGGGCAGCCGGTGGCCGGGCTGTCCGCGCTGAACGTGACCGGGCCGCACAGCGCGGTCGCGCTCGTCGACAACGTCGGGACCACGCCGGCCCGCGTGTTCGACCTGAAGGTGAACAGCAAGCCGACGTCGGTGCAGGTCGACGGGATGACGATCCTCCGGCGTCCGGACGGTACGCCGTACAACGGTGGCGACTTCGACGGCGAAGGCCTCGTCGTCGAGCGGGGCGACCGGACCATCCTCGCGACGTCGGAGCGGGAGCCGTCGATCCGGCGCTTCCGGCTGTCGGACGGCAAGCAGATCGATCAACTGCCGGTGCCCGCCCGATTCCAGGTCGCGCCGGCGGGTGAGGCGACGAGCAACGCCACCTTCGAGTCGCTCGCGGTCAGCCGTGACGGTCTGTCGCTGTACGCCGGCATGGAGGGTCCGCTCGCATCGGACGGGACAGACGCCGACAACCGCACGCGGAACCGCATCATCCGGTACGTCGGTCTGCCCGGGCACGAGTACCGGCCGATCGCGCAGTACGCGTACAAGCCGGACCCGGGACTCGCGCTCGTCGAGCTCGCGTCGGTGAGCCCGACCGAACTGGTGTCGATGGAGCGGACGTTCACGCCGGGCGTCGGGAACACGATCCGTGTGTTCACGGTGTCGCTGCGGCGGGCGGTCGACGTGACGGCCCAGGCCTCGCTGGCAGATGCGCCGACGTCGGTCTTCCTGCAGAAGGAGCTGCTCTTCGACCTGGGCGACTGCCCGCCGTCGGGCGCGGTCGCGAAGCAGCCGCAGCCGAACCCGCTGTTGGACAACGCCGAGGCGCTCGCACTCGGCGGGTACCTGCCGGGCGGACGGCGGCAGCTGTACCTGATGTCGGACGACAACAACGGCGCAACCCAGATCACCCGCTTCTACTCGCTGGCCGTCGACCTGCATTAACTCGCCTGGCGTGATCACGGTGTGTAGGTAAGACTGTGGGAATGCGCGTGATCGTGGTGGGTGCGGGCGTGATCGGGCTGAGCTGTGCCATCCGGCTGGCCGAGGGCGGGTACGAGGTGGCGGTGTTCGCTCGCGACCTGCCGTTGGAGACGACCTCGTCGGCGGCGGCCGCGATCTGGTACCCGTACCTGTCGGCGCCCGAGGACCGGGTGGCCGGCTGGTCGCGGGCGACGTACGAGGAGTTCGCGAAACTGGCGGAGATCGAGCCGTCGGTGCAACTGCGGCACGGGCGCGAGTTCCTGACGGAGCGAACGCCGGATCCGCGCTGGGCCGACGTACTGCCGGATCTCACGCGGGTCGGGTCGCCGCCGGCCGGGTTCGTCGACGGGTGGGCCTTCACGACGCCGGTAATCGACATGCCGGCGTACCTGCCTGCGTTGGTGAAACGGCTCGAGGCTGCGGGCGGGACGCTGACGCGAGCGGCGCTGTCCGCGTTGCCGACCGGGGCCGATCTGGTGGTGAACTGCACCGGGCTGGGCGCGCGGCTGACCGCAAGCGATCCGACGGTCACGCCAGTTCGTGGACAGGTGCTGACGGTTGAGCCGTGCGGGCTGACCGAGTGGCTGCTCGCAGACCGTTCGCCGGACGAGTTGACGTACGTGATTCCGCGCCGGAACGACGTGGTCGTCGGCGGCACCAGCCAGCCCGGCGACTGGAACCTGACCGTCGACCCGAAGACCACCGCGGAGATCCTGGAGCGGGCGGCCGAACTGGTTCCCCAACTGCACAAGGCGAAAATCATCCGTCAGCGCGTCGGGCTGCGGCCGGCGCGACCGGCGATCCGGTGCGAACTCGTCCGCACCCGCTCCGGCGAACCGATCATCCACTGCTACGGCCACGGCGGCTCCGGCGTCACCCTGTCCTGGGGCTGCGCCGACGAGGTCTTCGAACTTGTCCAAAGTGTCTGACCACCTCGTCATCCTGGACGGCGGACTGTCGAACGCCCTGGAGGACCGCGGCCACGACCTGTCCGACGCTCTGTGGTCCGCCCGCCTGCTGCGCGACGATCCCGCGGAGATCGCCGCCGTACACCGCGCGTATTACGAGGCCGGCGCGATGGTCGCCACCACCGCGAGCTACCAGGCCAGCGTGGTCGGGTTCGAACGCGCCGGGGTCGAACGCAGCGAGGCCGAGCGCCTGATCACCAGCAGCGTCCGCATCGCGCTCGAAGTCCGCGATGAGGTCGACGACCTGCTCGCCGCGACGCCGACCGGGCGCCGGCTGGTGGCCGCGTCCGTCGGTCCGTACGGCGCGATGCTCGCGGACGGATCGGAGTACCGCGGCCGGTACGGCGTGAGCTCGCAGGTCCTCCGCGACTTCCACGGCCCGCGCCTCGAACTCCTCGCGTCCGCCGGCCCCGACCTGTTGGCGGTCGAAACCATCCCGGACGCCGAGGAGGCCGAGGTCCTGGTCGAGCTACTGCGCGAACTCGACTTCCCGGCGTGGTTCTCGTACTCGATCGATGGCGACCACACGCGCGCCGGCCAACCACTCGCGGAAGCCTTCGCGATTCCCGTCATCGATCAGGTTGTTGCTGTCGGCATCAACTGCTGCAAGCCCACCGACGTCGCGGTTGCGGTGCAGACAGCCGTCGCCGTGTCCGGGAAGCCCGCAGTCGCCTACCCCAACCGCGGCGAGTCCTGGGACGCGGTTGCACGCACCTGGGTCGGCGACGGGGTAGGTCTGGCGGGGCTTGCACCCGAGTGGGTGAAGGCGGGGGCTGCGTACGTCGGCGGCTGCTGCCGAGTCGGCCCGAACGACATCCGAGCGCTTGCGGCGGGCATTGCGTAGCTGCGCGCCACCTGTCTCTCCCACCGCGATCAGCCAACCCGATCGTCCAGCCGACCACCCGGCGACGCATCCCCATGGCAGGTCACCACTGGCGGGTTATGTCACCACCGGCCTCCTGCTTCCCGCCAGCCGCACACATAACCCTCCAGCCGGCACCACAACACCCACCCCATCCAGCAGAAGACCGGATATCCGGCTCTTGTGACTGACGTGGGGTGATCGACGGGTTCCAGGGCGATGCCGGGCTTGGTGTGATGTGCACGCTCGACAGGAGGTGTCGAGTGGCCGGGTAGTGCACCTGAGCGTGAACGCGCCTGTGCGTACACCGTCTCACCGGTGCACTACCTGTCGAGCGTGCACATCACCCCGCCGCGAGCAGCCGTCCTGCCACCAACCCGATCACCCAGCCACCCATCCAGCACAAGAACGGATATCCCCTGGCGTTGTGGCTTCTCCCCTCTAACACCAACGGAGAAGCCACAACACCATCGGATATCCCCTCGTGTGCGCGGGCTCTGGTCGCGCCCGACCTCGGGGCCGGCCGACGGGATGGACCGGGCGGTGCATGCGGTGGTGCGGGCGGGCGGACCATGCGCGCCGGCCGTGCGCGCCGGGCCGTGCGCGCCGTGCGATGCGTGCCGTGCGATGCGTGCCGTGCGATGCGTGCGGTGCGATGCGTGCGGTGGCGCGGCGCATGCCGTGGCGCGGGGGCGTGCGGTGGTGCGGGGGCGTGCGGTGGTGCGGTGGGGCAGGGGGTGGTGGGTGGAGACCGGAAATGTTCGGTTCCGGGTCTCCACGGTCTGTCTCAAGTTCCCGGGTACCGCCTCCAGCAACCACGCATCGGACAGGAGAGCCGGTTATCCACAGCGGCGCCAGGTCGCTGGCTTCCCGGCCGTCGGGGTTGCGCTTGCACTGGCTCGTAGCGGACGCATCATCGCGCCTTTGCGGAACATAAATGTCACCTGGTGGCGAAAAGTTTCCGGAGATCGCGGGCTGCGCGACAGGGACTGCGATCGAGGTGGTGTTGTCGTGGGCTTGCAGAGCGACCGCCGGAAGCGGCACATCTCGGGGCGTTGTCGCGGAAGTGGTGGGTGGGAACAGGCTATTTCCTGTGCGGCGCCCCCAGTTCCTGTGCAAACCCCGTCTGGCGGCGCGTGCGGCGCGCGGGGCCGCGACGGCGCGTGGGGGGCCGCGGGCGGCGCGCACGGGGCGCACGGGGCGCACGC
>NZ_JBSGTS010000048.1:0-27733 GCF_053607525.1 Kribbella sp. NPDC055110
GGCCAGGGTGGTCTGCCACCCCAGAGTTCGCGTGCGACTAACCGAGCACAGCCCGGTGGCAACCTGAAGGACACTTCAAGGCCTTGCAGCTGTCGACAGGGCATCGACGCCGTGTCACGAGAGTGTCGCCCAGGGTTCATGGACGGTGAGGAACCTTCGAGATGTGCGAATCGTGATGGTGGCCGAGACCTTCCTGCCGCAGATCAATGGCGTGGCGAACACGGCTCGCCACGTCGCCGACCGGCTGCGTGCCCGCGGGCACGAACTGCTGATCATCGCTCCCGGCCCGGGCCCCGACAGCTACGGTGACGTCCCGGTGCTGCGGGCGCGGAGCTTCCGTACGCCGGGTTACAAGGAGTACCCGGTCGGTCTGCCGGATCCGTCGATCGAACGGGCGATGGCCGACTTCCGGCCCGACCTGGTGCATCTCGCCTCGCCGTTCATCATCGGCGCGTATGGACTACGTGCCGCCCGCAAGCTCGGCGTACCGACGGTGGCGATCTTCCAGACCGACATCGCCGGCTTCGCCCGCCAGTACCCCTGGTACGCCGCCGCGGACCGCGGGATCTGGCGCTGGGTCAGCCGCACGCACTCCCGCGCCGACCGCACCCTCGCGCCCTCGACCTCGGCCGTCGACGCGCTGGTGCAGCGCGGCGTACCGCGGGTGTACCGGTGGGGCCGCGGCGTGAACCTCGACCTGTTCGACCCGTCGAACCGGGACGAGCAGTGGCGGCGGGAGATCTCCCCGGACGGCAAACCGATCGTCGGGTACGTCGGCCGGCTGGCGGCCGAGAAGAAGGTACGGCGGCTCGCGGAGCTGACCGACCTGGACTGCCGGATCGTGATCGTCGGCGACGGCCCGGACCGCTCCGCGCTGGAGCACGCGTTGCCGACGGCAACGTTCCTCGGGATGCGCCGGGGCGCCGACCTGGCGTCGATCTTCGCCGGGCTGGACGTGTTCGTGCACACCGGTGAACACGAGACGTTCTGCCAGACGATCCAGGAGGCGCAGGCCTCCGGCGTTGCGACCGTCGGCCCGGCCGCGGGCGGCCCGCTGGACCTGATCCACCCGGGCGAGAACGGCCTGCTGTTCGAGCCCGGCCAACCCGGATCGCTGCGAGACGCGGTGAAGACCCTGCTGGACCACCCGACGGCCCGCGGACGGATGGCCGCGAGCGGCCTGCAGCGCGTGCAGTCGCGCACCTGGCCGGCCGTCGTCGACGACCTCGTCGACAACCACTACGCCGAAGTACTCCGCGACGCCGCCGCCGTACGGCGGGTCGCATGAGTGGACTACGGATCGCCCAACTCGCCAACTTCGTGGGGCCGACGTCCGGTGGGATGCGGACCGCGATCGAGCACATCGGCCAGGGGTACGTCGAGGCCGGCGCCGAGCGGATCGTGATCACGCCGGGTGAGAAGGACTCCGTGGTCGAGACCGAGCTGGGCACGATCGTCCGGGTCAAGGCGCCGAAGGTGAGCGGCGGCTACCGGCTGATCACGACGCCGTGGACCGTGATCGACGTACTGAAGCGGTTCCGGCCGACCACGGTCGAGATCTCCGACAAGTCGACGCTGTTGCCAGTCGCGCGCTGGGCCCGCAAGAACGACATCGGCACGGTCCTGTTCAGCCACGAGCGGCTGGACGCGATGCTGGCGCTCGGCGCGGCCCGCCCGGGTCAGCTCGGCGGGAACGACGTACTGCGCCCCGGCCGGATGCTCGGCGAACGTCCGGTGAAGTGGGGCGCCGACGGGGTCAAGTACAGCCAGCTCGGCATGATCGCCACCGTCGCCGCGCTCTACAAGATCCTCGGCCGCACGTACGACGCCGTCGTAGTCACCTCGCGCTACGCGGCCGCCGAGTTCGACGAGGTGACGACGCCGCTCGTCCGGATCCCGCTCGGGGTCGACCTCGACACCTTCCACCCGTCGCTGGGTGCACCTTTGAACGACGGGGTACTGAAGCTCGTGCACGCCGGCAGGCTCTCCCGCGAGAAGAGCCCGCACCTCGCGGTCGCGACCGCCGCCGAACTGCACCGCCGCGGCGTGAACGTGCGGATGGACGTCTACGGCACCGGACCGCACCTCGACGAGCTGATCGAGGTCGCCGGGGACGCGCCCGTCACCTTCCACGGGTACGTCGACGGCCGCCGTACCCTCGCCAAGCACCTCGCCGAGGCCGACATCGCCCTGTCCGTCTGCCCCGGCGAAACCTTCGGCCTGGCCGTCCTCGAGGCACTCGCCGCCGGCACGCCGGTAGTCACGGCCAACACCGGCGGCGCCCGGGAACTCGTCGACGAAACCTGCGGCAGCTGGGCCCCCGCCAACCCCGCAGCCCTCGCCGACGCCACCCTCGCCCTCGCCCAACTCCCCAACCGCCGCCCCGCCGCCCGCCACCGAGCCGAGCTCTACCACTGGCAAACCTGCATCACCCACATGCTCGCCCTCCACACCCGCCTCACCCATTCCCGCCTCGCCGCCTAGGACCCGCCCGTCCCAAACCGGTTCGGGGCGGGCCGCACCCCACAACGGGCAGGACATCCTCCCCAAACTGGTTCGGGGCGGGCCACACCCCATAACAGGCAGGACATCCTCCCCAAACTGGTTCGGGGCGGGCCACACCCCACAACGGGTGGGAGATGCTCCCCGGACAGCCCGCCAGGCTCTCCCCAAACCGGTTTGGGGAGAGTGGTAGGGGCTACCTACGTGAGGTGGTCGTAGTCGCCTCGGGTCCAGGCGGCGTGGCGGTCGGCGGAGCGGCGTACTACGGACTTGGCGTCTGTGGGGATTACTGAGCCGAAGTTGTTGTAGAGGCGGTCGTAGGTGAAGGGGTCGAGGGAGCGGCTTACTCGGTCGACCACCGCACCGGACAGTGGGATGCGGTTCGGGTAGCTGCGCATGAAGCTGACCGAGGTGCGGTCTGGGTTGGCGAAAATGGTGTCGCCGGACAGAATGACTCCCTTGCCCTCGGCACCGTTCGCCCAGTGCACGACCGCGCTGCCGGGGAAGTGGCCGCCGGGCTGGATGACGGTCACTCCGGGTAGCGGCGTGAGCCGCCCGGACCAGGGCTGGATCACCGCGTCCGGGCGCGCGACCCATTCCTTGTCGGCCTCCGAGACATACACCGGTACGTCGCCGAGGCGGTGGCTCCACTCCACCTGGACGCCGTACATGTGCGGGTGGCTGGCGATGATCCCGACCACGTCGCCGAGTTCCCGGATCCGGCGTACGGCGTCGTCGTCCAGGTACCCGATCGGGTCCCAGAGCAGGTTGCCCTCGGACGTTGTCACCAGCATCGACTGCTGGCCGATCCCCACCGGCGGCTTCGAGCGGACGCCGTACAGGCCGGGCTCGACCTCGTCGACGGTGACCTCGGTGCCGGCCGCGGACAGCTCCTCGAGCGTGGTCCAGTGCTGCCCGTCGGCGGGCACCCACTGCCGCTCGTCGGCGCAGATCGCGCACACCTCGACCTGCTCCGCGTGCTCGACCGCGCAGGTCGCACAGATCCAGAAACTCACCGTAGTTCTCCCCTTCGATTCCGATGTGCCGTCAGCCAAAGCGTTCAAGCGCAGTTGAAGTCAAGTGCATCGGAGGCGCACCGTCGAGGGCCACTGCGGGCCCTGATCCTTGGGCCACTACGCGACCGATCTCACATCTGTCAGGACATTTCGGGGCTGATCGCGGGACTAGCATCGAACCGGCTTGGTTTTCTCCGGGCCGAGTGACGTTCGATCGGAGGACGGTTTGCCCAGCAAACCAGCCGGCACGCTGTACCGCGGCCGGGAGGGCATGTGGTCATGGGTCGCGCACCGGATCACCGGTGTCGGGATCTTCTTCTTCCTGCTGGTGCACGTGCTGGACACCGCACTGGTGCGGGTCTCCCCGGAGGCCTACAACGAGGTCATCGGCACCTACAAGAACCCGGTCGTCGGCCTGCTCGAGGTCGGTCTGGTCGCGGCGATCCTGTTCCACGCGTTCAACGGCGTACGGCTGATCCTGGTGGACTTCTGGGCCAAGGGCCCGCGCTACCAGCGGCAGCTGATGATCGGCGTCGGCGTGCTCTGGGTGGTGCTGTTCGTGCCGTTCGTCATCCGGCATCTGACCCACGTGTTCGGAGGCTGAGATGAGCGAGATCGCGGCACCGCGCAGCAGCTCCCGGGCCCGCAGGCTGAAGGGCGGCGGCCGGAACCGGTCCGGGCAGACCAACTTCGAGCTGTACAGCTGGCTGTTCATGCGGCTGTCCGGGCTCGCCCTCGTCATCCTGGTGCTCGGGCACCTGTTCGTGAACCTGATGCTCGGCGGCGGGATCACCGCGCTGGACTTCGGCTTCGTGGCCGGCAAGTGGGCCAACCCGCTGTGGCAGGTCTGGGACCTGCTGATGCTGTGGCTGGCGATGCTGCACGGCACCAACGGGCTGCGCACGATCGTCAACGACTACGCCGAGAAGGACCAGACCCGGTTCTGGCTCAAGGCCCTGCTGATCACCGCATCGATCGTAATCGTCGTCCTGGGCACGCTGGTCATCTTCACCTTCGACCCCTGCCTCGACCCGAACAGCACCCTCCAGGTCTGCAAGTAAGGAAGTTATGCAGCAGCATCAGTACGACGTCATCATCGTCGGCGCGGGCGGCGCGGGGATGCGCGCGGCCCTCGAGTCGAGCAACCGGACCCGTACCGCCGTACTCACCAAGCTGTACCCGACCCGTTCGCACACCGGCGCCGCCCAGGGCGGTATGTGTGCCGCGCTGGCGAACGTCGAGGAGGACAACTGGGAGTGGCACACCTTCGACACGGTCAAGGGTGGCGACTTCCTGGTCGACCAGGACGCGGCCGAGGTGATGTGCCGCGAGGCCGTCGACGCGGTCCTCGACCTGGAGAAGATGGGCCTGCCGTTCAACCGGACCGCCGAGGGCAAGATCGACCAGCGGTTCTTCGGCGGTCACACCCGCAACCACGGTGAGGCCGTCGTACGCCGATCCTGCTTCGCGGCCGACCGTACCGGTCACATGATCCTGCAGACGCTGTACCAGCAGTGCATCAAGCAGAACGTGGAGTTCTTCAACGAGTACTACGTTCTCGACCTGCTGATGACGAACGGCAAGGCGAGCGGCGTGGTCGCCTACGAGCTGGCCACCGGCGAGCTGCACGTGTTCTCCGCGAAGTCGGTGATCTTCGCGTCCGGCGGTTTCGGCAAGGTCTTCCGTACGACGTCCAACGCGCACACCCTCACCGGTGATGGCATGGGCATCGTGTGGCGCAAGGGCCTGCCGCTGGAGGACATGGAGTTCTTCCAGTTCCACCCGACCGGCCTGGCGGGTCTCGGCGTACTGCTGTCCGAGGCCGCTCGTGGTGAGGGCGGCATCCTGCGGAACAAGGACAACGAACGCTTCATGGAGCGGTACGCGCCGACCGTGAAGGACCTGGCGCCGCGGGACATGGTCGCCCGCGCGATGGCGAACGAGGTCCGCGAGGGCCGCGGCTGCGGTCCGGACGGCGCGTACGTGATGCTCGACCTGACCCACCTGGAGCCCGCGCACATCGACGCGAAGCTCCCGGACATCACCGAGTTCGCGCGCACCTACCTGGGCGTGGAGCCGTACACCGAGCAGATCCCGGTGTTCCCGACCGCGCACTACGCGATGGGCGGCATCCCGACGAACATCAAGGGGGAGGCGCTGGCCAACAACGAGGACGTGATCCCGGGCCTGTACGCCGCCGGCGAGGTCGCCTGCGTCTCGGTGCACGGTGCGAACCGCCTGGGTACCAACTCGCTGCTCGACATCAACGTGTTCGGCCGCCGGGCCGGGATCGCCGCCGCCGAGTACGCCGCGACGGCCGAGTTCGAGGAACTGCCTTCCGAGCCGGAAAAGTACGTCGTGGAGCTCGTCGAGGGCCTGCGTACGTCGACCGGCGAGGAGCGGATCGCCGCGATCCGGTCCGACCTGCAGGCGACGATGGACCTGAACGCGCAGGTGTACCGCACGGAGGGCTCGCTGAAGCAGGCGCTCGTCGACATCGAGGCGCTGAAGCTTCGCTTTGCAAGCGTCGGCGTCCAGGACAAGGGCAAGCGGTTCAACACCGATCTGCTCGAGGCGGTCGAGCTGGGCTTCCTGATCGACCTGGCCGAGGTGCTCGTGGTAGGCGCGCTCGCGCGCAAGGAGTCCCGCGGCGGGCACTTCCGCGAGGACTACGCCACCCGCGACGACGTCAACTTCATGCGGCACACGATGGCGTACCGCGAGGTCGATGCCGACGGCAACGAGACGATCCGGCTCGACTACAAGCCGGTCGTGCAGACCCGCTACAAGCCGATGGAGCGCAAGTACTGATGGACGTCAAGGTCAAGATCCTCCGGTACAACCCCGAGGTCCTGGACGAGGCCGAGTGGAAGACGTACTCCGTCACGCTGCAGCCGACCGACCGGGTCCTGGACGCGCTGCACAAGATCAAGTGGGAGCAGGACGGCACGCTGACGTTCCGGCGGTCCTGCGCGCACGGGGTCTGCGGCTCGGACGCGATGCGGATCAACGGCCGCAACCGGCTGGCCTGCAAGACGCTGATCAAGGACCTGAACCCGGACAAGGAGATCACCGTCGAGCCGATCAAGGGCCTCGCGGTGCTCAAGGACCTGGTCGTCGACATGGATCCGTTCTTCGAGGCGTACCGCTCGGTGATGCCGTTCCTGGTCACCAGCGGTCACGAGCCGACCCGGGAGCGGATCCAGTCGCAGGCCGACCGGGACCGGTTCGACGACACCACGAAGTGCATCCTGTGCGCTGCGTGTACGACGTCCTGCCCGGTGTTCTGGTCCGACGGGCAGTACTTCGGTCCGCAGGCGATCGTCGGCGCGCACCGGTTCATCTTCGACAGCCGTGACGAGGGCACCGAGCAGCGGCTGGAGATCCTGAACGACAAGGAAGGCGTCTGGCGCTGCCGGACCACCTTCAACTGCACCGACGCCTGCCCCCGCGGCATCGAGGTCACCAAGGCGATCCAGGAAGTGAAGCGCGCACTCATCTTCCGCCGGGTGTGAGCGTGCGCCCTCTTTCGCATAAGATTCCACCGCCGACCTGACCCCCTCGCGGGGACACCTGCGCCTTGGGGGGTGACTGTGGAGCCGCGCCTGCGCGAGTTGTCCGACCGCTACTACCGCCGCCTGGTAGAGCTGTTGGAGCGCTGTGGCCTACCCCGCGGCATGCCGCCGTTCCTCGTCCTCGGGGTGCTCGCGGCCACGACGTCGATCGTGCTCGCGATGGTGCACCTGACCTCTCACCGGTCGCAGACGGACCCTCCGATCGCCATCGAGCCGGCCGCCGCGGGGCGGTCCGGCAGCGCGGTGGTGAATTCCGAGCGCGCGCAGGTGCTGTCGATCACGATGGTCACCCGGAACCGCTGGGCGGCGGGCTGGTCGGACTGCACCAGCGGCCCGAACTGCAGGTTCGCCGCGGTGATCGACCGGGACGGCTCCCGCGCCACCGCCCCCGAGTGGCCGGTCCCGTACGCGACGCTGCAGGCGGGCAAGGAGGCGATCGCGGTCGCCCCGCCGCTCGAGGGCACGCTGACCGGTGACGCGACGATGATGTTCCGGCTGACGTACGACGGCCCGGTGCTCACCAAGCTCCGGTACCGGCTGCCCACTTCGACGTTCCAGAAGGACGAGATCCTCACCGACCGGATCGTGCCGGGCTCGATCGTCGTGGTGAACCCGGAGGAGTCGACGGTCCGGATGCTCCGGACCCGCGGCACCCGGTCCCCGGTCTGCGACGAGTCCGGCCGCTGCTGGATGCTGACCGGGATCGGCCGCACCGACGTCGTCTGGACCGACGACGGCGGTCGCACCTGGGGTTCACGGTCGCTCGACAGCCACAACCAGCTCGGCCGGCTCGCCATCAGCCCGGACGGCCGCACGCTGCTGTCGACCGCGGTCACCGTCGGCGCCACCGGCCAGACCGTCTCGAAGCTGCAGATCTCCACCGACCGCGGCGCGAACTGGACGACGGTCGAGAACCCGCCGAAGAGCCTGGCCGTGTCGCCGCTCGCCTTCGACGACGGCACCGCGCTGATCCTCGGCGGCCGCCCCGGCGACCGCCCGCGCCTGTACCGGGTCCGCGACGGCGCCGCCACACTGGACCGCGGCTACCCCGGCGACCTCGCCGACCTGTCCGGCGACGCACAGCTCATGTACGGCTCCGAGGTCCCGAAACGCCGTACCACCGAGGTAGTCCTCAGCACCGACCAAGGCGCCACCTGGACCAAGTTCGCCCCGCGCTAGTGGTCCTGCTTCTGAAGTCCGTGACATAAATTGTTGGTAGGCGGTGCGCCCAGCATTAGCGCCGCCAACGCCTCCCCAAACCGGTCTGGGGAGCAAAACCCACCCGAACCAGCCTGTAACACTCCCCATTCGGAGCGGGTCGACCCGCGGATCGCATCTTTGAGAACCCACCGACCATTCTCGCGGCCCGATGATGGTCGGTGGCTTCTCAAAGATGGAGCCCGCGGCCGATTCCGGTGGTTTGGGGAGTGTTGCAGGCTGATTTGGGTGGGTATGGCTCCCCACACCGGTTTGGGGAGGCTCGAGCGCCGCGAATTCCTGGGCGTGCGTCTGGCCCCGCCCGAACTTATGGCACGAACGTCCGACTCAGGACACTAGTGGTGCTTGACGGCGCCCTTCAACGCTTTGTCGACGGCGTTCTTCGGGCCGTAGAAGGCGATGCCGACCAGGTCGAGTTCTTGGGTGCGGACGGCCTTCACCGCGGCGCGGTTGTCGTGGTCGTTGCCGGTGGCAAAGAGATCCTGGGTGAACACCGAGTGCTCGATCTCCCGGCTCAGCGCGCGTTCGTGGGCGGTCGTCATGAACTCCTTCGACCCCTCGAACACCATCACCGGCTGCCGGAACATCGGCAGATACCGAACACCGTCCGCGTCCTCGTACGGCTCCCCGACCACCTCAGGATGCGTCCCGGCGATCCCACTGACCAAGAACGCAGTCACATTCAACCGCTGCCAAACCGCCAGATCGTCCCGCAACAACACAGCAATCTTCGTATCAAACTTTTCCACAAGCCCAATGCTCACGCCCAGCACCGGCATCGGTCTTGTACGTTTTTAACAGTACGGCGGGTTCGAGGTGACTGCTGTGCAGACCCGGAGGAACAGGTTGAACATCCGGTAGAGCTGGAGCATGTCTGCGTCGACCGTCACGGTGCGGTCGTCGCGGCGGGTTACGCCGGGGATTGCGGTGAGGTGGGACGCGACCGAGGCGGACTGCCAGCGGACGGCCAGGGTTCGCGGGCCGGCCGGGGTGTCCGGCTTGGTGAGGCTGCTGAGCGCCTGCGCGGTGGTCGACTCGATCGACTCGCGGGCCTCCCCGACCGGGACGAGTTGCGCGGCGAAGCGGTCTTTGGCGAATTTGACCGGGACGATCGCGACCGCGGGATCCCACGCCTTCATCTCGTCACATGCGGTGTCGTCCCCGGTCAGGAGCGCGAGCGGTACGCCGTACGCCGCGGCGGCCGCGTGGAACAGGCCGATCTCGCCGGTGAGCTGGTCGTCCAGCCAGATGTCCTCGATCTCGTGGCCCATGAAGCTGTGACTCAGGACCCCGAGTACGCCGGCGCGGGCGTGGTAGCCGATGCAGAGTACGGCGTCGTACTCCGGGGTCAGGCCCTCGATCATGCCCATCGGCTTCGGGCGGCCCTTGATCAGGGCGGCGCGCGGGTCGAGGAGGTCGGGCAGCAGGTTGCGCATCGGGCCGTGGGCGTCGTTCACCAGGACCTCGGTCGCGCCGGCGGCGTACGCACCGCGGACGGCGGCGTTCACGTCCTCGGTCATCAGCACCCGGCCGCGCTCGTAGTCCCGTCCCGGCGGCTGCACGTCCTCCGCGTCGACGACCCCGGTGACGCCTTCCATGTCCGCACTCACGTAGACCTTCACACGCAAAGCGTATGTTTCAGCTATGAGCGGCGGCGCCACGGTCCGGGCGTGGCGGCCTCGGCTGGCCGGGGTCGTCGAGGTGTTGCATGCGCACTTCCCGTCGCACGCGTACCCGAGCCACACGCACGACGCGTGGACCGTGTTGATCGTCGACGAAGGTGCGGTGCGCTACGACCTGGACCGCCACGAGCACGGTCTCGCGCAGGCGCAAGTCTCGCTCCTCCCGCCGCATGTCCCGCACGACGGCCGCTCGGTGCGGCCGGAGGGGTTCCGTAAGCGGGTCCTCTATCTCGAGCCCGATCGGCTTGGTGAAGGTCTGATCGGCGCCGCGGTCGACCATCCGGAGTACGTCGACCCGCTGCTGCGGCACCGGATCCACCAGTTGCACGGCGTACTGGAAGACGGTGTGGAGGACCTGGAGGCCCAGAGCCGGTTGACGCTCATCGAGGAGCGCCTGGGGCAGCACCTGCGGCGGCAAGTGGTCGACCCACCGGACCGGTCCGACGCGGGCGTTGCCGCGCAGCTGCGCGATCTGCTGGACGCGCACGTGCCGGACGGGATCACACTCGATGATGCGTCGAAGCTGGTGCATGCGCATCCGGCCCATCTGGTACGGGCGTTCAGCCGGGAGTACGGGATGCCGCCGCACCGGTACCTGACCGGGCGGCGGGTCGATCTGGCCCGGCGGTACCTGCTCGACGGGCGCCCGACCGCCGAGGTCGCGACACTGGCTGGGTTCTACGACCAGTCGCACCTCAACCGGCACTTCCGGAAACTGCTCGGGGTCACACCGGCGAGTTTTGTGCGGTCTTAGAGGCCTTGTACGCGCGGACTCCCCAGGTGCCGAGCAGCGCCGCGATCAGCAGGTTCACGATGATCAGGACGGTGTGCGCGACGTAGTACCCGGTCGGGCGGTTCTCGGTGTCCACGAGCGCCTTGATGAAGCGCAGGTAGGTGATGACGTTCCAGGCGGCGATGGCCAGCAGGACGAAGGCGTGCTTGCGTTGTAGCTTCACTCACCCATTCTGACTCGGGCGGTCGACCGTCCTCAGCAGCTGGGTGCGGTTGGCGACTCCGAAGCGGCGGTACAGGCGGGTCAGCTGCGACTCCACGGCCTTCACCGACAGGTACAACGCCGCCGCGATCTCGCGGTTCGTGGAGCCGTCGCGGACCATCGAGACGATCTGCTGCTCGTTGTCGGTCAGCTCCGACGGCTGCCGGCTTCGGCTCGGTACGTCGAGACGCGCGAGCTCCATCTCCGCGACCTCGCGCCAGGCGGGAGCGCCGTACGCCTCGAACTGCTCGATCGCGTCCAGGAACGCGGTCCGGGCGACCGACCGGCGACGGGCCTGCCGGGCGATCCGGCCGCGGGCCAGCTCGCAACGCGCGAGATCGAGCGGGTAGACCCGGTCCCCCGCCGTACCGACTGTCTTCTCCAACAGCTCCAGGGCAGCGGCCGGGTCACCGTGCTTGGCGACCAGCAGCGCCTCGGCGCGATCCAGGCCGAGCTTCACCACGCGCCGGTCCAGGTTCTCGGCGCGGGTGCGGATCTCGGCGATCAGGTCGGCCGCGTCGTCCAGCCGGCCGGCCGCGACCAGGGCCTCGGCGTAGTCCGCGTGCCACGGGATCACCGCCGGGTCGTACGGCATCGCGGCCTCGCCCGACCCCGCGATCGCGTCGAACGCCTCGACGGCCCGCTGCGGGTCGCCGGTCAGTACGCCGATCAGCCCGAGACTGACCAGCGCCGGGCCGGTCCATTCGTCGTTCCCGACCAGGCGGACGGCGTCCAGCGCGGCCTCGGCGAGCTGCCGACCCATGGCCGCCGACCCGCCGACCCACTCCGCGCGGCTGGCGACAACCATGCCGACCTCGGCCTCGTCCCCGATGTCCTGCATCAGCTGATAACACTCGTGTCCGGCGGCCAACGCGTCGGCGCCGCGGCCGCTGCGCTCGTAGATCGCCGTCGCGGAGATCAGTACGGACGCCAGCCAGCGCATCGCGCCGTGGTCGCGCACCTCGTCGGCCAACGCGGTGATCGCGGTGATCGCCTCACCGGTCCGGCCGCGGAACAGCTCCCGCATCGCGGCCATCTGGCGGGCGTTCACCACGCTCCTGGTGAGCGGCAAGCCCTTGGCCAGCTCGGCAGCCTGCTCCAGCACGGCGTCCGAGGTCTCGTCGGCGTCCCGGGCCATCAGCACCGAACTCGCCGCGCTCAGGGCGTCGACGACCGCCTCGGTGTCACCGGCCTCGCGCGCCAGCGCCTCGGCGATCCGCGCGTCCTCCTGCGCCTCGTCCAGGCTGCGATCGAAGTAGTGGCTGTGGCTGCGCTCGATCCGCACCCGCGCCTCGAACCGCTTATTGCCCTCGGCCGCCGCGAACGCCTCCGCGAGCAGCTCGACCCGGCGGTCCCGCTCCGGCCAGACCGCGTCGGCACACAGCAGCAGCGCGGGGACCCTGGTTTCGGGCGTTGTCGCTGCCTGTACGGCGAGCTGCGCCATGTCGGCCGACTCCGCCAGGTGACCAGCGGCCGCGGCGTCGTCGGCGGCCCTGGTGAGGCGGCGGGCGCGTTCGTTCGGGTGGGTGCTCGGTGTCCGGTCCGCGCTCAGCCGCCACAGGTTCGCGGCGGCGCCAGGCGCTCCACGACCGGCGGCAACCGTGGCGGCCTCCTCGATCGTCGCGGCCAGCTCCGGATCGGCCTCTTGGGTGGCGAGGGCGCGATGGGTCGCGTTCTCCACCGGTTCGTCGACCACGGCGGCCAGTTTGGCGTGCGCCTGACGACGGGCGGCCGACGTTGCCTCGGCGTACACGAACTCCCTCAGCAGGGGGTGCGTGAAGCGGAGCCGCTCGGCCGAGACATCGATCAGTCCGAGGGTCTCCGCCTCGGCGAGGTCGGCGTCGATCGAGCGGTCGAGGGAGCCGGCCAGCTGCGTCGTGGTCGGGCGCGGCGACGACGCGGCGTGCAGGAGCAGCTCGTGGGTGTCGGTGGACAGGTCGGCGAGACGCTCACCGAGCAGGGTCTTGAGGCGGCTGGAGACCGGGAGCGGGTCGTTGGGCGAGACACTCTTCGGATGCCGCAGTACGGCGCGACCGAGCTCGAGGGCCATGAACGGGTTGCCGGCGCTCGCGGTGAAGATGCGGCGCGCTGTCCGGACCGGGAGCGGGCTCGACAGGCGCTGCCGGAGCAGGCCGAGTACGTCGGGCTCCGTGAGCGGCGGGACCTCGAGCTGCAGGACGGGCTCGGGGCAGGCGTTGGCCATCACCGGCAGGTCGCCGTCGGCCACCTGCTCGGTGGCGAGCAGGTGCACGCCCTCGGACAGCCGGCGAGCACAGAACGTGAGCACCTCGAGGCTGGACGGGTCCACCCATTGGATGTCGTCGACCACGATCAGTACGGGGCCGGTCGTGGCGAGGCGGCGGAGAACGTGCAGTACGGCGAGGCGCACGGCCAGCTCGTCACGCACCGTATCCGGGGCGCTCGCCTTCAGCAGCGCGACCTCGAGCGGCTGGCGGAGGTGGTCCGGGAGCACCTGCCAGGCGAATTCGAGCTGGTTGGAGAGCAGGTCGAGGAGCGTGACGTACGGCAGGCCGGCCTCGGAGTTGGACGGTGCGGCGCTGAGGATCCGGCAGCCTTTCCGGCCACGCTCCGCGACGAGCGCCCGCCCGAGGGCCGACTTGCCGATACCGGTCGGGCCGTAGAGCAGCACGCTGCCGCTGGTCTCGAGCTGCTTGGTAGCACGCTCGACCAGTCCGGCTCGCCCGACCAGCTCGTCGTCAGTCATCCAACTCCTCGAAGGATTACCCTCGCCGATTATCACAGCCCAGGGCAGCTCGACACGGCGAGTGTCACATGAGGAAATGTGCTGGCCACCATCCTGACACCCCTGACTGCCCAGTTCCGAGCAGTCACGACGGCACGATCGTGCCGGGGCACCGGATGGTCTTTCGACGACTTTGGGCCCCCACCAACCGTTTCGCGACCGCGAAAACGGTTGGTGGGGGCCCAAAGAGGGGTCAGATCGACTCTAGGTCGCGTTCGATGGCGGCCAACTCCGCTTCGGTGCCTTGGACCTTGGGGCCGGTGAACCAGCGGCGGGCGGACAGGAACCAGTACGCCGCCGCGAAGCCGAGGACGACCAGTACGGCGATCGGCGTGTAGTTGAAGGTGCTACCAGTGACCGGGCTGACCTGCGGCAACATGAACAGGATCGTGATGAACGCGACCCAGACGATCGCGACGATGCCGATCGGGCGGCTCCAGCGGCCGAGGTGCCACGGGCCGGGCTGGAAGCTCTTGCCCTGCAGCAACCGCAGCAGGGTGGGGAGCACGTAGGCGATGTACAGGCCGATCACCGCGATCGACGTGACAGCGGCGTACGCCGTCGCGTTCCAGAGGTACGGCAGACCGAGGAGGAACGCCCCGCCCGCGGCCAGCCAGATCGCGTTCGTCGGCGTCCTGGTCTTGCCGTTGATCTTGTGCCAGAACTTCGACCCCGGCAGCGCCCCGTCCCGGGAGAACGCGTAGATCATCCGCGAGTTCGCGGTCACCGACGACATCCCGCAGAACAACTGCGCGCCGATCACGACCAGCAGCAGGATCTTGGCCAGCCCCGCCCCGACCGCGTCGATGAAGATCTGGGCCGGCGGTACGCCGATATCTCCCTTGAGGGCACCGTCGTAGCTCTGGATCGCGAAGGTCAGACCGATCAGCAGCACCCACCCGGCGGCCAGCGAGACGAGGATCGACATCACGATGCCGCGCGGACCCGACCGGGCCGCGTCGTGCGTCTCCTCGGTCATGTGCGCGGAAGCGTCGTACCCGGTGAAGGTGTACTGCGCCAGCAGCAGGCCGAGCAGCGCGACGTAGAAGGTGGAGCCCCAGCCGGTGTTGTTGACGAAGTGACCGAACACGAAACCGGCCGACTGGTGCTTGTCCGGCACGATCACGAGCGCGCCGACGATGAAGACCACACCGACGATGTGCCACCACACGCTGATGTCGTTGAGCCTGGCAACGAGCTTCACACCGAACGAGTTCAGCAACCCGTGCACCAGCAGGATGATCCCGAACAGCAGGATCGTGTGGCCGGGCGTCGTACTGAAGCCGAACTGCAGGTCCAGGAACGCGTTCAGGAAGAACGCGGCGCCGAAGTCGATACCGGCCGTCACCGCGACCTGGCCGAGGAAGTTGAACCACCCGGTGAACCAGGACCACGCGGCGCCGTTGGACGGCGCGAGTTTGGCGGACCAGTAGTACAGCCCGCCGGCGGTCGGGAAGCTCGAGCAGACCTCCGCCATCGCGAGGCCGACGAACAACGTCATCAGGCCGACGAACGGCCAGCCCCACACGATCAGCACCGGGCCGCCGGTATTCATCCCGAACCCGTACAGGGTCAGGCAGCCGGACAGGATCGAGATGATCGTGAAGGACACCGCGAAGTTCGAGAACCCGGACATCGTCCGGGACAGCTCCTGGGCATAGCCCAACTGATGCAGTCGTTTCTCGTCGTCGGTCATCGGGGCGGCGGACTCGTCTTTGCTCATTGCGGGGCCTCCTAGACACAGCGCCTCAATGGTCTCCCCCCAGACCTTTAGGTAATTGAGGCACCCCGGTCAGGCACTGTCAAGGGAAACTGCACGCGTTGACATCCCGACCGAGACTTGAGTCAATGGACTGGAAACAGACCAATAGAGCTCCGGGAGTGGCCGTGTTGAGTGTGGAGGAGTTGCGCAGGCTGGTCGACGCCGGCGAGATCGACACGGTGCTGGTGGCGATCACGGATATGCAGGGGCGGCTGCAGGGCAAGCGATGCGGTGCGCGGTACTTCGTGGAGGAGGTGCTGAAGCACGGGACCGAGGGCTGCAACTACCTGCTCGCGGTCGACGTCGACATGAACACCGTCGACGGCTACGCGATGTCATCGTGGGAGCGCGGGTACGGCGACATGGTGATGGCGCCCGACCTGGACACGCTCCGTCTTGTCCCGTGGCTCGAGGGCACGGCGCTCGTGTTGTGCGACGTACAGTGGCTGGACGGTACGCCGGTGATCGCCTCGCCGCGGCAGGTGTTGCGGGCCCAGCTGGATCGCCTGCCGCAGCGGGGACTCAGGGCGTACGTCGGGACCGAGCTCGAGTTCATCGTCTTCGACGACACCTACGAAACCGCGTGGAACAAGCGGTATCTCGGCCTCACCGCGTCGAACCAGTACAACGTCGACTACTCCCTCGTCGGCACCTCCCGGATCGAGCCGCTGCTGCGCGACATCCGCAACGGCATGACCGGCGCCGGCCTGTACGTCGAGTCCGCGAAGGGCGAGTGCAACTTCGGCCAGCACGAAATCGCTTTCCGCTACGACGAGGCGCTCGCGACCTGCGACAACCACTCGATCTACAAGACCGGCGCGAAAGAGATCGCCTCCAAGCACGGCAAGAGCCTCACGTTCATGGCGAAGTACGACGAACGCGAGGGCAACTCGTGCCACATCCACCTGAGCTTCCGCGCCGACGACGGCGACCCGGTGCTCGCGGGTGACGGCGACCACGGGTTCTCCCGGCTGATGGAACAGTTCATCGCCGGCCAGCTCGCCTGCCTGTCCGAGTTCACGTACCTGCTGGCGCCGAACATCAACTCCTACAAGCGTTTCGTCCGCGGCAGCTTCGCGCCGACCGCGATCGCCTGGGGTCTCGACAACCGCACCTGCTCGCTGCGCGTGGTCGGCCACGGCGACTCACTCCGCGTCGAGAACCGCCTCCCCGGCGGCGACGTGAACCCGTACCTCGCGGTCGCCGCGATCATCGCCTCCGGCCTGCACGGCATCGAGAACGAGCTGGAACTCGAGCCGCTGCTGGAGGGCAACGCGTACGAGTCTGACAAGGAGCACGTCCCGGCCACGCTCCGCGAAGCCGCCGCGCTCTTCACCGGTTCGAAGATCGCCCGTACGGCGTTCGGCGACGAGATGGTCGACCACTACAGCAACGCCGCACGCGTCGAGCTCGATGCGTACGATGCCGCCGTCACCGACTGGGAGCGGGTCCGTGGGTTCGAACGCCTCTAGACGCCCGCGCATCGGGATCACGACGTACCTGGAGCCGGCGACGTGGGGGATCTGGAACCGGGAGGCCGCGCTCGTCCCGCGGGTCTATCTGGATGCGGTGGTAGCGGCCGGAGGGGTGCCGCTGCTACTGCCGCCGGTCGGTACGGATCCGTCCGTCCTGGACATCCTCGACGGACTCGTGGTCGCCGGCGGGTGCGACGTCGATCCCGCGTCCTACCAGGCGACTCCGCACCCGGAAACCGTCGACACCCGGCCTGGCCGCGACGACCACGAGGCAATACTCATCCGCGCCGCCTTGGACCGTGATGTGCCGTTGCTCGCGATCTGCCGCGGCCTGCAGATGCTGAACGTGACGCTCGGCGGCACGCTGCACCAGCACCTGCCGGATGTCGTCGCCCACGACGCGCATCGGCCGGAACCGGCGACCTTCGGCACCGTCGAGGTGAAGACCGAGCCCGGTACCCTCACCGCGCGGATCCTCGGCGAACGCGCCGACGGCAGCTGCTACCACCACCAGGCGCTCGACGTCGTCGCACCGGGATTGAAGGTCACCGCCCGCGCGGGCGACGGAACGGTCGAGGCGGCCGAGGTGGAAGGCCACGACTTCGCACTCGGGGTCCAGTGGCATCCGGAGGAGAACCCCGAGGACCTGCGGCTGTTCACCGCACTGATCAGGAGCACCTCATGACGTATGACGTGATCAATCCGGCCACCGAGAAGGTGATCCGGACGATCTCGCTTGCCACTCAGGACGAGGCGGACGCCGCGATCGCCCGGGCCGCGAAGGCCTTCGAGACCTGGCGGGACGTGACGCCCGCCGATCGCGGGCGGCTGCTGCGGCGCTTCGCCGACGCGGTCGACGCCGACCTGGAGAACCTGGCCGCGCTGGAGGTCGAGAACGCCGGCCACACGATCGGCAACGCGCGCTGGGAAGCCGGCAACGTCCGGGACGTGCTCACCTACTACTCGGCCGCCCCGGAACGCCTTTTCGGAAAACAGATTCCGGTTGCCGGCGGCATCGATATTACGTTCCAGGAACCGCTCGGCGTGGTCGGCGTGATCGTTCCGTGGAACTTTCCGATGCCGATCGCCGGCTGGGGTTTCGCGCCTGCGCTGGCGGCCGGAAACACCGTTGTCCTGAAGCCCGCCGAGCTGACTCCGTTGACCGCTCTGCGCCTCGGCGAGCTGGCCCTGGAGGCCGGTCTGCCGCCCGGTGTCTTCGAGGTCGTGCCCGGTAAGGGAACCGTTGTCGGAAACCGTTTCGTCACGCATTCCGCGGTCCGGAAAATCGTCTTCACCGGCTCGACCACGGTCGGCAAGCAGATCATGGCCGGCTGCGCGGACCAGGTGAAACGGGTGACGCTCGAGCTGGGCGGCAAGTCGGCGAACATCGTCTTCGCCGACGCGGATCTGGAGAAGGCCGCCGCGCAGGCGCCGTACGGCGTGTTCGACAACGCGGGGCAGGACTGCTGCGCGCGGTCCAGGATCCTCGTCGAGCGTTCGGCGTACGACCGGTTCCTGGAGCTGCTCGAGCCGGCGGTGAAGAACTTCAAGGTCGGCGACCCGAGCGATCCGGCGACCGAGATGGGGCCGTTGATCTCCGCGGGACAGCGCGAGCAGGTCGCGTCGTACGTCGAGAACCCCGCGTTCCAAGGGACTGCGCCGAGCGGGCCTGGGTTCTGGTTCCCGCCGACGGTGCTGGCTCCCGCTCCCGACCGGGCCCTGCGCGAGGAGATCTTCGGGCCGGTGGTCGCCGTGGTTCCGTTCGAGGACGAGGCCGACGCGCTGCGGATCGCGAACGACAGCGAGTACGGGCTGTCCGGCTCGATCTGGACCCGCGACGTCGGCCGGGCGCTGCGGGTCAGTCGCGGCGTCGAGGCCGGGAACCTCTCGGTGAACTCGAACTCGTCGGTGCGGTACTCGACACCGTTCGGCGGTTACAAGCAGTCCGGCCTCGGCCGGGAGCTCGGACCGGACGCGCTGGCCGCGTTCACCGAGACCAAGAACATCTTCATCAGCACGGAGGACTGAATGACTGTGGACCTGGGTGGCAAGGCTCATCGGCTCGAGGGCCGGGTCGCGGTGGTGACCGGTGGCGCGAGCGGGATCGGTCTGGCCACGGTACGGCGGCTCGCGGCGGAGGGGGCGCACGTCGTGATCGGCGACCTCGACCCGGCCGCGGGCAAGGACGCCGCGGACGAGGTCGGCGGGCTGTTCGTGCCGACCGACGTCACCGACCCGGCCGCGGTCGAGAACCTGTTCAAGCAGGCCTTCGACACGTACGGCGCCGTGGACATCGCGTTCAACAACGCCGGCATCTCACCGCCCGACGACGCGTCGATCCTGGACACCGGGCTGGAGGCGTGGCGGAGGGTCCAGGAGGTCAACCTGACGTCGGTCTACCTGTGCTGCAAGGCCGCGATCCCCTACATGCAACGGCAAGGTCGCGGGTCGATCATCAACACCGCGTCGTTCGTCGCCGTGATGGGCGCGGCGACCTCGCAGATCTCGTACTCCGCCTCGAAGGGCGGCGTACTGGCGATGAGCCGCGAGCTGGGCGTCGAGTTCGCACGGCAGGGCATCCGGGTGAACGCGCTGTGCCCGGGCCCGGTGAACACCCCGCTGCTCACCGAACTGTTCGCAAAGGACCCCGAGCGGGCCGAGCGCCGGCTGGTCCACGTCCCGATGGGCCGCTTCGGCGAGCCGGAGGAGATCGCCGCCGCGGTCGCGTTCCTGGCCAGCGACGACTCCTCCTTCATCACCGCCAACACGTTCCTCGTCGACGGGGGAATCTCGGGCGCTTATGTAACACCGATCTAGGCCCTGCCCGGCAACCCCACGCCGTCGCGAGCAGGTGCTCGGTGCGGTGCATCGGCGTGCGGGAGCGAAGGTCTCGATGCGGAGCATCGTGGCCTTTGCTCCCGTGCGGCGAGGTGCCGTGCCGAGTGCCGCGCAGTAGGCGTGGGGTTGCCGGGCAGGGCCTTAGTGTGGGGGCATGGTCGTTCAGGCAGATGACGCGGTGTTCCGGCCGGTACGGGCCGGGAACCCGTTCGAGGAGACGGTCGAGCGGTTGCTGCAGGCAATCAAGCTCGGCGTCGTCGTGCCCGGCGACCGGCTACCGCCCGAGCGCGAGCTCGCCACCCGGCTGAACGTCAGCCGGGTCACGCTCCGCGAGGCGATCCACGCCCTCACCGAGGCCGGGTACGTCGAGTCCCGCCGCGGCCGGTACGGCGGGACGTTCGTCAACGAGCAACTCCCGAAACCCCGCCGTACGCCGGCCAAACGCCTCGCCCGCGACCTCGCCGGGGGCCTGGACGACGCCCTCACGCTCCGCTTCGTCCTGGAGACCGGCGCCGCGGAAGCCGCCGCGTCCCGCACCCTGACCGCCGCCGAACGCGACCATCTGGAACGCTGCCTGGCCGAAACGTCCACGGCCCGCCTGGCCGACTACCGCCGCCTGGACTCCCGCCTCCACCTGGCCATCGCCGAAGTCACCGGCTCCCCGTCGCTAACCTCCGCCATGGCCGACGTCCGCATGCGCCTCAACGAACTCCTCGACGCCATCCCCCTCCTGGAACGCAACATCGACCACTCCAACCACCAACACCAAGCCATCATCGAAGCGATCGTGTCCGGCGCCCCCGACACCGCCCGGCAGGCGATGCAGGAACACCTGGCAGGCACCGAGGCCCTACTCCGAGCCTTCCTCGAGTAGCTCCGGCCCCGGCCGCGGTACGCGGCCGGGGTGTCGTGTGGGATGGTTCAGCTGATCGTGAGGATCTTGTTGACGCTGGACGCCTGGGTGTGGTCGGCGTCGGCGGGGAGCCAAGCCCGGTAAGCGATCTGGCCACGCACTGCCGGCTTGATGCCGAAGGCGTACTTGCCAGAGGTGCTGGCCTTGACCGTGGCGATCGACTTCCAGACCTTGTTGCTGTACTGCTGCAGGTAGACCGTCTGCCCCGCGTGCGCCGGGGCGAGGTAGCCGCTGAACGCGGACAGCTGCCCCAGCCGGATCGATGCCGGCGAGAGGGTGGCCGACAGTGTCGGCGTGACGTTCACCGTGATGTCCTTCGTCCGTGTCCCCATCATCAGGTCGTTCCCTGGGAACGTCATCATGTACACCGACGACACGATCGGCTTGACGACCAACGAGACGCTCCCGGGAACGGACGTCTTCGGCGTCGCGAGCAGGGTGAACTTCGACGACGTCTTCGGGCGCACGTAGACGTTGATCGGCAGTCCGTAGAATGCCTTGTTGTCGATCCGCAACAGGCTTCCGTGCAGCGTCGCCGTCCCGCCGTAGGTGACCAGCGTCGAGCTCGTGCCGATCCCCGACTTCATCCCCGCCAGCCGCTTGACGTTCGGCCGGCTGTAGTTGCCGGCACGGTCCCGGGCCCAGACGGCGTACGTGTAGGTGACACCCTGCGCCAGACCTGTGTCCTTCGCGGTGGTCCCGGTACCCGCATAGACGAGCGTGCCGGTGGTCGGCGTCGGCACCGTGCTCCCGGCGTTCCTCCGCACGATGACCTGGTCCAGGTCGGTCGTGGGAGCAATCGACCACGACAGGTTCGCGGCCAGGTAGCCGCCGGCCGCGTCGAACGGCGACACCTCCGGCGGCGCGATGTCTTCCGTGGAGAACGTACTGATGAACGACGCCGGCGGCGTACCGTCGGCCTCCTGCACGCCAGTGACCTGAATCCGGTACGGCGTGTTGTCGAGCAGCGGCGCGGGGGTATCCGGATAGGCGGGCGCCGGTGGCCAGGTCGGACTGAGCACGGCTTGCCTGGTCGTCGCGTCGTAGGCGACGGTCGCGCCGACCACCGCACCGGTCCGTCCGTTGATCAGCCGGACGGTTGTCGAGTTGACGCTGTCGGCGACGACCGGACGAGCAAAGGTCACCGTGGGTTTGGCACTCACCGGCACGTTCGTCGCGGTGTCGGCCGGCTGCGCATTCATGACCGGGTACGCCGTGCCGCCCATCCGCGGGTCTGCGCGGCCCACGACGGTGATGGTCAGTGTGTACGCCCGGGTGTCCCGGGATCCGTTGGTGTTGCGGATGGCGAAGTACGTCGGACCTGTGACGGCGGGGCCCACGTACATGCCGATCGGCCGCGGGCAGCCGGTGAGCGGATCGATCTCCGTCGTCGGATACGGGTTCTCCGCATGTGTCAGCGGTTGCAGGTCGCGGTCGTACACGTCGAGGCGAGGACCGAAGTTCGATGAGAAGGCGCAGTCGTACACCGGCCCCGACACCGAGATCTGGAGCGTGCTCGAGGTGTTGATCATGTACCAATCGACGTCGCCCTCCACACCGAGCGTGCCGGAATACTGTGCGGGGGTGTTGGGAAGGACAGTAGCCCGGGCGGGTTGGTCGTTGCCGTCCGCCGGGTTCATCGGGAAGTCGGTCATCCACTTGCCGCCGAGGGCCGAGTACGCATCGAGGATGCCGGCGCCGTAGTACGGGTCGATGCCGCGGGGCCCGGCGTCGCGGGCGGTTGTCTTCAACCGCGCCATTACCTGGGCCGGGGTGAACGTCGGCCACTTGTTGCGGACCAGGGCGGCAACACCCGCGACGATCGGCGAGGAGAACGACGTACCCGACAGGCCCCTGTAGTACGGGTCGAAGCCGGACGGGGTCTTCGCGCGGGGTGCGGTGGTGGTGAGGTTGAAGCCCGGGGCGGCAATGTCGACGGAGTCGCCCCAGGTGCTGAAATCGGTCTTCGCGCCGTACCAATTGGTGGCTCCGACCGACAGGACCTCGGGATACGCCGCCGGGTAGTTCGGCTCCGACGAACCGGTGTTGCCGGCGGCGGCGACCAGTACGACGCCCTTGGCGACGGCGTTCTGAATCGCCTGGTGGAGGATCGGGTTGTCGCCAGCGCTGCCGAGCGACATGTTGACGACCCGGACGCCGTTCTTGACCGCCCAGTTGAGGCCGTTGATGACGTTGGCGTCGCTGCCTTCGCCCTTGTCGTCGAGCACCTTCACCGGGCGGACCTTCGCGTTCCACGCCACGCCGGCGATGCCGATCGAGTTGCCGGTGCCGGCCGCGATGATCCCGGTGACCGCCGTACCGTGGCCGTCGCCGTCGTTCGGCGCCAGCGCGGTGTTGAACGTGTTGTAGCCGGGGAGCAGGTGTCCCGCCAGATCCGGGTGACCGGCGTCGACACCGGTGTCGAGGACACCGATCGTCTGCGTTCCGGCGGTCTTCGAGAGGTCCCACGCCTGGTTGACCCGAACTGTCGGCAGGTATTTCTGGTAATTGGCGTAGTACAGGTCGCCGGGCGTGGCGGACGCCCGCCGGATGTAGTTGAGCGAGGCCAGCTCGACCGACGGGTCGGCCTTGACCTTCTTCAGGAGGTCGGGGGCCGGGAGGTCGGCGGTCACGGTGACCACGTCCGAGGTGACCGGTACGTCCGGCTTTCCCTTGACCTTGGCCAGGGCGGCTTTGCGGGCCGAGGTGGTTGCCTTCCGCTTGAACTTCACGAGCACCGACTTGGCGTCGTACGCGGGCCCGGCCGGCTTTCCGAGATTGGACTTCGCCTTGAACGGACGTGGCTCGGCGGAGACGTCGGCGGTGCCGGACGAGCCGGTGGCGGCGACCAGGATCGCGGCGACCAAGGCGGCGGGAAGGCCTAGTCGCAGCAGTTTGGCGGAGCGGGCGGTGGTGAGGGCAGACGTCAGCGGCATGCGGGCGCGGCGCATCCAAACTCCAGCACAGGAAGGGAGGGCGGGTGAACCGGCGCGGCCCCCGCGGCACCGGTAGAGATGGGCACACACTTCTATCGTTCAAAGGCCGGCCGGCGCAACCCGACCGCAGCTTCGGCGTGGTGGTGCCGTGGCACTGGGGGGTCAGGGAATTGGTTGGCAGGTGCCGGGATGGTGGGGAAAATCGCCGGATTCGGCCGCACCGCCCAAAGCGGCCCGATTCTGGAGGACCGCTATGCGATCTTTCGTTACCCGTCCCCGCGCTCTGGCCGTTCTGCTGGCCGGTACGGCGCTTGCGTTCAGTCCGCTCGGTGGACAGGCGACTGCCCAGTTGCCCGTCGACGCGACCGGGAACCCGGCCTGCTTCACGCCGGAGGAAGGTCCCGCCGCCCGTGGCGGCTTCGGCGCCGACCACAGGGAGCTGTCGGCGTCCGAGCAGAAGGCCATCGACGCCAAGACCGCACAGATCCTGAAGGCCAAGGCGGCCCGCGGGCTCGCTCCGCAGGCCGGCACGCTGGCCTCGGCGAGTGTCCCGGTCTACATCAACGTGATGCGGAGCAGCACCGGTGCCGGAGATGTCACCGACGCGCAGATCACGCAGCAGATCGCCGAGCTGAACCAGGACTTCGCCGGTCAGGAGTCGTCGCAGGCCGCGAACACCGGATTCACGTTCTATCTGGCCGGGACGTACCGCTACAACAACAACCAGTGGCACAACGACCGGCAGAGCACGCAGTACCGGTCACAAACGCGCAAGGGCGGTAAGAACGCCCTGAACATCTGGCTGGTCGACTTCTCGTACCTCGGCATCGCGACGTTCCCGTGGGACTACGCGAGCAACCCGTCGATCGACGGCATCCGGGTGCAGTACACCTCGTTGCCGGGCGGTTCGGCGACCAACTACAACGAAGGCAAGACCGCGTCCCACGAGGCCGGTCACTGGTTCGGGCTGTACCACACGTTCCAGGGCGGCTGCACCAGCACGAACGACTCGGTGGCCGACACTCCCGCCCAGAGCAGCTCGTCCAGCGGCTGCCCGACCGGCCGCGACTCCTGCTCGCTGCCCGGCCTGGACCCGATCCACAACTACATGGACTACTCCTACGACTCCTGCTACAACCAGTTCACCCCCGGTCAGTCAACCCGCATCAGCGACATGTGGACTGCCTACCGTGCTTGATTCAGGGCATGAGACCCACCTGTGACATCTGCACCGTTCGCCAACTAGAGTCTCCGCGATGCGTTTGCTTCTGACGGCCTGCGCAACCACCGCACTGGTGGTCGCCGGACCTCTGACAGCGTCCGCCGCCGGCCAGGCCCCACAAGGTCCGGTCGGCGGCGACCTGCTGACCGCGAAGCCGACGGTGGTCGCCGACGGGGCGGCGCCGCCGGCTGTCCAGGCATCGGCGTACGTCGTGGCCGATGTGGACACCGGCCAGGTGCTGGCGGCCAAGGCGCCGCACGCGCAGCTCCGCCCGGCCAGCACGCTCAAGACGCTGACCGCGCTGGTCCTGCTGCCCCGGTTGAAGAAGACCGATCCGGTGGTCGGTTCGGACGCGGACGCCGGCATCATCGGCAGCAAGGTCGGCGTGTACCCGGGCCTGCGCTACACGGTCGACCAGCTGTTCCAGGGCATGTTCCTGGCGTCCGGGAACGACGCCGTCCACGCACTGTGCGCCCACGACGAGGGCGGCGTACCCGCGACCATTCAGCGGATGAACGCGAAGGCCAAGGATCTTGGCGCGCTCGACACCCACGTCACCGACCCGACCGGGCTGGACGCCGACGGGCAGTACTCCAGCGCGTACGACCTGGCCTTGTTCGCGCAGGCGGGGCTCACCCGCGAGGACTTCGCGAAGTACGCGTCGACGAAGTACACGAACTTCCCGAACGCCGGCAACAAGGGCACGTACCAGGTCGCGAACCAGAACAAGCTGCTGTTCAACTACGACGGCGCGCTCGGTGTGAAGACCGGCTACACCACGCTCGCGCGGAACACATTCGTCGGGGCCGCCCGCCGCAACGGGCACACGCTGGTGGTGACGATGATGAACGCGCCGCACGGCATCACCGAGGACGCGAGCAACCTGCTGACCTGGACGTTCACCAACTACGGCAAGCTCAAGCCGGTCGGCACGCTGGTCAAACCGGCCGTCGCGCCGCCGAAGACCCAGCCGGAAGGCAAACCCGCCACAAGATCCGGTTCAGGTACGGCGGACCGGCCACAGGCACGCACCGCGCTCAACCCTGGCCAGGCGGTCCAGTCCCTCGCCCTCCGCGTCCCCGACTGGGCGTACGCCGCACCGCCCGTACTGCTCCTCGGCCTCTTCCTCCGCCGCCCGCGAACCCTACGCCGCCGCCGCCACTGACGCCCTGCACCGCCCCGTCACCGACGCCCTGCGCGGCCCTGTCACCGATGCCGGACGGCGCGGACCGCTCGGACGCCCTGGACAGCGAGGGTGGTGAGGGTTACACCTAGGACCGCGCCCGCGGCGACCGCGACGGTGTCCGCCTTGCGCTCAGGGATCGGCACGACCTTGTACCGCTTACCAGGAGGCCCGAGCAGCAGCGGCTCCTCCTCAACAGGTGCAGAGACCACAGGCTCCGGGGCGACCGTCGCCTCCTTGGTCCACGCCGCGATCAGCATGATCACCCGCGTCATCAGGTAGATCCAGACCAGCAACGCCAGCGGTAAGGCGAGAGTGCCGTACGCCGCGTTCGCGCCGATCACGTGGTCGACGTACACGTTGCCGAGCCGCTGCGCCAGGTAGAACACGATGCCGCCGGCCACCGCGCCGGTCAGCGCGACCTTCGGCGGCAGCACGATCCGCGGCAGCGCCGTCAGCAGGTAGCCGAACAGGAGCGCACCGGCGCCGATGCCGACGACGATGCCGATCAACTGGAGGCCCCAGCTCGCGAGCCAGGTGCCGTCCAGATCGGTCGCGTTCACGATCCGCTCGGACAGGCCGGTGAGGACCGACGAGGCGCCGGTCGCGATCAGCCCAATCAGGCCGAGACCGATCAGCGCGCCGAAGTCGGCGGCCTTCTGCTGGATCGCGTTGCCGGGTTCGTCGTCCAGCTCGTGCATCAGCCGGATCGAGGCCCGCATCGCGTCGATCCAGCCCAGGCCGGTGAACAGCAGGCCGACGCCGGAGATCAGCCCGATCGTGCCGGCGTGGCCGATCAGCCCGTCGATGTCGATGTTGTTGCCGATCCCCGGCAGGTTCTGCCGCAGGGAGTCCTTGAGCGTCGCGATCGCGTCGGCGCCGAGCAGCGAGCCGACGACCGCCGCCGCCAGCACGATCAGCGGGAACAGCGACAGGAACCCGAAGAAGCTGGTCGCCGCGGCCAGGCGGCCGCCACGCTGGCTGCTGTACCGCTGCCAGGCCCGCCAAAGCTGGGTACGACGAACGCGCGCCCATATCGCTTTCACCCGGGTCAGCCTGCCAGCGGGAAGGACCGCTGCGGGCGCCACACGCCGTCGGCGCCGTGTTCGTAGCGGCTGAAGTGCTCGACGTCGAACGCGCAGTCGTACTCCGACAGGGCGTCGTACGCGCGATCGAGTGCGTCCTTGTCCAGGTCGTGCGCGACCGTGACGTGCGGGTGGTACGGGAACTTCAGATCCACCTTCAGCGGGCCGGATCGGACCTGCGACTGCAGCACCTCGCACGACGAGATGCCCTCGGCCAGCGGCACGAACACCACGGGCGAGATCGGCCGGAAGGTCGCCGTACCGCGCAGCCGGATCCGGAACCGCGGGAACCGGGCCGCGACCGCGAGCAGGTGCTCGTCGATCACCGCCAGGTCGTCGGCCCCGATCTCGGTCGGCGGCAGCAGCGTGACGTGGGTCGGGATCGACGCGGCCATCGGATCGCCGAAGTCGGCACGGTACTTCTGCAACTCCGCGCCGTACGGCTCCGCGATCGGGATCGCGACACCGATCGTGGTCACTAGGGCACCATCCTTGCTGCAGGCACCGATACGGTGCTTGCTGTTGGGACTCGGCGGGAGCCGGGGTGACGGTCTGTTCCGGTCGCTCG
>NZ_JBSGTS010000049.1:0-13539 GCF_053607525.1 Kribbella sp. NPDC055110
CCACACCGGTTTGGGGAGGCCCGAGCGCCGCGAATTCCTGGGCGTGCGTCGAACCCCGCCGAACTTATGGCACGAACTTCCGACTCGGGACACTAGGCAATGGCAGTACCAGGCTGGTGGGGCCGGGGGCGCGGAATACTGGGGACATGGGCGAGCTCGGCAGGACGTTGCACGCGTGGCGTGATCGGGTGGTGCCCTCGGACGTCGGCCTGCCGGCCGGTGGGAAGCGGCGGGCACCGGGTTTGCGGCGCGAGGAGCTGGCGCTTCTTGCCGGGTTGTCGGTCGACTACATCGTCCGGCTGGAGCAGGGCCGGTCGGACTCGCCGTCGGCGCAGGTACTGACCGCGCTGGCCCGCGCGCTCCGGCTGTCCGATGCCGAGCGCAACCATCTGTTCGTGCTCGCGGGTGAGGTCGAGCCGTCGCCCGGGCGAATCTCGGCGTACATCCCGCCCGGTGTGCAGCGGATCGTGGACCAGTTGGAGGGCGCGCCGCTGTGCGTCACCGACGGCGCGTGGACGGTGATCACCTGGAACCCGATGTTCGCGGCGCTGATCGGCGACCCGTCGCGGTGGCAGGGGCGGTGGCAGCGGAACATCCTCTACCGGCATTTCGTGGCGCCGGGCGACCGCGTCGTGATGACGCCCGAGCAGCAGCAGCACTTCCGGAACGCGATGGTCACCGACCTGCGCGCGTCCCTCGCCCGGTACCCGCGCGATCCGGATCTCAAGGCCTTGATCGACGAGCTTCGGGCCGGGTGCGACGAGTTCGCGCAACTGTGGGACCAGCCGGTCGTCGGCTTCCACCAGAGCGATCGGAAAACGATCCGGCACCCGGAGGTCGGCACCTTCGACATCGACTGCGACGTGCTCACGGTCCCGGGTAGCGACCTGCGCATGGTCGTCTACACCGCCGCCCCCAACACCGAGGCCGCCGAGAAGCTCCGGCTGCTGTCGGTCATCGGCCTGCAGGCCCTGCACTGACTGATCAGCTAACGCACTGCATTCCTACGGTCGCGTAAGCGGTATCGGATTCCCGGAAGGTGACGCTTTGGCGTGGAATTTCTTCCAAGGGCTGTTTGAAACGACTCATCTACCGATACCCTGCGGGACTTGTGAATCCGATGTCTGCCACGGCTTCCCGCCGCCCGCCCTGGCAGAACCCGCGGCGTCGCCGCCAGGCTGCCGCCGGTGCCGGCCTCCTGTTGCTCGGCTACCTTGTGCTGGTCTGCATCGCCCTGCTCGGCGGCCCGCGGATCGGTGCCGGCTTCCTGCCACTACCCGGCGGCGGCCCGCAGCCGGCCCCGCCGATCGCCGGCCCGCAACCAGGCGAGCCGACCCAGAACACCGCCGTACCCCCGCCCGGAACCACCACGTCGACACCCAGCGTGTTCGCAACGCCGTTGCCAACAGCAACTACTCCGAGTGAGACGCAGGTACCGGTCGGTGTCGCCAGTACGCCGTACCCGACGCCCGCTCCAGGCACGCCGACCCCTCAGATCGCCGAAACCACCAATCCCACGATCCCGCCCGCAACCAAGCGACCACCTACCCTCCCGACCGCGCCCCCGACCACCACACCGAGCGACCGCCCCACCACCCCGACCGCACCCCCCACCAGCACCACCCCAACTACCCCACCAACAACACCCAACAACCCGGACAAACCAGGCCGTCTCGGCGGCATCCTCGGCGCCCTACTGGACAAGCTGGGACTGTAACCCGCATGTACGTGTGTTAGGGTTGGTACATGTCGATGAAGCGCACGAACGTGTACGCCGATCCCGAGGATCTGGCGTTGATCAAGGACGCTTCTCGGCGGCGCGGGATTCCGGAGGCGGAAATCATCCGTGAGGGGATCCACCTGGCCGCGATGGCGAACCGGGTGTGGGACGAGGCGCTCGACTGGCCGACCTTCGACGGCGTCGGTGAGCCGGTGACGAAGGACGAGATCCGCGCCGAGGTCGCGCGTCGAACCGACCGGTGATCCTCGTCGCCGACACCTCCGGCATCATCGCGGCCTTCGATCGCAATGCTCCTGAGGGACCGACCTGCAGGGAGCTTCTGCAGGACGCCGGGACTGTGGTCCTGTCGCCACTCGTTCTCGCGGAGGTGGATCATCTCGCCCGCGCCCGGCTCGGTGCGGCAGCGCGTTCGACGATCCTTGAACTCCTGACCACCCAGGTGCGAAGGATGCGCTTCCAGGTGCCGGACATCGGTGCCGAGACCTTGACGGCTGCGCTCGCCGTGATGGGCCGATATGCCGATCTGGATCTCGATCTCGCCGACGCGGTGACAGTCGCGTTGGCTGCCGACTATCGCACCGACGCGGTTCTGACGCTCGATCGGCGTGACTTCCGCGCGCTGCGTCCACTGACCCCGCACAAGGCGTTCCGGCTGTTTCCCGACGACCTCTGAGGTCAGGTGGTGTGGAGGATTGTGGTGGTGATGAGGTTGGGGGCGTCGTTCATGGGGACGTGGCCGCAGTCGAGGAGGGGGATTGTTCGGGCCTGGGGGAGTTGGAGGTGGGCGCGGGCTGCTTGGCGGGGGAGGAGGACGCGGTCGTGGGTGCCCCAGGCGATGGTGACCGGGATGCCGGTGACGTCGCCTGCGAAGGTGAAGCCGGTGCGGGCGTAGGCGGCGACGCGCTCGAAGGCCGGGGCGTCGCGAAGGGCGCGGGTCTCGGCGACGACGGCGTCGGGGTCCCGGCGGTCCGGGCGGTGGTAGATCGCCCCGGTCAGGACGCGGCGGCCGGTGGCCGAGCGGGACAGCCGCCGTACCGCGGATTCCGGCGTACGGCGAGCGGCGCGGCGCAGGTTGGTCAGCAGGTTGAGCGCCCAGGCGTTCTCGCGCGGGGTCCAGAAACCTGCCGGTGACAGTGCGGTGACGGAGCGGGCCACGCCCAGCTGGCCGAGCCGAAGGGCGACCGCGCCGCCCATCGAGTTGCCGACGACGTGCGGACGGTCGAGGTCGAGCGCGGCGCAGAACGCCTCGACGGCGTACGCGAAACTGTCCAGTTCGTTCGGGACATCCGCCGGTACGTCGGGGGACTCGCCGAAGCCGGGAAAGTCGAGCGCGATCACGTCCCGGTGCTCGGCGAGCCGGTCGAGGACCGGGTCGAACGCCTGGCGGTGGTGACCGATGCCGTGCAGCAGGAGCAGCGGATCGCCGGAGCCTTGGCGGTGGTACGCGATCTCGACGCCCGGGACGCCGGCAACGGTCACAGTGGTTCTCATGAACTCATCGTGACACGGCCGATGTCACATACGTCAGTACGCCTCGACCTCGGTGGTGGCGGCGTTGCCGCCCGGGCGGGGCTGGAGGTTGACCTGCCAGGCCTGGTTCTTGCCGAAGGTCTGGTCGAACTTCTTGAACGAGCAGTCCGCCCGGAACCCGCGGTGCTCCGCGACCCAGTCGGTGCCGCTCTTGAAGTAGAGGCGGTACGCGCCGCTGATCCGGTTCACGGTCGATGACTGCGTCGCCCGCAGGTACACCATCACCTGTGGAGTACCTGGTGGCTTGCCGTCGCTGACGATCGAGATCGCGACGTCCTTCGGCGTACCGTTCGTGATCTTGAGCCGCCCCGTCCCCTCCGGATTACGCCGTACCAGGACCTCGCCGTTGTCGGGCCGCACCTGCTCCGGCGCAGGCCCGGGATCGGGCAGTGTCTTGCCGAACGTCAGCTTGAGCCGCTGCAACTGCACGAGCGCGGTGCTGAGGTCGGCACGCAGTTGCCGCTGCACCTTCTGCGAGATGTACGCCGTACCGCCGCAGCGCGCATCCTCCTCGGTCTGGTCCACGGAGCTCGTCAGCCGTGTCGCCGCGACACCGATCCGCTCCTGCAGCAACGCGTGTACGGCGGTCAGCCGGGACGTCACCGTCAGCGCGGACAGCCGGACCGAGACCGTGTTCAGCGACTCCGCGAGCGTGCTCACCGCCTCGCTCAGACCCTCGGCTGTCCGGACGCGGGTCAGCGCCCGCGTCGGCCCGGCCAGCACCTGATCGATCCGGGTCAACTCGGCCTGATAGTCCACCGAAGTCAACGGCACCGATGACGCCGGAACCGGTGTGGCACGACTGGAAGAAGTCGCGACCGGACTCGGCGCAGGCTCCGGCTTCGCACCGCAACCTGCCACCAGAAACAGCCCAGCACAGAGCGCAACCCAGCACTTCATCCCCACCCCAACCCCCAGGTCCCCAACCCGTGAGCTGTCAAGGGTAAGGCATCAGTCCCGTACTGCGGGACGCACGAACGGGAACGCCAAGGTGCTGCGGATGTTCTGGCCGGTGAGCATCATCATGACCCGGTCGACGCCGATGCCGAGGCCGCCGGTCGGAGGCATCGCGTACTCGAGCGCGGACAGGAAGTCCTCGTCGAGTGACATCGCCTCGGGGTCGCCGGCGGCGGCCTTCAGGGACTGTTCGGTGAGCCGCCGGCGCTGCTCGATCGGGTCGACGAGCTCGGAGTACGCCGTACCGATCTCGGCTCCGAACGCGACCAGGTCCCAGCGTTCCGCGAGCCGTGGATTCGTGCGGTGGTTGCGGGTCAGCGGCGACGTCTCGAGCGGGAAGTCGGTGTAGAACGTCGGCAGCGTGGTGTTCGGCTCGACGAGTTCGTCGTACAGCTCCAGGACGAGTTCACCGGCGGACATCTCGAACGTCGTGTGGACGCCGTGTTCCGCGCACAACGCCCGGAGCTGGTCCGCGGGCGTCTCCGAGTCGATCGTCGTACCGGCGGCCAGGCCGACCGCGTCGTGGACGGTGACGACCGGCCAGTCGCCCGAGATGTCGATCTCCTCGCCGTCCCGGCGTACGACGGGCTTGCCGTGCACCGCGGTGGCGGCCTCGATCAGCAGCTCCCGGGTGAGTTCGCGCATCACGTGGTAGTCGGCGTACGGCTGGTAGGCCTCGACCGAGGTGAACTCGGGGTTGTGGGTCGCGTCGGCGCCCTCGTTGCGGAAGTTCCGGTTCAGCTCGAAGACCTTGCCCATCCCGCCGACGCTGAGCCGCTTCAAGAACAGCTCCGGCGCGATCCGCAGGAACAGCTCGGTGTCGTAGGCGTTGATGTGGGTGACGAACGGACGCGCGTTCGCGCCGCCGTGCACCGCCTGCAGCATCGGCGTCTCGACCTCGATGAACCCACGCGCCTCGAAACCGTTGCGCAGGGCCCGTACTGCGGCGCTGCGCTGCTGCATCATCCGCAACGAGTCCGGGTTCATCACCAGGTCGAGGTGGCGCTGCCGGACCCGCGCCTCGGGATCGGTGAACCCCTTCCGCTTGTCGGGCAGCGGGTGCAGGCACTTCGCCGCCATCACCCACGACGTCGCCGCGATCGACAGCTCACCCCGGCGGCTCGTGACGACCTCGCCGGTGACGCTCACGTGGTCGCCGATGTCGACCAGTCGCTGCCACTGGTCCAGCGGTACGTCGCCGCACGACTCGGCTGTCAGCATCACCTGCAACTGGGTGAGCCCGTCCTGCAACTGCGCGAACGCGAGACCGCCGTGGCTCCGCATCCGCATCACCCGGCCGGTCACGGACGCCGTGTGCCCGGTGTGCCGGTCCGGCGGCAGGTTCGGGTACAGCTCCCGGACCCGTTCCAGCGTCTCCGTCCGCGGCACCTCGACCGGGTACGGATCGATGCCCGCAGCAACGAGCTCGGCAAGCTTGGTCCGCCGGATCTGCTCCTGCTCGGTGAGCTTCCGCGTCGGCAACGCCGGCCGCAGCAACTCCTCTTCCTGCTCGTGTACGGCGGTTGCGAACGCGCCACCGTCCGCGGTCATGATCGCGTGCCGCTCCGCCGCCTCGACACTGTCGACGCGGGTCCACGGCCGCGGCGCCGGCAGGAAGCCTTCCGCCGTACCGGCCGCCAGGACGACCTGCGCGAGCGACGCGCCGCGCGAGTAGCACATCAGGCGCGGCGACCAGCGCGGCAAGTACTTCTCGTTCGACTGGTACAGACTCTCCAGTTGCCAGAAGCGTGATCCCGCGGTCAGCAACGCGTTCGTGAGCCGCAGTACCGGTCCCGCGCCGACCCGCTCGGCGTCGCTGAAGATCTCCCGGAACATCGCGAAGTTCAGCGAGATCCGATGCACCCCGAGATCGCCGCACGCGTCGATCAAGGAGGTCACCATGAACTCCATCAACCCGTTCACGGACTCGGGATCGCGCCGCATCAGGTCCAGCGACACACCCCGGACGCCCCACGGGGCGAACGACAACAGCCCGCGGACAACGCCGTCGGCGTCCCGCGCGATCACCATCACGCAGCGCGCGTCGGACGGATCGCCGAGCCGCCCGAGCGCCATCGAGAACCCGCGCTCGGTCCGCGCCCCGCGCCACTTCTCCGCGAGGTGGACGTACTGCGCCAACGTGTCCGGCGACAGGTCTCCGTGCCGCACGACCTCGGCGTGGTACCCGGCCCGCTGGACTCGCGTCACCGCCTGGCGCACCGGTCGCATCGTGCGGCCTTCGAGGGTGAAGTCCGCGACGTCGATGATTGCTTCGTCGCCCATCGACAGTGCGCGGAGGCCTGCGTCGACGTACGCCTGCGCCGCCTCCTCGCTCGCCGACAGGACTGCCGGCGACCACCCGTACCGGCGGGCTTCGGCGAGCCAGCGCTGGATCGCGGCGGGCCAGGCGACCGGGTCGCCGAGCGGATCGCCACTGGCCAGGCTGACGCCGTTCACCACCCGGTACGCGATCGCGGCGTCGTTGCCCGGTGCGAACACGACCGCCTTGTCCCGGCGGGTCGCGAAGTACCCGAGGGAGTCGCGCTCGCCGTGCAGCAGGAGCAGGCGCCGTACTTCGAGTTCCTCGGGCTGGGTCAGGTACCGGACGCGCTGGACCGAGCGCAGGAAGATCCAGAACGCCAGCACCAGTGAGGCCGCCGAGATCGCGCCGACGGTCAGCCCGATCCAGCCGTGGCCCTCGTGACCGCCCATCTTGTTGCGCGACTGGCCGAGGGCGGCGATCACGGCCCAGCCGATCTTCTGCCGTTGCCCGCTGAGCGTGCGCGGGAAGATCTGGGTGAGCGTGACGCTGACCGCAATCGAGATCAGCATGCCGAACACCAGCGCGCCGATCGCGAGCCGTCGGCTACCGGGCGCGAGCCGGGCCGGGAAGGCGCCGCGGATCGTCCACAACAGCGCGACGATCGCGGCGACCACGACGGCCTGGACGATGCCCCACTCGAGGTCCTGCACGCTGGCCGGGCCGAAGTCGCGGAGCAGTTCCGCGTCCGTCGGGTGGGCCAGCCGGACGCTGGTGAACGCGATCCCGGCGACCTGTGCGAGGAACCAGAGCGCCTCGAAGACCCACAGCACCCACAGCAGTGCGGCTCGCTTACCGCGCAGCAATGCGCTGCCGACCACAGCGAGGTAGACGGCGGAGAAGATCGTGTGCCCGGCCGGTATGCCGACGAAGTCGAACGCGAAGTCGACATGCTTGACGAACCTCGGCGCGCCCACGTGCAGCGGAATGGCGAGGAAGGACCACACCGAGGCAAGCACGACGACGCGGCCTACCCAGACCGCGGCTCGGTGCTGCCACACCGGGATCACTGTTGCTTGTTCCGACCGCACCAGCCGATCATCCCATTAGTTCGCTGCGACTTCGGTCGACCTAGCACTACCCCGACAGTACAGCTGACGCCACAGTCAATACTTTGGTTGACATGCGACGGTGTTGGGTATGGCCGCAGTCCCTTACCGCCTGATCCGCAACCTGATGCTTGCCGCAGGCGCGCTCTACTGCAGCCTGCTGCTCGAGGTGGCGGCCGGGTTCCCGTTGGACGTCCATAGCTCGTTCCTGAGTGAGCTGGGGGCGCGAGACCAGTCGACGAGTCTCTACGCGCGTGGGATGGACCTGGCCACGGGCGTGTTGCTGCTGGTCGCCGTACTGCTGGCCAGGCCTGCAGCGCGGGCGCAGCGGGAACTGACCGGTCTGCTGATCAGTAGTGCGGTGTTCGGCGTCGGGACGTTGTTCGACTCGTTCTCGCCGATGGACTGCGCGCCGTCGGCCAGTGCGGCGTGCCGGGCGGCAGAGGCGAACGGCCAGGTCGGAGTGGCGCTGGTGCTCCATGAGGTGACCTCGACCCTCGCAGGTCTCGGCAGCATCGCCATGGGCGTCTTCGCGGTCCTCGTACTCCGGCGCAGTGGTTGGGGTGGACCGTGGGCGAAGGTGGTCGCCGTACTGGCTGGAGCGGTTGCAGTGACGCAGATATGGCTCGGCGTACAGACCGGGAGCGACGTGCTCACGGGCAACGAACTGGACGCCCCAGGCATCCTGCAACGCGTGTCGGTCGCGCTCGTCTGCCTAATGCTGGGGACAGTGCTACCAGCTGTAAGGCACGCTTTATCCCAATGACCGTGACGTGGATCGTCGTGCCTGGGCTGGCTGAGACTCCGGAGGAGTTCAGCCGGCTTGTCGAGCTGCTCCCGGGCGAGGATGTTCGCGTCATCGACCCGTGGTGTACGCCGATCACGTCGGACGTCGACGCGTTGCGGGCGGCTGTCGGCGTACGGCCCGATGCGGAGCTCGGGCTGATCGGACACTCGATCGGTGGACTGGCCGCGCTGCGCTGGGCGCTGACGCGGCCGTTCGAGGTGACCCGGTTGGTCCTGGTCGACAGCAGCCTCACGTCGGAGACGGGATGGCGCGCGTTCTATCCCGGGAAGCGCGGCGACCGGGTGGTTCGCGCGGCGGCGCGGTTCGTCGGGCGGGTCGGCGTACCGCAGCTGTTAGGTCCTGCGGTACGACGGTTGATCGTGCGATTCGGCAGCACGTCGAACCACGACCTGTTGTCGAAAGCAACGGCCAAGGCACGGTACGGCGGGGACACGTCGTGGCTCCTGTTCTGGGACGAGCTCGCGGGCAGCTGGGAGCTGACTGCAGAGGTGGCCAAGCTGGTCGCCGGTCCGGTCGATGCGATCGCTCCGACGTCTCTCCTGGTGGCTACCGGCGGCACGTCCCGCTTCACCGCCAGCCGCTGGCTAGCCGGCCAGCAACGCCTGGCTGACGCCCTGGGCGGCACGGTCGAGGTCCTCTCCGACTCCGCCCACCTGGTCCACCTCGACCGCCCGGACGCCATCGCCGCGGCGGTGCTGGCTAGGTAGTGCTGGTCATTGCCGGGGTCGGCAGTTTGCGTTGCCAGACCTCGTCCAGGGCCATGCGCATGGCTCCGGTGACTACGGCGTCCTCGGCCAGGGCGGAGAGCTCCAGCTTGGGGTGGTTGAGGGTGAGCAGGCGTAGCTGGTCTGAGATGGCGTCCAGGAGTACGGCGCCGGCGCGGGCTACACCGCCGCCGATTACCACCGCAGTTGGGTCCAGCACGAGTACGGACGGTGCCAGCGCGCGGGCGAACGTGCGGGCGACCTGCTGTACGACGGCCTGCGCCACCGGGTCACGCTCCGCTGCGGCGGCGAACACGTCTGCGGTGTCCAGCTGCTCTCCGCCCAGCTCGGCCAGACGCGACTGCGGGTTGTCCAGCGCGGCCTGACGACCCAGCGCGGCGATCGCCTCCGAGCCGACCGCACGCTCCAGCGGGCCGCGGCTGTCCTCCGGGTTGATCACGTCGTCCGTGTCGGTGGCGATGAAGCCGATCTCACCGGCCGCCCCGGTGCCACGGTGCAACCGGCCATCGATGACGATGCCCGCACCGAGCCGCTCACCCCACTGGACCGCCAGCAGCGTGCCGGTGCCACCGCGTGCGGCAGCGATCGCCAGCGCGGCCAGGTTGGCGTCGTTGTCCAGCATGACCGGGCAGTCGAGCAGACCGCGGACATGCTTGATCAGGTCGATCGCCGACCAGCCAGGCACACTCGGGACCAGCTGGACGCGGCCGGTGTGCTCGTCGACGATGCCCGGGCTCGCCGCGACCACGGCGGCGATGTCCTCGGCCGGCACCTCGGCCTCTGCCAGCGCCTCGTTGATGACTTCACCGATGACGCCGAGCAGCTCCTGCGCGGTCCATCCGGGTCCAGAGCGACGTACCAGCGCCAGCTTGCGGCCGGCCAGGTCCGAGACGCCGACGGTGACCCGGTGCGGGCCGACGTCGAGTCCGAGCACCGGCGCGGCGCGGCCACGCAGCGAGACGCGGATGGCCGGGCGGCCGAGCGAGCGGTCCGCGGAGTCGGGGCCGTGCTGCTGCAGCCAGCCGGCGTCGAGGAGCTCGTCGACGGCCTGGGCGACCGTCGGCCTGGCCAGACCGGTGCGCTCGACCAGCTCGGCGACGCGCAACGGTGCGGGCGCGGACCGGCGTACCGCGTCCAGGACCGCGGCCACGTTGATCCGCCGCAGCATCGTCGTACCGCCGCCGCCGACCGTTCCCTTGCTCATGTCCGACCCCTTGCCTGCCACCCGCACAGTATAGATAGCGAGCGTTCGTAAATACTGTCCATTGACCACACCGATTGGCGGATACCGGTGCGTGAGTCGACAACTTAGTCCTGAAGTACGGTCCGGGCGAAACTGCTCAGCGCCTCCCGGTCCGGTTGCTGCGTCTTGGTCATCAGGCTGGCCACGTGCTTCTCGACGGTTCGCGGCGAGATGTGCAGGCGGGACGCGATCGACTTGTTGCCGATCCGGTCCACCAGCAACCGGCACACCTCGTACTCGCGGGTGGTGACGCCCATCTGCCTCAGGTACGCCGGAACCTGTTCCGAACCGCTCCGTCGCTGTGACACTGTCGCACCGAGCTGCCGCATCAGGCTGCGACACGCACTCGCCACTGCCTGGATATCCGCGTTGTGGAAGTAGTCCTCCGCCTGCCGCAACCAGGCGACCGGATCACCCCACCCGTCCGCGTGGGCCGGCTCGGCGACCAGCCGCAGCCCGAGGTGACGTGCCATCGGGTACAGCGAGGCGGTCTCCATCGCCTCCAGCATCTTGGCGTCGGCCTCCTCGACCCGGCCGTCGCGTCCGAGCAGCACGGCGTACGCCAGCTGGACGAACTGCTTGTTCCACCGCATGCCACTGGCAGCAGTCGCAGTGACCGCCTCGAAGTGCGCCCAGCCGTTTCGCCCGGACAGGACACCGAGTAGCAGGCCCAGCCCGCTTTTGCCTGTCAGGTGCAGGGTGGTCGGGTTCTGAGCGTCGAACGCCAGCGCCTGCGCCAGATCGGAGTCGGCCAGTTCGCGGTTCTCCTCCAGCAACGCGCAGAACGCCCGCGCCAGCCCGTAGGAGTACGGCAGCTCGTACGACGCCCGCTCACCGCCCCAGTTCGCAACCTCGGCCAGGGTCGCCTCCATCGCGGACCGCCGGCCCTGGTGCGCTTCCAGCACTGCCTTGATGGTCAGGAAGTAGGTCGCGGGCCGGCCCATCCGCAGGCGCCGGGTGACCTCCACGCCCTCGGCGATGATCTCGGCGGCCCGCGCGTACTCGGATCGCAGGATCGCTTGCTGGCCGCGGATGCTGTCCACCTCGTACATCAGTGGGATCGCGCCGATCCGCAGCGCCTGCTGCCGGGCCCGCTCGAGCTCGACGATGCTGCCGTTCGCGAGGACGATGGTGCCGGCCTGGAAGAACTGCGAGGTGACTCGCTGGAACGTCATCCCGTGGTCCTCGGCGATCTGACGGGCCCGATGGAAGTAGTCGATCGACCGGTCGAGGTCGTGCTCGCGGGCCAGGATCCCCAGTAGTTGCAGGGCCTCGCAGGCCACCTCGGGCAGCTCCGCGCGTTCGGCCGCCGCGGCCGCGCGGGTGGCCAGCTCGGTCGCGGCCTGGATCCGCCGGGGACTCTGACGGGCGAGCTCGAGGTTCGCGGCGACACCGTCGACCGGCGCGAGGTCGGCGTCCTCCGGATCCGTGCCGAGCAACGAGCGGGCCGCCACGACGTGGTCGAGCGCGACCGCCGAGCGACCCGCCATCATCTCGGCGTTCGCGAGCTGAACGTGCAGCGCGGCGAGCTTGCGGCTGTCGAGGTTGCGGTCGGCCAACTCGTCGACGGTCGCGGTGTGCGCGGCGATGTGCTCGAAGCCTCCGGTCGCACTGAGCGCGAGCAGCAGCGAGCCGAGCACCTCGGCCCGGTGGCCGATGTCGAGATCGGCTGCCAGCAAGGTGTTCGCGCGGTCCAGCAGGTTGGCCGCCGACCCGGTCGAGCCCTCGTCGAACGACCGCCGTCCGGCGAGGGCGAACAACCGGCCGGCGCGGATCGTGTCGCCGCCGGACTCGGCGAGTTCGGCGACCATCGGGCACCACTCGCCCGGCAGACCGGGATGCAGTTCCTCGACCGCGTCCGCGCAGCGCCGGGCCAAGTCCGAGCGCTCGGTCGGCGTCAGGCCCGCGAGCAGCGATTCGGCGGTCAGCGGATGCCGGAACGCGTACCAGTCCGGGGCCGGCTCGTCCGGTCCGACCAACTGCGCGGCGACGCCGGCCCGAAGCGTTGCCAGCAGCAAACGTTCGTCGGTTCCCGTCGCCTTGCGGACGACGCTCAGCGGGAACCGGTGCCCGATGACAGCCGCCAGCACGAGGATGTCCCGCGATTGCGGACCGAGCTGCGCCGTCCGGCTGCTGATACTGCGCACCACCGCGGGCGGGACGCTCGTCTGCAGGTCGTCGACCACCTGCACGCTGCCGTCCGGCGCGGACACCAACTGCCCGCTGCGGTTCGCCTCCTGCAGCAGTTCCTCGACGATGAAAGGGATTCCGGCGCTGTCGCTCCAGAGCTGGTCCGCCAGCTGCTCCGGCACACCGTCGACCGACACCTCCAGACAGCCTGCGGCGAGCTCCGCCACCTCGCTCCGGTCCAACGGGCGCAGCTCGATCAGCTCGGCCGTACCGCGCTGGGCCGACAGCTGCGCCAGTTCGTACGCCGCGCAGGTCTCGGAGCGCATCGTCGCCACCAGGGCGATCGGCTGGTCGTCCAGATTGTCGAGCAGGTACTCGATCACGGCCAGCGTCTCCGGGTCGGAGCCGTGCAGATCCTCGAGAACCAGCAGACAACTGTGGTCCCGGCCCACCAGAGCCAGCAGCCGCAGCACTGCCTCACCGAGTACGACCGGTGACGCAGCAGTGTCGTGTGCGCTGCCGTCGTCCCAGTCCGGCACCAGCCGGCCGAGAACGTGCCGGTACGGGCCGAGGCTCTCCGTCGTAGGCATCTCGCCACGCCGGATCAACGAGAGCAGAGCCTCGCTGAACGGGCGGAACGCGACCATTGTCCCGATCGCGCCGACGCGTCCGCGCAGCGTCGTCATACCGGCGTCGAGGGCCTGGGAGGTGGCGGTGGCGGCCAGTCGGCTCTTGCCGATCCCGGGCTCGCCGACCAGGAAGATCGCACCACCCTGACCGCCGCGGGCTCCGGCCAGCAGGCGGTGAAGGCTCTCGATCTCCCGGTCTCTGCCGACCACCGTAGGCGAACGGGTCTGCATGGTTGCCAACCTTAACGATTGATGGTTGTCAGCGCAGGCAGTTCGGCCGGTGGCCGGCCGCCTCCCGCGGCGGCCCGCCCCAAAGAGAAACCGTGGCGGGGGGCGGGAAAGCGCCAAGTGCGGAAGAACGGGGGCCCGGAGGGCCACCCGGGGGGGCCCGAGCCGCGGCGGCCGCC
>NZ_JBSGTS010000049.1:13549-26821 GCF_053607525.1 Kribbella sp. NPDC055110
GTCGGCTACGGGGTGTGATTGTTTGCCACCTTAAACTTTTGTTGGTTGTCAGCGATGGCTTTTGGGCGGGGGGCGGGCCGCCTCCGGAGGCGGCCGGCCACTACGTCAAACGTTCGCTGGCGTCGTCAAGGCGAATCGTCGGACTTACGTGGAGCCGTTCGGCCAGCCGTTGGGGACCATGACGGCGGCTGCCGCCGCGCTCAGGCCGACGACTCCGACGAGGGCCATCGCGCGCGCGCCGACCTTGTGCCGCATCGGCAACGTGATCGGTCCGAGCGGATCGGTGCGGTCCGGCGCTGCGGACTGCTCGTCGGCCGGCTGGTGGTGCTGAACATCGTGGTGCTGCTGGGCGGTCATGCTGTTCCCCTTGTCACAGTGTGGGCTCTGGTGCTGTGCCACACCTCGCCCCGGCGGTTGGTTCGAGCAGCAGCACGGACGGAACCCGCTCGGGGAACGCAAGTCGGAGCAGTCCGTACCCGATCCCTGCCAGACCGGTCAGCAGGCCTGGAGACGGTACGGCGTTCGGTGTCCCGCATTGCGGTCCGTACTGCTGTACTGCCGCGAGCACCAGCCCGGCACGACGTCGTCGTGCCGCCTCTGTTGCTGGGTACTCACGTGCGGCGAGCCACAGCAGTGGCTCCACCGCGCCGAGCTCGCCGTGGCACAGACTCAGATCGGCGAGCACCGGACGTTCGGTTGCGGCCCTCAGATAGGCGTCGAGGTCCGCGGGTACTCCGGTCGCGGCCCGCGCCAGCGCGGTTCCCGCGTCACCCGAACACCAGCCGGGTCCACCCGGACCGTCGCGGCGATCCAGGTCGGCCGCCGTACGAGCCGCGTCCAGGTACCGGTCGCCGGGTTCGCCGTACTGGCCGAGCGACCACGCGATTCCCTGGAAGCCGCGAGCGAAGCCGTGGGCCGCTGCTACTCGGCCACGGAGTCCGCTCTCGACGGCTGTCACCAGCTGATTCGCGTAGCGCTCGGCCAGTCGGCCGGCGGCCGGAAAGCCTTGCACTGCTTGCATTGCGGCCAGCCCACCCGCCGCACCTTCGGCGTACGACGGGAATTCGGTGGGGTCCGGGTCGAGCCGTTCGCTGAGCTCCAGCGACGCGGCCAGCCAGTTGGCGAGCTCGGGGTCGGCGAGGAGCGCGGACAGCCGGTTGAGCCCGTAGCTGATCCCTCCGAGCCCGTGGAAGCCCGGGCCGACCAGGCGGGCCGACTCCGGGTCGCCGGCCAGGGCCTCGAGCAACTGAGGGATCGGACGGATCGCATCACGGGCCAACTCGCAGTACTTGTCCGCTCCGGTCAGTACGCCGGCCTGCGCGAGGAACAGCGCCGTACCGGTGTAGCCGTTGGACAGTCCGGCGCCCATCTGATGGACGGCCCAGTGGTGGTCGTCGAGCAGTTCGAAGCCGAGCCAGTTGGCCGCACCGCCCGGGTCGCTGACCACCTGCGCCATGACCTCGTCGGCGATGTCCACGGCCGCGGCCAGGAGTTGCTCGGGGTCCGGTACGGTGGCGCCGACATGTGGCCGGCTGGTAGTGGCGGCGTGCGTGATCGGCTCCGGGCGCACGGCGAGCGATGCGGAGATCAGCCACGTCTGGCGGTGCTCGTCGATGTCGTCGAGGCTCGCGACCTTCGCCTGGACCGCGGCCAGGCCCTCGGTGGCGAGGACATCGGCAACACGCGTGCCGTCGGACGCCCAGACGTCCCGGCTGTCCGGGCGAGCGGTGAACAGCGGAATGTCGCCCGCCCACAGGTCGGCCAGCTCGAACGGGACGATCGCCTGCAGCGACTCGTCCGCGTCCCACAGCAGCTCGAGCAGCTGATTGCGGCCCGCCGCGTCGCGCAGCGCGTCCGGATGCGTCGACTCGTCCAAAAGGCTCCGGTACAGGCTGGTCGGGCGGGCCACGACCCGCATCTGGTCGGCAGCACAGGCCGCGAGCAACCCGTCCGTCCCCAGGAACTCGTCACGGTGCCGGGCAATCGCCTCATACGCGGCCCGGAATCCGGTGAGCAGGGCGGTTTCGTGATCCCGCGGCTCCATCAGCTGTCCGTCGAGCATCGGACGGTTGGCGGCGCTCCGGGTCTGCCCAGGTCGCCGTACCAGGTGCATCGAGTCCAGACCGGCGTCGGCCCAGTCGGCCACGCTCGCGGAGGTGACCGAGTCGGGATGCCCGCCCAGTCCGGACAGGTCCGTGACACCGTGCTCACCCGGCACGAGCAGCGGCAGCAGCGCCGTGCGGTACACCGATCCGACGAGCGATCGGTGCGCTGGATCGAGGGTCAACGCGAACACCGGCACCGGACTGGGGTGGAACAGCGTCTCGACGTCCACCAGCACCGGCTGGTCGCCCGCGGCGATCAGGTTCTCCAGGTGCATGTCCGTGCCGTCGAGCACGTAGAGCAACGCCAGCAAGGCGCCCTGCCGCTGGTAGAACCGCCGTACCCCGGCCGGGTCGGAACACGCCTCGTGGACGACGTACTCCAGCCAGCCGTAGCCGTCACGGGGGAGCAGCCGGACCGTGCGGATGCCCAGCGATGCCTTGGTGTTCAGCCAGTCCACGAAGGTGTTGAAGTGCCGATGCAGCTCGAGCGGCCGGGGCTTGTAGATCAACCGCCGGCCGTCCGCGAAGGTGAGGATCGCGGTGCAGCGTCCGCCGCGGTGCGGGTCGCCGCTGGGCTCGATCGCGGTCAGGGCACCAGGGTCCCGGCCGTCCAGCAGTCCGGTGACGAGTGACTCACGGTCCTCGGCGAGCCGTGCCAGTAGCTCGAGGTGTCCCTCGAGGCTCTGCCGGCACGACTCGCCCAGGACCCGGGCCAGCACCGGGTACGTGGCCAGGAACTCCGCCAGCTCGCTCCCTCCGACCAGCCGGTGGGTGAAGTCCAGGAAACGTGCGGCGGGGGTGTCACCGGCCAGCTCGCCGCGGTCGCGGGCCCGGGCGAGCTCCAGGACCAGGGTCCGCGCGGCCAGCTTCACCAGCTGGAGGCCGAGCCGGTCCAGGAACTCCTCGCTGACGGCTCCGGTATGGCCGGCCGCGGCCAGGTCCTGGCGGGCCGAATCCAGCAGGGGTGCAAGGCAACGCATGAGCGCCTGCCGCCAGTCCGTGCCGGACCCACCCGTTGCCTCGGCCGCCCCACCTGAAGTGTGGCCGCCGGTGACACCGGTCCCTGCAGGGTCTCGACCGGCGGCAGGCGCGCTCGGTGGGAGAGAGGTACTGCGCTCCACGTACTCGGCCCAGGCCGGCGCGGACCGGGTGAGGGCGTGGATCAGCTCGTGCGGCCGCAGGCCCGCGGACCACCAGATGTCTGGCTGGTCGGTGCGGATCGCGGAGTTGAGCACGCGCTCAGGCTGCCACCGAGCCCTGGGTGCGGGCATGGGTACTCAGCCCCCATATTTTCGCTGTAGTCAGCACATAGACGGCCCGTGGTGGCAGCAGGCCGGTAGACCGGAACGATGCCTGCGCAGTACCGTCCGGAACAAGAGCACCGGACACCCAGATTCACCCCGCGGAAACACCCCCTGCGGATGGGGGCAGGCGGCAGGGAAGTTGGGGGCCGAACCCCCATGCGGATCGGGCCTGTCGCTGCGACGGTGGGCTGGTGCTCACTCCACCCGTTCCCGGTCTGCCTGTCTCGGCTCACTCTGTGCTGGACGTCGTACCGCAGCTGCCCGGTCAGTCGGCTGCGGCCGCGCTCCGGGAAACGGCGGAGGTCGCACTGGCCGCTGATGACCTCGGGTACCGCCGGTTCTGGATAGGAGAACAGCATGGTGTCCGAGGCGTCGGCGGTGCCGCACCGGCGGTGCTGGCAGCCGTCCTGGCGGCACGAACGGACCGCATCCGGCTGGGAGCCGGCGGGATCCTACTGACCAATCACCAGCCGCTGGTCGTGGCAGAACAGTTCGCTGCACTTGCCGCGGCGTACCCGGGTCGGATCGACCTCGGTGTGGCAGAGCAAAGCAGCGTTGCACCTAGTACTGCGGCTGCACTCGCCGGCGGCGCGAGTGACACGTTTCCGCAGCGGCTGGACGAGTTGTGCGGCTTCCTGGGCGACGGAACGCCAGGACGTGCGCCGGTAGGCGACGTACGGCTGTCGCTGGCCGGACAGCCGCCACCTGTGTTCGTGCTGGCCGATCGCCCGGCTGCTGCGATGACAGCCGCCGCACGTGGGCTTCCTCTGTTTCTCACGCATCACTGCGCGGCGGAGACGACAGCTGCTGCGATGGCGGCGTACCGCGAGCACTTCGAGCCGTCCGGCCCGAAGACGCGGCCGTACATCGCTGCCACGGTCGGAGTGGTGGCAGCGGACTCGGACGAGGAGGCGGTGATCCGGTTCGCGGAGTATGTCCGGGTGCAGGCCCGCCTGGCCGCTGCGGGACCGCGCACGTCGCCGAGGGACCTGGTGGCGTTGCTGGAGCCCCCGCTGACCGGACGCGAGCGTGGCCGAGCCGAACGGCTGCTGGACTATCCCGGGCACGTCGTCGGCTCCCGTACGACCGTGGCGGCCGCACTGGGCGAGCTGGTCGCCGCGACGACCGCGGACGAGATCATGCTCGTCCCGCTGGCCTTCGACGGACTGATCCGCTCATCCATCCTGCGCAACGTCGCAGCCGCCCTGACCCGGGTCGTCCGCACAGTCCCGAGGTCCGCACCGCCCCTCACCGCCACGGCCTAGTCTGGGTACTGCCGACTAGTTGAGAGGCAGGCTCATGTCCCGAGAGCGCGAAGTCGTCGAGTCTTGTCCGACCGAGTTGTTCATCGGCGGCAAGTGGGTCGCAGCCGACGGCGGCGGGACCCTCGCCGTCGAGGACCCGGCCACCGGTACGACGCTCTGTGACGTGGCGGACGCGAGCCCGGCCGATGGCATGGCTGCTCTGGACGCCGCGGTCGCCGCGCAGGCCGAATGGGCCGCGACGGCACCACGGGAACGCGGCGAGATCCTCCGCCGTACCTATCAGCTGATGACCGAGCGGGTCGACGACCTCGCGCTGCTGATGACGCTCGAGATGGGCAAGCCGGTCGCCGAGTCCAAGGGAGAGATCGCCTACGCGGCCGAGTTCTTCCGCTGGTTCGCCGAGGAAGCGGTCCGGATCGACGGCGGCTACCAGATCGCGCCGAACGGTGCGAGCCGCTTCCTGGTGATGCGCCAGCCGGTCGGCCCGTGCCTGCTGATCACACCGTGGAACTTCCCCGCCGCGATGGGTGCCCGCAAGATCGGACCGGCGGTCGCGGCCGGCTGCACGATGGTGATCAAGCCGGCCGCGCAGACGCCGCTGTCGATGCTCAAGCTGGCCGAGCTGATGACCGAGGCCGGGCTCCCGGCCGGCGTGCTCAACGCGGTCACCACGCACGACGCGGGCGGCGTGATGGAGCCGCTGATCCGCGACGGCCGGGCCCGCAAACTCTCCTTCACCGGCTCGACCCCGGTCGGCCGCAAGCTGCTCGAGCAGGCGTCCGAACAGGTGCTGCGGACCAGCATGGAGCTCGGCGGGAACGCGCCGCTGCTGGTGTTCGAGGACGCCGACCTGGACAAGGCCGTCGAAGGCACGATGCTGGCCAAGATGCGCAACGGCGGCGAGGCCTGTACGGCGGCCAACCGGATCTACGTGCAGTCGTCGGTGCTGGACGAGTTCGCGACCCGCCTGACCGAGCGGATGTCCGCGCTGAAGGTCGGTCGCGGCACCGAGGACGGTGTCGACGTCGGCCCGCTGATCGACGGCTTGCAGCGGGACAAGGTGGCCGACCTCGTCGCCGACGCGATCGCGCACGGCGCCCGCGCGCTGACCGGCGGATCAGTTGCCGAGGGCAAGGGGTACTTCTTCCAGCCGACCGTGCTGGCCGACGTACCGCGGACCGCCCGGCTGCAGAAGGAGGAGATCTTCGGGCCGGTCGCACCGCTGACGGCGTTCGAGACCGAGGACGAGGCCGTGCGGATGGCCAACGACACCGAGTTCGGCCTGGTGTCCTACCTGTTCACCAAGGACCTGAGCCGCGCGCTCCGGGTGTCCGAACGCCTCGAGGCGGGGATGATCGGCCTCAACCAGGGCATCGTCTCCAACCCCGCCGCCCCCTTCGGCGGCGTAAAACAGTCCGGCCTCGGCCGCGAAGGCGGCACCATCGGCATCGACGAGTACCTGGACGTCAAATACGTAGCAGTCAACGTCGACTGACCAACTGCGTCACGGTGACCAGTTCGTAGCCGCGGGCTCGGAGCTCGCGGATTATGGGGGCTACTGCTTGGGCGGTGTACGGCGCGTTGTCGCCGCCGTGCATGTGGAGTACGACGATCGACCCGTTCTGCACGTGGTCCAGGACCTGCTTGACGATCGGCTGCGCTGACTTGGCGAACCCGTCCGCGCCCGGCACGTCCAGACCGACTGCTGTGACACCGGCCGGTGCCAGCTCGTGTAGTGCGGTGGCGTCGTAGCAGCCGCCGGGGAAGCGGAACCACCTGGTGGCGTGCGGATCCAGCTGGTCCAGCTGCACGACGGCCCGCCGTACGTCGGCCAGCATCTGACCGCGCGGCACTGTCCCGAGGGTGTAGCAGTGCTTGGTGAAACCGCGGTGGTCGTAGGTATGCGTCCCCAGCTCGAACAACGGGTCGTTGGCCAGCTGTCGTGTGATGTCGGGGTACTGCTCCATCCACATCCCGGTGAGGAACATGGTGGCCGGCACCTGCATCGCTCGGAGCTCGTCGACCAGGGGCTTGTTGTAGTACGAGTGCACCTTGCCGCTCAGCAACCGGCGACGCATCAGCGCAGTCAGGTCGGCGTCGAACGTCAACGCGACCCGCTTCTTGTCCCGCGGCCCGTGGTCGAGTACCGGCATCACCTGAGCGTTGCTCGACGCACCGGGCCGTGCCCGGACCGGCGTCGCCGTCGGCCTGCCCGGCTTCCACGGTCTGAGCGTGGTCGGCTGGAGCTGCGGTGTCTCGCTGACCACTCCGGCCGTCGGCTTGGTGTCACCGCACCCGGCAACAGCTGCCAGCAGCAACGCACCGACAGCTACACGCTTCCCCCAGGTCACGCCCTCACTCTACGGTCAGTGTGAGTCGCTGGATGCCCCAGTTGTCCGCGTCCGGGCCTGGCGGGAACCACACGTCGACGATGTCGTCCTTGATCCAGCTGCCGATGTCGGCCGCGTAGCAGTGGCCGTAGCCGGGGACGTACAGCCGCGTACCCCACGGGATGATCCGGGCGTCCACAGCGCAGATACCGGTGCCCGCGTTGTAGCCGAGCGCGGTCTGCGCGACGTCGTTGTACGCCGAGACGCGGTAGTTCAACGTGGTCCCGGCCGGCATCCGGTACGCCAACCGGTTCGAGGCATCCAGCCGGTACGACGTACTGATCTGACCGATCGACGACGCCGCAGTGTCCTCGGCCGTCATCGCGTACACCTGGTAGTGCGCACCGTCGCACGGGCTCGCGTCAGTGACCTGCAGCGTCGGCTGACCCCAGTCACTGATCCACTGCAGCGCCTGCCCGTTCCGGAACGCCCGGTACGCCTTCGCGCCGGCCACCCGGTTGAACGTGAACGTCACCTTCCCGTCCGTACCGAGACCGCCGTTGATCCCGCTCGGCGCAGGCAGCCGGCCGCTGACGTCGTACGGCGGTGCTGTCGTGCCGTTGCCGTGGCCGCCGGAGACTGGTCGGTCGGGGATCGGTCCGGTGTAGAAGTGCTGGCAGGCGGGCAATGCCGCGGATGCGGTCGCCGGAGCGACGAGAAGCGACGTGAAACTCAGCAGGACGACGGCGATGAAGCGCATGGCGGCAAGACCTCCGAGGTGGGGCGGGACCTTGAGGTATCACCCCCAAGTAACGGTCCCGCCCCGCCTTTAGTCAAGGTCTCGACGTAAATCAGTTCAGCAGGTCGTTCGCCGAGCGCAGCACCGGTACGTCGACCTGCTCCGGAGCGGCAGCGCCCGTCACGTGGAACGTGTGGCTCTCGCCCGCGGACAGGGTGACGAGGCCCGAGTCGACCCGCGCCGCCGCATCCAGCCGGTCCGGGAACAGCGCCAGGTCCTTCGCCAGTGCGGTCGCGGTGACCGTCACGTCGTACCCGCTCTCGGTCGGCGTGACCTCGGCGGTGTAGGCGTTGCCCGCGAGCTGCAGCTCGGTGTCCTCGACGAAGTACCAGTACGCCGTGACGCCGTCAGCGGCGCGCACCTCCAGGTACTCCTTCGTGGGACTCTCTGCGACCGTGACGGACTCGGGCAGCTCGTTGACCACCGCCGACCGAGCCGCGATCTCCACGCCGAATGTCTCCCGCGCCAGCACCCCGTCGCCCACGATCGACCGTCGAGTGATGGTCACCTCGGTTGACCACACCGAATCGGTGTCGTTGTGCGCGGCAACTACCAGCTCGTTCTCCCGAGGCTGCACGGTCAGCAGCCGGTCGGCGTACACGCGCTTCAACGCGTACCACAACGGCTTCCGGATCCCGTGCCCGTCGACGGCCGCCCAGGAGACCACCGGCCAGTTGTCGTTCAGCTGCCAGATGACCGCGCCGGTGTTCAGCGGGAAGAGGCTGCGGAAATGCTCGATGCCGTAGGCAACCGCCCGCGCCTGGTTCAGCTGCGTGGTCCAGTGCCAGTCGTCGATGTCCTTCCAGGCCGGCAGGTGGTCGCCAAGACCGCGCTCCAGCTTGAGGTTCCCCTCGAACGCCTTCTGGTGCACCAGCATCTGCTCGCCGTAAGGATCCAGCGGCGAGTCGTGCACGACCGACGTCAGTGTCGACCACGCCGGCGGCCCCTGGAACCCGAACTCCGACACGAACCGCGGCTTGTACTTCCGGTACGTCGTGTAGTCCACCTGGTTCCACACGTCCCAGATGTGCATCGTCCCGTGCCGGTCGTCGTTCGGGTGGATGAACTGGTCGAACGAGTACGGGCTGCCGGGCGAGTACGGCGTCCGTGGGTCGAGCTCCGCGACGATCTTGGGCAGCAGATCGAGGTAGTACCCCGCGCCCCACGGCCGCCCGGCGAGCGGGACCCGCCAGCCCCATTCGACGTACCCCCAGATGTTCTCGTTGTTGCCGTTCCAGACCGCGAGGCTGGCGTGCCGGCTCAACCGCGTGACGGCCTCGCGAGCCTCGGCCTCGACCTCGCTCCAGAGTGGCTCCTCCTCGGAGTACGCCGCACACGCGAACAGGAAGTCCTGCCAGACAAGGATTCCGAGCGCGTCGCAGACGTCGTAGAAGTCTTCGCTCTCGTAGATTCCGCCGCCCCAGACCCGCAGCAGGTTCATGCCGGCGTCGACTGCGTCCTCGATGCTGGCGCGGTACGTGTCCGCGTTCAGCCGCGTGACGAATGCGTCGTCGGGGATCCAGTTCGCGCCGCGGACGTAGATCGGTTTGCCGTTCACGGACAGCACGAACGGCGTACCGTCGTTGTCCGGGGCAACGTTCACGGTGATGTCCCGGAAGCCGACCCGGCCCGTCCACGTGTCGTCGGCCAGCGTCACCGTCACGTCGTACAACGGCTGTTCGCCATATCCGCGCGGCCACCAGAGGTCTACCGCGGGGACCCGGTTGGTGAGGACGACGGTGTCGGTGCCGGGCTTGATGCTCGCGTACTGCGTCGTGCCGCCGACCTCCACGGCGACGCTCGCGTACTCGGCGGCAGTGTCGGTCCAGACCAGCGAGACAAAGGTGTTGAGGACACCGTCGGCGCCCGCGAGCGGGCGGACCGAGTTGATGCGCACGCCGGACCAGGACTCGATCCGGATCGGTCGCCAGATCCCCGCGGTGGCGACGTCCGGACCCCAGTCCCAGCCGAAGTTCGAGGCCATCTTGCGCAGCTCGTTGTACGGGTGCAGGTTGGTGTGCGGCCAGCTACCGACCTTCGCCCGCTCCGCCTCGGCCGCCGCCACCGGACCCTCGAACTCGACCACCAGCTCGTTGTCCCCGGCAACCAGTACGCCGGTGACATCGAACCGGTACGAGCGGTGCTGGTTCGCGGTCCGGCCGAGTTCCTGCCCGTTCAGCGTGACCGTCGCGACCGTGTCCAGACCCTCGGCCACCAGCTCCTGCCGCTCGTTGCCATCGGCAACCCAGGGAAACGTTGTCTGGAATTTCCAGCGGGTCCGGCCGATCCAGTGCAGCTGCGACTCGTTGTCGCCGTCGAACGGGTCCGGGATCTCACCGGCGGCGAGCAGATCGAGATGCACCTCGCCCGGCACGGTCGCCGCAACGGCGCGACCGATCAGGCCGTCAGGCGCCGGACCGTCGACGGCTTGCACGGTCCAGGCAGCACCGCCGTCGGTGGTCAGGTCGAAGGTCTTGAGTGATGTCACAGTCGGACTCCAGAGATGAACCGGTTTAGTAGAACAGCACCGCTCCCCGCGAAACGAGGAGCGGTGAACGTCAGGCGTCCAGGACGTACCGTCGCCACAGATCGGCGAGGGCACGATGTCCGGCTGCGGACGGGTGTACGCCGTCGCCGGCAAGCGCTGCCGCTCCGACGGACACGGCTTGCTTGGTCAGCTCGACATCGGTCGGCACCAGGATCGCGCCGTACTCGACGGCCAGCTTCCGGACCACGTCGAGCTTCGGGTCCAGGTCCTCGCGCCACTCGTCCTGCCCGTCCTTCACCGGCAGCAGGAACGGCTCCATCAGGACCACGGGACACGACAGCGGGTCGAGCAGTGCCCGGTACGACGCCTCGAAGTCCTCAGGTGTCGTCGGGTCGTCCTCGTCGTACCGCCGCCAGGTGTCGTTGATCCCGATCAGGATCGACACCAGCGACGGGTCGTGGGCCAGCACATCGGCGGCCCACCGGGCGGCCAGGTCGACCGCCCGGTTGCCACTGATGCCGGCGTTGACGATCACCGGCCGGCCTTCGCCGAGATCGTCGTACAGGCTGCGGACGTACCCGTTGCCGAGGCCGTCGGGGTCGGTACGGTGGCCGCAGTCGGTCACCGAGTCCCCGGCGAACACGACGGTCCGCCGGGGATCGAGGAGGATGTTGGTCATAGCGTGGCTGCGGTGACGTCCCAGTCGTCCGGCAGGATCGGAGCGACCTCGACCGTGCTGTTCACGTCCACGAACGTGCCGGTGTCGATCGAGTCGGTGATGGAGGCCATCACGTCGACGATGTGGAACGCCAGCGCCCCGGTCGCCCGGTGCGGCCGGCCCGCCCGGATGGCGCGCGCCATCTCGAGTACGCCGGTACCGCGCTGCGCGACCGCCTTCGTCTCGGCGATCGTCTCCCAGTCCTCCGCACCGCGACGACGGATCTTGATCGCACCGTCGAAGCCGTTCGGATCCGGCACGGCGAGTGTCGCCTCGGAGCCGGTGATCTCGACGAACCCGGCCCGCGGCAGCGGCGAGTCGAAGCTGAAGATGCTCTGCGACGACTGACCCGACTCGAACTTCGCGATCGCGCTGACATGCGTCGGCACGGTGACGTCGAAGTCGGTTCCCGCCAGTGGACCGGAGCCGATGGTGCGCTTCTCCCGCGACTTCGAGCCGAGCCCCGCGACCGCGGCGACCGGACCGAAGAGCTGGACCAGCGTGGTCAGGTAGTACGGGCCGATGTCCCAGAGCGGACCCGCGCCTTCCTGGAACAGGAACGCCGGATTCGGGTGCCAGGACTCCGGACCGGGGGACTGCATCAGGGTGAGCGCGGTCAACGGCGTACCGATGTCGCCGCGCTCGATGATCCGGCGGGACTCCTGCAGACCCGGGCCCAGGATCGTGTCGGGTGCGCAACCCAGCCGCACGCCCGCGTCCTGTGCCGTCGCCAGCAGTTTCAGGCCGCTCTCCTGATCCAGCGAGAACGGCTTCTCACTCCAGACATGCTTGCCGGCGGCAACCGCCGCGAGGGCCACCTCGACGTGCGCGACCGGGATGGTCAGGTTGACCACGATCTCGACGTCCGGGTTGTTCAGCACCGCCTCGGGACCCCCGTGGGTCTCGATGCCGTACTGCTCGGCCTTCTCCTTGGCCGCCTCCGGCCGCAGGTCACCGATCGCGACGACCTTCAGGTCCGGAAAGCTCTGCATGCTCTTGATGTAGGCGTCCGAGATCACCCCGGCGCCGACAACGCCAACACCGACTGCCGTCATTCAGGTGCACCCTCTCCGGTCAGGAACGCGTAGCTGCCCGCCACCGCGTCGAGGATCTCGCCGGAGAAGTCGTCCAGCTCGACCACCCGCAGCGCCTGCGGCGCAGCGGCCAGGATGTCCCGGACCGCGATGCTGCCGTCGCCGACCGCGACCTGGGCCTTGTTGTCCAGGGTGCCGTCGCCGTCCTTGACGTGGATCGCCGTGACCCGGTCGCCGAACTTCTTCAGCAGCGCCGGTACGTCGGCGCCGCCGACCGCGGCCCAGTACGTGTCCACCTCGAGGATCACGTCGTCGGACAGGTTGTCCACCAGGATCTCCAGCGCGTGCACGCCGCCGATCTTCGACTCGAGCTCGAAGTGGTGGTTGTGGTACCCGACCGTGATGCCGTGGCTCGCGGCCTCGACCGCGGCCTTGTTCAGGCCGTCGGCGATGACCTTGATCTCGTCGGCCGACTGCCAGCGCGCCGGGTCGGTGTGCGGGTCGATGACCGTGGTGATGCCGAGCCGCTCGGCGGCGGCGTAGATCGGGGCGCTGTCGTCGCGGAGCAGGCCGGCGTGGGTGGTCGGAGCCGAGAGTCCGTGCTTGGGCAGCGCCTCGGCCAGCCGGTCCGCGAAGGCGGTGACACCGAAGGGCTCGACCTTGGTGTAGCCGATCTCCGCGATCCGGGCCAGGGTGCCGTCGAAGTCTTCTTCGAGCTTGCCCCGGACCGTGTACAGCTGGAGGGACAGGTGGTCCTTTGCGACCATGGTTTCTCCTTGTCGGCGGCGCTTCACCCGCTGCCCTGGGGTCAACGCCGATTGATAAGCCGAACCGGTTAAGTAACGACGGCAACCGTATCCCAATCCGCCCCGTCCACACCACCCTCCGCCCAACGAGTGGGCGGTCACCAACAGCTTCCCCACCCGCCCCCACCCTGTCCCACCGACCACCCAACGGGGGATATCCCCTGGCGTCGTGGGTTCTCCGTTGGTGCACCAGGGGAGAACCCCAACAGGAGGGGATATCCGTCGGTGTTGTGCCTTCTCCGTTGGTGTTAGAGGGGAGAACCCACAACACCAGGGGATATCCGGCTCTTGTGACTGACGTGTGGGTGGTCGACGGGTTCCAGGGTGGTGCCGGGCTTGGTGTGATGTGCACGCTCGACAGGAGGTGTCGAGTGGCCGGGTAGTGCACCTGAGCGTGAACGCGCCTGTGCGTACACCGTCTCA
>NZ_JBSGTS010000050.1:0-24078 GCF_053607525.1 Kribbella sp. NPDC055110
ACGATGAAACCACATCGACCCCTCCGCTCCCGCTCGCCGAGGCACTCCGCCGAGCACCTGCTCGCTACGGCGCAGAGTCCCCAGACGTCCTCTCAGATCGGAGTGACCGCGTCGGCCTCGCGGCCCTTGGGTCCGTCGACGATCTGGAACTCGACGTGCTGGCCGTCCTCGAGTGTCCGGTACCCGTCGGAGACGATCTTGCTCCAGTGCACGAACACGTCGTCCTGCCCGTCGACGGCCAGGAAACCGTAGCCCTTGTCGGCGTTGAACCACTTCACGGTGCCGCGCACCATCGGAACTCCTCAACCACGGGACCCGCTTCACCCGGGCCCCTCGCGATCCACAAGCTTAATGGAGGCCACTCCCACGACGAGCGCCGTACCCACGAGGGCCGCACTGATCCACAGCGGTCCGCGGAACGTTCCGGTGCCGATCGCGAGCCCGCCGAGCAGCGGTCCGGCGGCGGCGCCGACGTTCAGGGCGGCGGTGGCCAGCCCTCCGGTCAGGACGGGGGACTCGGTGCCGGCGTACAGGGCGTAGGAGATCAGCGTGGAGCCGACCGCGAAGGACAGCGCGCCTTGGACAAGGACCAGGGCGACGGTCGGTACGACGTACGCCGCACTGAGGGCGAACACGCACCACCCGAGCAGCAAGATGCCGCCCGCAACGAGCACGAGGCGGTCGTCGCGACGATCGGCGTACCGGCCGGCGATCGTGACGCCCGCGAACGCGCCGAGCCCGAAGAGCGCGAGCATGACCGGGACCCATCCCACCCCGAGCCCGGTGACCTCGGTGAGCGCGGGCGAGAGGTAGGTGAACGAGCAGAACGTCGCGCCGTTCACGAGGGCGCCGAGGAGCAGCAGTACGGCGAGTCGCGGCGTCACGATGAATCGCCCGATGGTCGCCGGCCCGGTCGCGCGGTCCGGGACAGAGCGCAGGATCCCGAGCAGCGCCGGGAGCGAGATGATCGCGACCGCCCAGAATGCGGACCGCCAGCCGAGATACCGGCCGAGCACGGCACCCGCCGGTACGCCGACGATGCACGCGAGCGTCGTACCGCCGAGAAGGACGGACGTCGCGCGTCCCTTCGCGTCCGAACGGACCAGGGCGGCGGCAGTGGCGAGCGCGATGGCCAGAAAGCCCGCATTCGCGAGCGCCGCGAGGACCCGGGTGACCAGCAGAACGGTGAAGTCGCTGGTCAGAGCGCCAACCACGTGCACCGCGAGGAACACGGTCAACGTCACGAGCAGGGTCCGGCGGCGCGGCCAGCGGGCGCCGAGCGCGGCGACGGCCGGGGCGCCGACAATCATGCCGAGTGCGAACCCGGACGTCAGCCAGCCGGTGGTGGGGATCGAGACGCCCAGGTCCTGGGCGATGTCCGGGCCGAGCCCGGAGAGCATGAATTCAGAGGTCGCCTGGGCGAAAACGGCCAGGCCAAGCAGATACAGCACGAAAGGCATGGAAATGCTCCGCAACCATGAGAAGACGGGTATGAGTCGTCTCCGGCGGTTCCGGGGTGAATTACACGGAACGGCCGGTGGTTACGGTCTGTCTGCCTCCGGGCTGGGCACAGCATGGAGCTTAGAAAATCGGCGTACCCACCGTCCACCGAGTTAGGCGCGACGCGATGCGGCCGCTCGTTGAACAGGACGTGATGGGCTTGGACAGGCAATAGCCTGTTCAGGGCCCCGCAAGCCCCGGCAACGGCTCGGGAGATGGTCGAGTTGGCCGGCGTATGCGGGGAATGATCAGCCCGACCCAGGGCCGTGCAACAGGCAATGGTGGGCCGGCACCTGGTATTACCTGTCCCCAGCCACCAACGCCTGTCCCCACTCCCCACCATCGCCCCGCCGGTCGGCGACCGCCCGTGACCGATCCCGTGGGTGGTGGTGTGCGGAACAAAACTGTCAGCCGGTGACGAAAATGTTCCGGGAAGTGGCGTGAGGCCAGGTGGAGGCGTCGTACATCCCGTGCGGCGGCATGACTTCCTTGTGAGCCCCAAACTGGTTTGGGGAATCCTGTCTCCCCGGATCGGGAGGTAGGACTCCCCGGTCTGTGCGCAGACGCTCCCCAAACTGGTTTGGGGAGCGGTACGTCGGTTGAGGGCGGCGCCACAGGAGGTCCGGCGTCGTCGAGGATCCGCGGATGTGGCCGGGGACGCCGTACCCAGTGAGTTAGACGCGGCGCGAGGCGGCCAGGCCGAGGAGGCCTGCGGTGACCAGCAGGAGAGCGCTGGTGACGCCGAGGTCGTCGGCCTGCAGTACGCCGTTGTCCGTGAGCATCCAGATCGTGGCAGCGCCGGTCAGCACCGTGCCGGCCACCACGCCGGGCACGTCCGGCTTGGTCTTCCGCTGCTGGCTCATTGGCGCTCCACCTTGATACTGCCCAGCCTGAGGTCCAGGTCCAGGGTGACCTGCTGCGGGCCGGCCTTGCCGTCCGTGCCGAGGTCGTTGAGCTTCAGTTCGGCATTATGGCCGCCCTGGTGCTCGTTGAGGAAGGCAACGTCTCCCATCTCGGTCGACAGGGTGCCCTGCACGTCCACGTCCTGCGGCAGCTTGACGATCACTTCGCCGGCGCCGCCGTGCACCTCGACCTTCGCGCCGGGGCCGAACTTCGCCTGGGTCAGGTCGAGATGCACCGACCCGGCGTCGAACTGGTAGCTCGTCCCGGTCGCGGTGATGGTCTGGCTGGCCGGCGCGACGTAGTTCGTGTCGGCGAAGTTGCGCGGCACCCCGGGGAACACCGTGCTCGCCACGGCGCCGACGGCCAGCAGGATCCCGAGCGGCAGCAGGGCCAGCGTGCGGCCGACGAACCCGCCCAGCAGCATGCCGCCGCCGAGCGTCGCCAGGCCGATGATCAGCATGGTCGCCGTGGGGGCACCCGCCAGCGCGGCGATGCCGATCGCGAGACCGGTTAGGACGACGATGATCGACTTGATCCCGCGCATGCCCTTCGCGGGCGGTCCGGCGGGGGCGCTCGCGACCGGCGAGGTGCGGCCGGCCGGCTCGTCGACGTACAGGCCGAGGGGGTCGTCCTCGGTCCACACAGGCTGGACCGGTTCGACGGTGCGGTCCTGGGGTCGCTGTGTGGCCGAGGACGACGGACCCGCCTGAGGAGCAGACGGGTCGGTCTGAACAGGCGTGTACGCCGTGGTCTGCTGCGGACCGGAGTACGCCGGAGAACTCGGCGGCACCGTGTCCTGCGGGCGCTGGCCCTGCCCGTTGGGCTTGTTGTTGCCCTTGCGCTGTTTCGCGATCAGCCAGATGACGCCGACCACGATCAGCGGGCCGGGGATGAAGCGGCCGAAGTTGAACGACGACATCATCGCGATCGCGATGAACACGCAGGCGCCGATCACGATCGGCCAGAACCACGGGTGGTCGGTCCGGACCCGGTCGCCGAGCACGCCCTGCGCGGCCGAGCGGTCGCTGCCCTCGTCGGGCATCAGGACCCACGCGGCGATGTAGAAGATCACGCCCGGACCGCTGATGATCAGCACGGCCATCACCACGCGGACCAGCACCGGGTCGATGTTCAGCGCGCGGCCGATGCCGCCGCAGACACCCGCGACCCAGCGGTCCGACCTGCTGCGCCGCCAGCTCTGAGGGTTCTGCAGGCGGTTGCGGTCGAACCCGGCGGGTCCACTCTGGTTCTGCTCCATGCCATCGATACTCACACCAACTCTGGTGTGGAACATCGGGGATGCACCCTGATGACCCCCCGAATCGATCGGATTTCGGGGTTGTCCCCTAGCCGACCCTGAGCCTGGCGGGCGGCCGCTGAGGAGACGGCCCGGGACAAGCCTGCTGGTGTCGGGCCTGTCCGCATGTGACGATCGTTGTGATGAGCCAGCCAGCAGCCGCGCCGCCGGGCGGGTCCTCCGCGAACGGAGCCCCACCCGAGCCGCCGCCTGGCCAGAACCAGGACCAGTGGCGCTTCAAGGGCTGGGGGCCGCAAGGCCCGGGACAGTACCAAGGCCCGTACGCCGCCTACGCCGCGCGGATGGGCAACCAGCAGCAGTCGAGCTCGGGCGGTACGGCGTACTCGTCCACGCCGCCGCGACCGGCCGCGGAGCCGGCCCGCCGGGCGTACCGGCGTACCGAGGGACGCGTCGTTGCCGGTGTGGCCGGCGGGATCGCGGACCACCTCGGCGTGTCGGACACCGTCGTACGGCTGGTGCTGATCGCGACCACGGTGTCCGGCGGCTTCGGCGTACTGATCTATGCGGCCCTGTGGTTCCTGATGCCGCTCGCGCCGGAGACCATGCCGGATGCGCCTGGGCTGGCCGCGCACACGCGGAAGGGCCTGCGCACCGACGAGCCGGCGCCGCCGGTCGCCGAGGCGAGGCAGCGGAAGCGGGAGAAGAGCCGCGGGCAGCTGCCCGCACTGGTGGCCATCGGCATCGGCCTGGTCCTGCTGCTGCAGGTCGCCGGGCTCGGCATCGCCGGGAAGCTGTTCTGGCCGCTCGTGTTCGCCGCGACCGGTCTGGCGCTGATCTGGCGGCAGGCGGACGAGAGCCAGAAGGACAAGTGGGCGCGCGACGTGCGGGTCCCGATCATCGGCCTGGTGCTCGGCAAAGGCGGCTGGAAGTCGCTGATCCGGATCGCCGTCGGACTGGTCCTGCTCGGCACCGCGGTCACCTTGTTTCTGGTGCAGAACGGCCGGCTCTCGATGGTCGGCGACGTACTGATCGCGCTGCTGCTCGCGGTGGTCGGGATCGGCGTCATCGCCGGGCCGTGGGTGCACCGGCTGACCCGGGACCTGAACGCCGAGCGTGCGGAGCGGGTGCGGTCGCAGGAGCGGGCCGACATGGCCGCGCATCTGCACGACTCGGTGCTGCAGACGCTGGCGCTGATCCAGAAGCAGGCCGAGGACCCGAAGTCGGTGGCCCGGCTGGCGCGCTCGCAGGAACGCGAGCTGCGGTCCTGGCTGTACGACGAGGAACACGACGCCGACCAGACGATCGTGGGCGCGGCGAAGCAGGCGGCCGCCGAGGTCGAGGACTCGCACGGCGTACCGATCGAGGTCGTCACGGTCGGCGACTGCGACCTGACCGAACCGCTCGCGTCGATGGTCCGGGCCGCCCGGGAGTCGATGGTGAACGCCGCCAAGCACTCCGGTGCTGCGAAGATCGACGTGTTCGTCGAGGTGGACGGCGACCGGGTGGAGATGTTCGTCCGCGACCGCGGCAAGGGGTTCGACGTCGACGAGGTCCCGGACGATCGGCTCGGCCTGCGGCACAGTGTGATGGGCAGAATGGAACGGCACGGCGGACGCGCGACGGTGCGGTCCGATCCCGAGACAGGCACCGAAGTGCGACTGGAGATGGACAGATGAGCAGCAGGCGCGTTGTCGTCATCGACGATCACGACATGTTCCGGGCCGGGGTGCGCAGCGAGATCGGCACCGCCGTCGACATCGTCGGGGAGGGAGCCGACGTCGACAGCGCCGTCAAGGCGATCGTCGGCGCCGAGCCGGACGTCGTACTCCTCGACGTCCACCTGCCCGGCGGCGGTGGCACCGAGGTGATGAAGCAGGTCCACCAGCGGCACCCCGACATCAAGTTCCTCGCGCTGTCGGTGTCCGACGCCGCCGAGGACGTGATCGGTGTGATCCGGGCCGGCGCCCGCGGGTACGTGACCAAGAACATCTCCGGTACCGAACTCGTCGACGCGATCAACCGGGTCGCCGAGGGCGACGCGGTGTTCTCGCCGCGGCTGGCCGGGTTCGTCCTGGACGCCTTCTCCGGCGCCATCGACATCGCCTCGGTCGACGAGGACCTGGACCGGCTGTCACAGCGCGAGCGCGAGGTACTGCGCCTGATCGCGCGCGGCTACGCCTACAAGGAAGTCGCCCGCGAACTCTTCATCTCCGTGAAGACCGTCGAGACCCACGTCTCCTCCGTCCTCCGCAAACTCCAACTCTCCAACCGCCACGAACTAACCCGCTGGGCCACCGACCGCCGCCTCGTGTAATCACCCCCACGCGGTCGCGGCCGCGCGTCCTGTACGAGCAGTTGGCTTAGCCGCTTTCAGGTCGAGGCCGATGCCGGACGGGGCGAGAAGGATCAGCTGGTTGTGTTCGATGGTGTAGGTGACTGCGGGGCCGAGGGTGGCCAGGATTGCAGCCTGTACGTCGGCTGTTTCGCCTGTGCAGGCGTGGTCGGTGGTGGTGACGTCGCTGAAGGTCAGTTCGGTGTTGTTGCGGGTGACGGTGCCGGACAGTTCGTTGCATCCGGTCCAGCCGGTCAGGCGCCCGCTGTCGAAGCTGATCCACGCCGGCTCGGCGTGATAGCGGTGATGGCGCGCGTCGGCGTTGGTGATGGTGCTGACGATCTTCCACCTGGTCCCGTCGAGTGGGAAGTCCGGTTCGGCGATCTTCCGGTCGAGCAGTGTGATCGTCGTACTGCCTGAGGTGAGGGTGAGTTCGTCCCCGTCGAGTCGCCAGAACGGGTTGCTCATCAGGAATGTCTTCAGCCATTCCTCCTGGTCCCGAAGCGGGGGCTGGCAGCCGACCTGGGTGCCGCCGAATCCTTCGATCCAGAGGTTCCCGTCGGTCAGCAGTTCGCCGGCTGCGACGACCGCGCCCAGCCTGTTGCACCCGACGTTGGCCCGCAGGACGTCGTACACCCGTGGACCGTCCGCGTTCTTGTTGGGCACTCGCGCGAACTCGAGCCGGATCCGCGTCTTCGGCACCAGTTGCTTAGGTACGCCGTCCTCGACCACCGCGGTCGACAGATAGGTCTTGCCCAACGGCGTAGCGACCGATCCGTCCAGTACCGCGATCGCTGATTCGAACTCGCGGAGCCGGTCCAGGAGTACGTCGGATCCACCCACGAGTTCCTCGTGCACACCCGATCGATGCAGGGTCAGCCGGCCGTCCGGATCGACGCGGATCGTCGTGGCGGTTCCGTTTGCCGCGGTCGGCGTACGGTCACCGTCGGCATCGATGATCACCGTGCCGGCTGGAAATCGCGCACGGGCTTCGGCGGCTGAGAGGACCGGTGCGTCGCCGGGGCGGTTCGCGCTACTTCCATACAGGAAGGGGTGGCTCTCCCACACGTACACCAATGGACCCCACATTCCATCGAAGAACAGCACCCAGCCGTCCTCGATCGCCGGCGCCAGCCACTCGGGCATGGTCGGGTCCGAACGGATCGGCGCGAGTACGACGATGCGCTCGGCGAGCGCGAAATCGACGGTGGCGAGGGCGTCGCTCCGCAGATCGAGGTACCGGAACAGCTGATCGTGCGCGGCGGCCGAGTGGACCGAGATCGCGACCGGATGGTCGACGGGGCGACCCGTCAGGAGATTCAGCGAACGGGCGTCGCGCGCCACGACGCCGTACGTCAAGGGACCGGGACCGGTCACGACAACAGCCCCGCCCCCGCGCAGCACCTCGATCGCGTGCCGCTGCGCGCGAACGAACTCAGGTAGGTCCATCTCCGACACTCCCCAAGTATGAGCCGGGCGACGGTCGGCGTCAGTCCGTTCAGGCTCGACGGCCACATGCGGCGCCGCGTGGTGTGGGGAGTTCTGCCCACCTGAAACGACCAGCAGAACTCCCCACACGACCAGACCGACCGCCGCCCGGGGAAGTTGCGGCGCGCAGCACTTAGCGGCCGGAGGAGGTGTAGGGGAGGAGGGCCATTTCGCGGGCGTTCTTGATGGCTCGGGCTATCTGTTTTTGTTGCTGGACGGACAGGCCGGTGACGCGGCGGGAGCGGATTTTGCCGCGGTCGGAGATGAACTTTCGCAGTAGGGCGGTGTCCTTGTAGTCGATGTAGGTGATGCCGTCGCGGTCCAGCGGGTTCTGCTTCGGCTTGCGCTTGCCGGTGGGTACCGGACGTCGGGCCATGACGGCCTCCTTTGTTGAATGTCGTTTTCAACTAGCGTAGCGCAAGGTCGCACCGGTGGCGCGTTTCGGCCAGGGCATCGATTCGCCACTCCGATCCTTCGGCCCGGGCTTGGCGGCTGTTATACCGTCGACTGTTATGGAGCGGAATCTCACAGCCGATCAGCTCGTGCTCTTCGAGAAGGAGTTCGCGTCGAACCCGCAGTACCGGGTGATGCAGAACGCCGTCACGCAGACGCCGGTCAACAGCATCGCCCTGGATCGCCAGGTCGTCACGTCGATGGACCATTCGGTGTCCAATCTGCTGGACGACTGGAAGGTCACCAATCAGAAGAAGAGCGGGCGGTGCTGGCTGTTCGCCGGCCTGAACCTGCTCCGCGCCGGCGCGGCCGACAAGCTCGGGGTCAAGGACTTCGAGTTCTCGCAGAACTACCTGCTGTTCTGGGACAAGTTCGAGCGCTCGAACTTCTTCCTCGAGGCGATCATCGAGACCTCCGACCGGGATGCCGACGACCGGACCGTCGCGCACCTGCTGTCGGACCCGATCGGCGACGGCGGCCAGTGGAACATGTTCGTCGCGCTGGTCCAGAAGCATGGCCTGGTGCCGAAGTCGGCGATGCCGGAGACCGAGAGTTCGTCCGCGACCGCGCAGCTGAACGACGCCCTGCGCAAGCTGCTTCGTCAGGGCGCGCGCGATCTGCGGGCGCTCGACACCGAAGACGCGCGCCGCGAGCGTAAGCGCGAGATCCTGACCACCGTGCACCGGGTGCTGAGCATCCACCTAGGTACGCCGCCGCAGAAGTTCCTGTGGCAGTGGAAGGACACCGACAAGGGCTTCCACCGCGACGGCTGGACGACGCCGACCGAGTTCGCGGCGGCGTACGTGCAGCTGCCGGTCGACGAGTACGTGTGTCTCGTGCACGACCCGCGGAAGACCAGCCCGGTCGGCCGCACCTTCACCGTCGACTTCCTCGGCAACGTCATCGACGCCCCGCCGGTGGTGTACCTGAACGTCGAGATCGACCTGATGAAGCAGCTCACCCAGGACGCGATCGTCGGCGGCGAGCCGGTCTGGTTCGGTTGCGACGTCGGCAAGCAGATGAACGCCGACCTCGGCTTCTGGGACGCCAAGCTGTACGACTACGGCGCCGTCTACGACACCGAGTTCACCCTGGACAAGGCCGACCGGCTGGTGCACCACGAGACGCTGATGACGCACGCGATGCTGTTCACCGGCGTCGACGTGGTGGACGGCAAGCCGCGCCGCTGGCGGGTCGAGAACAGCTGGGGTGACGAGAAGGCCGACAGCGGCTTCTGGACCATGAACGACTCGTGGTTCGGCGAGCACGTCTTCGAGGTCGCCGTACGCCGGTCCGCACTGCCGGCCGACCTGCAGGCCCGCCTGGACGAGGCCCCGATCGTCCTTCCCGCCTGGGACCCGATGGGTGCGCTAGCCGATCAGGCCTAGTGCCTCGGCAGGCCTCTCGAGGGTCGGCAGGTGGCCGGCCCACGGGAGGTGGACGCGTTCCGGGTTCGGGAGGCGTTCGGCCAGGTAGTCCGCGCTGTCGGTGAAGAACGTGAAGTCGTGGGCGCCGGTGATCAATCGCACCGGCGCCGCGATCTTCTCGGGCTCGACCGGCCATTCCTCGTTGTCCACGTCACCGGCGGCCAGCTGTACGTCGTACGCGCGCTTCTGCATCCCCCGCAGCAGTTCGCGGGCTTCGTCGTCCGCGTCCGGGCCGATCCAGCGCCGTACGGTCAGATCGGTGGCCCCGTCGACGTCGCCGGCTTCGAGCAGCTTGTTCTCCTCGGCCCACAGCGCCCGCAGTTCGTCGTCCGGCTGCACGTTGTCGGTCGGTGCACAGAGCAGCACCAGCCGCGAGAACAGCTCCGGCTTCCGGCTCGCCACCTGCTGTACGACGTACCCGCCGTACGACGCTCCGACGGCCGCCACGTCCCGCGCGCCGACCTCTTCGAGGAGGGCGAGCACATCACCCGCGTCGGAGTACTTCGGTACGAGCGGCGTCTGGCCGTAGCCGCGCAGGTCCAGGGTGATCACCCGATGGGCGGACTTCAGCTCCTCCACCTGCCGGGCCCACATCCGGGCGTCGGCCACGCCCGCATGCACGAGCAGCAGATCCGGGCCGTCCCCGGTCACGTCATAAGAAATCGTCATGGCTGCACCTTGCAGGTCGCGCCGCCCGCCAGGCAAACCCATTAGAGCCGGACGACGGTGAAGGCTTCCGCGTAATGGTTGGCGGGGAAGCCCGCGGCCGTGGCGACGGCGGCGAAGTTGCGCCGGATGCCGGTGCGGAGGCCGTCCGGGTCGCGGTGCTGGCTGGTGTGCGACATCAGTGCAGCCATCTTCTGGTCGAACGTGTCGGTGATGTCGACGTAGTGGTTCGCGACCGGGTGGTCGATCATCCACAGCTCGCCGACCTCCCACGCCTCCTCGGTCAGGTCCGGGTACGCGTACGGGTTCCCGGCGGCCGGGTAGAACGCGCGGACGGTCGCCTCCGCGGCGGCCATGTGGTCGGGGTGGGAGACCTGCAGGCGATGCCACGAACGCTCGGGTGACTGCGTGAGCAGCCGCTGCGGGCGCACCTTGCGGATCACCTCGCTGATGTCGCGGACGAGCTCCGCGGTCGGCTCGACGGACCCGTCCTCGTACCCGAGGAAATGCAGCTCGCGGACGCCGACGTGCTGCGCGGCGGCCGTCTGCTCGGCCCGTCGTACGGCGGGAATCTCGGCACGGTCCCGATCCGGTTCGAAACCACCGGCCTGCCCGTCGGTGACGATGCAGTACTGGACGTCGATACCGGCCTTGGTCCACAACGCGACGGTGCCGGCGCCGCCGAAGTCGATGTCGTCCGGATGCGCGACGACCACCAGAATGCGTTCGATCTCGTTGTCTGGTCGCGGGTTCGCCTCGGGCACGCTCACAGCCAGACCCTAGCCGTTTGCCGTGCTGGTTTGCCTGGGCAGGCACAGTGGACTCATGGAGTTCGGTGGGGTCTGCGACCCCCAGGACGCCGGCTTCGACAACGACCGTCTCGCCGCGGCGATCGGCCTGGTCGAGGCGCGTGGAGGGGTCGCGCAGTTGTGCGTCGTCCGGGACGGCCGGACGGTGGTCGACCGCTCCTTCGGGTGTTCACCGAGCGCGTTGTTCTGGCTCTTCTCCGCGAGCAAGCCGTACGTCGCGATCGTGATCCATCAACTCGTCGAATCCCGGCGGCTGCATCTCGACGACGCGGTCGCGGCGTACTGGCCCGAGTTCGCGAGCAACGGCAAACGCGAGATCACCGTCCGCGAGGTACTGCGGCACCGGTCCGGCGTCTCCCATGCGGGCTCGTACGTCGGCGAGGTCCGCGCGATGACCGACTGGGACCGCGCGCTGCGCCGGATCGAGGAGGTGAAGCCTCGCCACCCGATCGGGACCGTCGCGTACAGCCCGCTGGCGTTCGGGTTCATCCTCGGCGAGGTCGTACGGCGCTGCACCGGGACGCCCATCGACGAGCTGGTACGGCGTTCCGTCCTCGAACCGCTCGGCGTCGCGGACACGTACCTCGGCCTGCCCGACGACCTCTGGGACCGGCACGTCCCGATTCGCGCGACGGGTCCGGTCGGGCCGTTCATCCAGGCTGTCGTGAACCGCCGCAGTACGCGCGAGGCCGTCGTACCTGCCGCTGGAATCTCGACGACAGCACGCGACTTGGCTGCGCTCTACCAGGCGTTGCTGGAGGACCGGCTGCTGCGGCCCGAGTCGCTCGCGATCGCGCTCGAGCCGACGAGTGAGGGCGAGTACGACCCGGTGGCGCGGGCGCCGGTCCGGTGGTCTCAGGGCTTCCAGCTGGGTGGACCGCGGTGGATGGAGGGGGCCGTATCGTCCCTGGGTTCACTGAGCAGCCCGCGGACGTTCGGCCACAACGGAAGCAACTGCTGTCTCGGGTGGGCCGACCCGGATCGCAGGATCGCGTACGCGTACCTGACCAACCGGGTCGGCCGCCCGCAGCCCGACCTCCTCCACCACGCCGCCGTCGCCGACGCGGTGCTGGAGGCCGCCGACTAGGTGAGCACGGGAGCCGGGGTGCGCTCGTTGATCACCAGGTCGACGATGCCGTACTCCTTGGCACCTTCCGCGGTCAGGACGTGGTCGCGATCGGTGTCGTGCCGCAACTTCTCGATCGTCTGGCCGGTGTGCCGCGCCAGGATCTCCTCGACCTGCCCGCGGACCCGGACCACCTCGTCCGCCTGCAGGATCAGGTCCGGGATCGTGCCCTGACCGCGGCCGGCCGGCTGATGCAGTACGACGCGCGCGTGCGGCAGGAGCGCGCGACGCCCCGCCGTACCGGCCGCGAGCAGCACCGCGCCGACGGAGATCGCCTGCCCGACGCCGTACGTCGCGACCGGCGACTGGATGTACTGCATCGTGTCGTAGATCGCGAGCATCGCGGACATGTCGCCGCCCTCGCAGTTGATGTAGAGGTTGATCTCCGCCTCGGGACTGTCCGTCTCCAGGTGCAGCAACTGCGCGATGATCGCGTTCGCGACACCGGAGTCGATCGCCGTACCGAGGTAGATGACGCGCTCGGTCAGCAGGTGCGAGTAGACGTCCATGATCCGCTCGCCGCGCGGGTGCGAGGCGATCACGTTCGGGATCGTGTAACTGCTCATGCGGCCACCTTCTTCCTGGGCATGACCTGGTCGAAGGACTCGACGATGTGGTCGATGAAGCCGTACTCGCGGGCCTGGTCGGCGGTGTACCAGTGGTCGTGCAGCGAGTCCTCGTGCACGATGTCGAACGGCTGGCCGGTGTCCTCGGCGATCAGTCCGAGTACGGTGTCGCGGATGTGCCGCAGGTCATTGGCCTGGATCTCGATCTCCGCCGCGGATCCGCCGATGCCGGCCGAGCCCTGGTGCATCAGGATGCGGGCGTGCCGCATCGCGTAGCGCTTCCCCGGCGTACCGGCCGACAGCAGGAACTGCCCCGCGCTGCAGGCCAGCCCGATCGCCAGCGTCGACACGTCGCACGGCACCAGCCGCATCGCGTCGCGGATCGCGAGCATCGACGGTACCGAGCCGCCGGGCGAGTGGATCCAGAACGCGATGTCGGTCTCCGGGTCCTCGGCCGCCAGCGTCAGGATCTGGGTCGCCAGCAGGGTCCCGAGGTCGTCGTCGAGGACTCGGTCCAGTACGACGATCCGCTGCCCGAGCAGCCGCTGCCGGGCGGACTCGTTGAACAACGGCGCTTTCATGTCTTCTGCCATGTCATCCACACTGACCTGGCGAACGGCCCCGTCCCAGCTTTTCTGCTGACGGCAAGTCTGCCCACAGCAAAGCGGTACCTGTGGCAGTCTCCTGCGAGTGATTTTGACCGACGATCTGTCAGAGCAGGAACGCACCCTCTTGGAACTGACGGCCACGCCGGCCGCGACGCTGCTCGGTGCGGTGTCGATGATTCTGCGTACGACGTTGTTCAGCGAGGACCCGGCCGCGTGGGTCGACATGTGGCAGGCGCGCCCCGACCTCGCGCGCATCGAGTGGATGGACGGGCCCGAACTCGCCGACGTCGTCGCCCACCTGGCCGCGAAGGACTACGAAGGCACGATCGAAGGCGTCCCCGGACTGCGCGTCACGACGTACGACGACCACAACGCCAAGATGCACTGGCTCGGCGCGGCCGCACCCGTCGTACTGCACCTCACCCGCCAGTCGTCCTAGGTGCCGCACCCGGTTTTCGGTAACTGTCGGGGGGAGCGCCTAGGGTGTTAGGTGATGACCACTTTGTTTTCGCCTGATGAGCTCCCGGTGCCGCTGGAGGAGCCGAAGACGTCCCGGACCGACCCGGATGCGCTGCTCGAGGGGCTGAACCCGCAGCAGCGCGCCGCCGTGGTGCACGCCGGCAAGCCGCTGCTGGTGGTGGCCGGTGCGGGGTCGGGGAAGACGCGGGTGCTGACGCGGCGGATCGCCTACCTGCTGGCGGCCCGCGACGCGCACCCCGGCTCGATCCTGGCGATCACGTTCACCAACAAGGCCGCCGCGGAGATGCGCGAGCGGGTCGTGGACCTGGTCGGCCCGCGGGCGAAGCTGATGTGGGTCTCGACGTTCCACTCCTCGTGCGTCCGGATCCTCCGCCGCGACATCAAGCGGTTCGGGATCAACTCGACGTTCTCGATCTACGACGACACCGACTCGCGCCGGCTGATGACGCTGGTCTGCCGCGAGCTCGACCTGGACGTCAAGCGGTACAACCCGCGCGCCGTGCTGAACTGGATCAGCACCCAGAAGAACGAGCTGATCGACCACGAGACCTCGGCCTCGAAGGCGGAGAACCATCTCGAGGAGACGTACGCCGAGTGCTACCGGATCTACCAGGAGCGGCTCGCCCAGGCGAACGCCCTGGACTTCGACGACCTGCTGATGACCACGGTCAACCTGCTGCAGGCCTTCCCCGAGGTCCGTGAGTACTACCGGCGCCGTTTCCGCCACGTGCTCGTCGACGAGTACCAGGACACGAACCACGCGCAGTACACGCTGATCCGTGAGCTCTGCGGTGAGGACGCGGCCGATCAGAACGGCCCGACCGCGCCGCCTGCCGAGCTGATGGTGGTGGGCGACTCGGACCAGTCGATCTACGCGTTCCGCGGGGCGACGATCCGCAACATCCTCGCGTTCGAGGAGGACTTCGCCGGCGCCGAGACGATCCTGCTCGAGCAGAACTACCGCTCCACCCAGACCATCCTGACCGCGGCCAACGCGGTGATCAGCCGGAACGAGGGCCGTAAGGCGAAGAACCTCTGGTCCGACCAGGGCCAGGGCGAGCAGATCGCGGTGTACGTCGCGGACAACGAGCACGACGAGGCGCAGTTCGTCGCCGACGAGATCGACCGGCTCGCCGACGCCGACGGGGTGAAGCCGTCCGATGTCGCGGTGTTCTACCGGACGAACGCGCAGTCCCGGGTGTTCGAGGAAGTCTTCATCCGCACCGGCCATCCGTACAAGGTGGTCGGCGGCGTCCGGTTCTACGAGCGCAAGGAGGTCCGCGACGCGCTCGCGTACCTGCGCGTGCTGGTGAACCCGGAGGACACCGTCTCGCTGCGCCGGATCATGAACGAGCCGAAGCGTGGGATCGGCGACCGGGCCGAGGCCGCGATCGAGGCGCTCGCCCAGCGGGACCGGATCTCGTTCGCAGCGGCGATGCGCCGGGCCGAAGAGGCGCCGGCGATGGCGTCGCGTTCGGTGAACGCCGTGCAGGCCTTTGTGGACATCCTCGACGAGCTGACCGCGATGGTCGACTCGGGCGCCCCGCCGGACGACATCCTCGACGTCGCGCTGCACCGCTCCGGGTACTACGAGACGTTGCAGAAGTCTCCGGACCCGCAGGACGAGACCCGCCTGGAGAACCTGGACGAGTTCATCTCGGTGGCGCGCGAGTTCGTCGAAGAGCGGACCGCTGCCGGCGAGGCCGCCGACCTGCAGGCGTTCCTGGAGCGGGTCGCTCTGGTCGCCGACGCCGACCAGATCCCGGACGCGGCCGACGACGGCGGCGTCGTCACGCTGATGACGTTGCACACCGCGAAGGGCCTGGAGTTCCCGGTCGTGTTCCTGACCGGTATGGAGGACGGCGTCTTCCCGCACTCGCGGTCGCTGACCGACCTGAAGGAGCTCGAGGAAGAACGCCGGCTCGCGTACGTCGGGATCACGCGGGCCCGGCAACGACTGGCGATCTCCCGTGCCGCGGTGCGTTCGGCGTACGGCGCTCCGCAGCACAACCCGCCGTCGCGGTTCCTGGAGGAGATCCCGGCCGAGCTGCTCGACTGGCGTCGCGACGAGTCCGCGATCACCCGCTGGTCCGGCACCGGGACGACCCGCGGCAGCGGTATCCCGAGCCGCTACGAGCCGGCCCGCAGGACGGCGTCCGACAAGCCGGTGATCAGCCTGAACCCGGGCGACCGGGTGGTGCACGACAGCTTCGGGATGGGCACCGTCGTGGTGGTCCGCGGCGAAGGCCAGCAGGCCCAGGCGGACATAGATTTCGGGTCGGAGGGAGTCAAGCGGCTCCTGCTGCGCTACGCCCCGGTGGAGAAGATCTAGTGCAGAAGAAGTTGGAAAGAGTGGGCGCGCCGGTGGAGAAGGTCTGAGCGCCCGGGTTGTCTACGCCGTCAAGGAGCCTGATTCTCCGGGCGGTGGGATCCGGGTCCAGGCCAGCCACGTCGAGCTGTTGCGTGCCGCGGGGATCGACGCCGCATTGTGGTTCCGTACGCCGGGCTATCGGCTGCCCTGGTTCGAGACGACCGCGCCGATCCTCGGCAACGACCAGCTCGAGCTGGGCGCCGACGACCTGCTCGTCGTACCTGAGCTGTACCTCCTGCCCGGGGTGGATCCCGCACCCGGCGTACGGAAGGTGATCTTCAACCAGAACCACTTCCTGACGTTCTGGTCGTGGCGCGACACCACCGGATACCCCGGCTGGGACCCGGCGCCGGAGGTCTGGGCCGTGTCGCAGGAGAGCCACGACGTGCTCGGCCGGCTGCACCCGGAACTCCCGGTCCGCCTGGTGCCCAACCCGATCGACATCGACCTATTCCGGCCCGGGCCGCGCACCCGCCAGATCGCCTGGATGCCGCGCCGTCGCCCGCTCGAGGCGTCGGTCCTGGAACGCCTGCTACGGAACGACCCGCGAGCCGACGGAGTCCACCTGGCCGTGCTCGCGGAGCTCAGCGAAAGCCAGGTGGTCGAGGCCCTCGGCCGGACCTCCGTGTTCGTCGCTCTGGGGATCTCCGAAGGATTCGGCCTGCCGGTCGCGGAGGCACTCGCCGCAGGTTGCCTGGTCGTCGGGTACCCCGCCGGTGGCGGCGAGGAGCTGTTCGAGGCCCCCGGAACCTGGCGAATCGACGACGCCCGACCGCACCTGCTCGCGGATCAGGCCCTTGAGTTGGTCGACGTACCGGCAGACGACCCCGTCCGCCGTGCGGCGCGGGACTGGATCACGGAGCGTTACTCCCCGGCTGTGACCGCCGAGGCCCTGCTCGGAGCGGTCGATTCCGCGCTGGCGTTGCCGGGCCGCGCCGGTGTCGCCACGCACCCGATCGTCTGGCCGGACGACCCGATCGCCGCCGCCGAGCGCGCCCATCCGTGGCGGCCGTAAACAGATCCAAGTCAAGCTTTTGGATGTTCGCGTTGCATCTGACGCAGAGATTGAGACAATCAAGGATCTTCGGCCCCCTCCCGGGAAGCGCACCCATGTCCAAGTCGTCGGCCAGTAACCGCCGGATCATCCTGGCGGGAGCCAATCCTGGCCTGCGGCTGTTCGACGAGTTCGGCAAGGTGACGGCGTACGCGTCGATCTGGATGGTCGACTGGTCGATCCGCGGCCCGGGTACGGCGGTGGTGCTGTGGTTCGACGGGATCGTCCGTGTGGTCTCCGAGGACGTCGATCTCGCCTCCTGGCTGGAGCGGTACTTCGTCCGCTCGTTCCTCGAGGTCCAGGGCCTGCCGTGGCACGAGCCGGCCGTCGAACGGGACCTGGTGCAGGTCTCGATGAACCTGGCCGACGGCCTGAGCGCGAAGGCCGCGGACATCCAGATCGAGATGAGCGGCGTACTGGACCGGCGGTTGTTCGCGACCGACAACTTCCAGCTTGCCGATGGCAACCACAGCCTCAGCCTGGTGATCGCCCCGGTCCGCTCCGCGACGGTCTCGATCGGCGGCGCCTCGGTGCCCGGTTTCGTTCAGGTCGACGGCTCACCGGACCGGCCTGGCTCGTCGGCGTTCCTCACGACCGCCGAGGTCTGGCAGCGCTGAACCAGTTCTCCATCCGCTCGACGGCACGCTGATCGCCGCCGAGCACCCGCTGCAGCCTGAACAGGTACGCCGCGATCCCGGCCGCGCCTTGCATCCACCCGACGCCCGGCCGCAGCAACGGATCCTCGTTGCGGTGCTCGACGAACCGCCAGTACCCCTCCGGGTAGGCGTGGCCGAGCAGCGTGTCACCCATCCGTACGGCGAACTCCAGGTCCCGCTCGTCGCCGTCGTGGCGCCACGCGTCGAGGAACGCGTCGCCGACACCCGCCGTACCGCAGCAGCGGCCGTCGTTGTCCCAGAAACCCGGATGGAGCCGCTCGGGGATGCCGGAGTACCGAACGCTGTCCAAACACCTGCGACGCCACGTCTGCGGCGTCTCACCGGCGATCTGCGGTACGTCGGCGTACTCGAGCGCACTGAACGTCGCCGCGGTCCCCACACCGCCGTGGCACCAGTTGAACGTGTACTCGTCGCCGTGCCGTTCCGCCCACGGAATCACCCGCGGCACGCGGAAGCCTTTGTCGTCGTTGATGCCGAGCGTCACCAGGTGTTCGGCCCCGCGCCGCGCCACGTCGACGAGCTCGGATCGCCCGAGTTCCACGCCGGCCACCGCGAGCACCGCCGCGATCCCCGCGAGACCGTGCGAGAAGTTCGGCATCTCGGTCGGCTCGTCAGTGCGGAACCGGCGGGACACGAACTGCCAGTTGATCCCGGTCGGCAGCTCCTCCTGCTCGCCGAGCAGCAGGTCCGCGGCCCGGTTGGCGAGCGCGGTGCCGTCTTCGCCGTGCCGGACGGCCCACAGGGCGCCCAGCAACAGCGCGCCGGTGCCCAAGGTGACGTCGTTGGCGACCGCGCCCGGCAGGTACTGATCGCCGTCCAGGAAGCTCTCATGCCAGCCGTCGGCGGTCGCCAGCTCCTGCGCCCGGTCGATCGCCGCCCCCGCGCCGGGCTCGCCGAGCGCGGTGAACACACCGATCGAGCTCACCAGCCCGTCGAAGAACGTGCTGCACGTGGTGGTCGGGATCGCGGCACGGAGACGCTCCGCGATACCCGTGGCCAGGTCCCGTTCGGCATCCGTCCACTCCCGGGTCAGGCGGATCTCCGCGAGCACGTGCGCCAGACCGCCGACGCCGCTGTGCATCCCCTCGACGTACTTGTCGGGCTGATCGCTGTCACCGAAGTCCGGGATCCACGGGCCGTCGTCGTCCCACCGGACCTGGCCCAGCACCCAACCCCAGGCCGTTTCGCCGACCTCGCCGTACGTCATGGCCGGGCGTTCCGGAGCCGGATACCGCTCCACTCGAGAGTGCTGGTGGTAGCCGCGGCCCAAAAGCCGTGCAGCCGCTGCAGGACCCGCAATTGGATCCCGGCCTCCTCGTGCAGCGCGAACAGGTCGCCGACCCGTTCCGGCGTACCCAGAGGTCGTACGTCGGTGGTCGCGACGAAGGCGGCGTCGTGCTCGACGAAGACGTCGGCTGGGAGCCGGTACGCGTACAGCTCGACGGAGCGCATCGCATCCAGCCACCCGTACTCGACCGCGTGCACGCGGGATCCGGAGCCGACGCCGATGATCCGGTCGCGGTCCTCAGAAGTGGTGCTCCGTCCGACCCAGGCCATCGCTCGCGGGCATTGGCGGGGGAACCAGTAGTCCGGCGCGCGGTCGTGGCCGACGGCCCAGACGTACGCCGTGCGCTGCTGCGCTGTCTTCGCGACGTGCGGGCGGAAGATCTCGATGGTCGGATCCTCGGAGAAGTGCAGAACCTCAGCAACTGCCGGACGCATGCGCCGCAGCTTAGTGGTCCGCGCCGCAACCTCGTCGAGGTTGTCGGCTGACACGGTCGTGTGGGGAGTTCTGCTGGTCGTTTCAGGTGGGTAGGACTCCCCGGACCGCGTGTCGCTCGTACTCGCCGGTGTCGATCAGGGCGCTCGCCTTGATCGACCGGGGAAGCGGGGTAACTTTTCGCCACTGAGAGACGATTTCTTTCCCCACCGCGAGCGCTCTCGTGGCGCGGTGCGCGGGTATTACGGGTTCAGGCCGCAGTGGTCGCGTAGCCAGGGCATCGGGTTGATCGGCTCGCCGCCGTCCGGCCGGACCTCGAAGTGCAGGTGCGGGCCGGTGGTGTTACCGGTCATCCCGACCGCGCCGACCTGGTCACCGGCGTACACGGTCTCGCCGACCGACACGCTGAACTTCGACATGTGGTTGTACCAGGTGACGGTGCCGTCCTCGTGCCGGACCTGGACCTGACGGCCGTACGGGCCGGCCCAGTCGGCGAAGATCACGACGCCCTTCATCACGGCGCCGATCGGGGTGCCCGTCGGGGCGGCGAAGTCGGTGCCGGTGTGGTTGCGGGCCCAGCGGTTGCCGCCCTGCCCGAAGGTCGCGGTGATGTGGTAGCCGGAGACCATCATCTCGCAGCGGGTGGCGGACTCGCGGGCCTTCTGCTGGGCGGCTTCCTGCTTCGCCTTCGCGGTGGCCAGTGCGCTCGCGCGCTTGGCGGTCAGTGCCTGGGTGGCGGTCAGCTTCGCGGCGCGGGCCTGGGCCAGCTTGGCGGCGGCGGACTGCTTCTTGGTGGTCGTCGCGTCGGCCAGCTGGACCCGGGAGGAGTCACGGGTGGCGAGCTGGCGCGCCTGGATGCGTGCCGTGGTGATACCCGACAGCTGCTGCCCGCTGTCCAGGCTGAGGGCGGCGAGGTTCACCGCGGAGTTCGCCTGGGTCGGTGACGCCAGCGTGCTGTGGCTGAAGCCGACGGCACCGGCTGCTGCGGCGAGCGCAGCGGTCAGACCGACGATCTGGGAGCTGGTGGGGGTATTACGCCTGGCGACGCGATGCTTGGCACTATGACGTCCTGCGCCGGGTTTGCGCGCAGCGTTGCCGGGCGTGACGCGGTCTCCCGCGGCACGGTGCTGGGACACAACGTGGCCTTTCGGTCACAGGGGAGGGGCTAGGGGTGGGGCAACAGCTTGGGGAGAGCGAGGGGGAAGCTCTCTCCTCCTCTCGAGGGGTTTATTCCCCGGGAGGACTCACAGACCATAACGGAAGGGTCACGAGGTGACAAACCCCGCCACCCCGTTTTCGGCCGGTCCTTCACGAAACTTTTGCATGAGCCGCTGCACGTGCATCGGCCCGAATCGCCCAGAAAGCTTCCTGGTCAGGCAGTTTTGGGTTCTTCGTCCAGGTTGGCCAGTACGCCGGTGATGCGGTGCACGACCTCGCCGTGGAACGGCAAGGACAGGTGGCCCACGCCGTGGACGCGGACATTACTCGCCACCAGATCGGGGTGACTGATCCGGGCCCTCCGCTGCGGCACGATCAACTGGTCGACGTCGCTGTAGAACGCGACGAACCGGGTCCGGCAGTCCGGCGCCGGCTCGTCCAGTTCTGCCATCAGATCACTGTCCGGCCGGACCTGCTTCACCAGCGGCCACGGGAGCAGCTTGGCCGCGAGCGTGCCCTGGTGCGGCGTCCCCAGCGTGACGCAGGTGTGCACGTGGGCGTCGCCGCCGAGCCGCTGGACGTAGTACCGGGCGATCAGCCCGCCGAGGCTGTGCCCGATCACGTGGATCTGGTCGGATCCGGACGCCTCACAGATCGCCTCGATCTCGCGGCCCATCCGCTCAGCGGTACGGCGTACGTCCAGCGTCAGCGGCGAGTACGAGAACGTGTGGATGCTGCTGAACCCGCGTCGCACCAGGTGCCGGCGCATCATCGCGAAGACCGTGTGGTTGTCGATGATGCCGTGCGCGAGCAGGATCGGCGTACCGGCGGCCCGGATGTCGCTGACCAGCAGACCGCGCTGGGCCGGTCCGAGGCCCGTCAGGTTCAGCCGCGAGGGCAGCGCAGGGGTATTGCTCACCAGGCCCAGCGGGTACATCGCCAGGTGTGTGGTCAGCCAGCCGAGCTCGACCGCGGCACCGTGCAGCACGCTCGGCGAGAGCGCGGAGCGGGCGCCGTACGCGAGTCCGTCCAGTGCGCCGCGGACGTCGTCCTGCCAGCTGGTCATGGTGCCCAGCCCCATGACCAGCCGCGACGGAGTGGCGGCATCGATGCAGTCATGCGCGCCTCCTCACCAAACCAGACCCCCCGGTGGTCCGATCACTTTCAACGGTAACCGGTTCCCGTTCCGCGTGTGGGGGAACACACGCCTCCGTGTCTTATCCGTGAGGTACGCAGCGGTTAGCCTGCCCACATGTCTGCTACGAACCCGTTGCGCGTTGTCGTCGCCAAGCCCGGTCTGGACGGTCATGACCGCGGCGCCAAGGTCGTCGCCCGTGCTCTGCGGGACGCCGGCATGGAGGTCATCTACACCGGTCTGCACCAGACCCCGGAGCAGATCGTGGAGACCGCGATCGCCGAGGACGCCGACGCGATCGGGTTGTCGGTGCTGTCCGGCGCGCACATGACGCTGTTCAAGCGGGTCCGCGAGCTGCTGACCGAGCGGGACGCCGAGGACATCGTGGTGTTCGGCGGCGGCATCATCCCGGACGCCGACCTGCAGCCGCTGGCCGAGCTCGGCGTCCACAAGATCTTCACCCCGGGCGCGACGACCACCGAGATCGTCGAGTGGGTCCGGGGCAACGTCGGCGATGCGTCGGCCTCCCCGGCCTGAGATCCGGCTGAGGTCCTAGCGGAGTCGCGAATCCGCTCCGGAGCGTGATGACGACTGCCCGGAGTCGATCTGAACGGTCTTGCCCGGTTCAGACAGGTTACTAATCGGTAATACCGAATCGTTAGGAAATGCCCGGTTGTGCGGGCTTCCCAAACGCGGTCGCATACAGCCATGCGGCTGTCCGATTCAGAGACCGTCGAGACGGAACATGTGTGTGGCTCAGAACACATCGGCCCCGATCTCGGTTACTGTCCGGACATGGCGGATCGCAGTGCGGTGGGGGAATGCGATCGGTCACCGCAGGACCAAGCGATGTCCCATCGGGAGAGGGCAGGTAAACGATGAGGTTTGAACGATCACACGCACGCAGGACGGCCTTCGTGGCCGTGGCCAGCAGCTTCGCGCTGCTCGCCACCGCGTGTGGTAGTGGCGACGACGGAAGCAGCGGCGGCGGGGGCAGCTCGGCCGGAGCGCTCGAGGGCCGGGGGCCGATCACCCTTGCCAGCGGCAAGGACACGTCCGGAAACCTGCAGAACCAGCTCAATGCCTGGAATGCGTCGCACCCGAACGAGAAGGTGGAGCTCAAGGAGCTTCCCGAGGACGCCAACGCGCAGCGGCAGCAGATGATCCAGAACGCGCAGGCGCAGTCCGACTCGTACAGCGTGCTGTCGATGGACGTTGTCTGGACGTCGGAGTTCGCCGCGAACCAGTGGGTCTCGGCGATCCCCGAGGACAAGGTCCCCGACCTGAGCAAGCTGATCCCGGCGACGGTGGAGACGGCGAAGTACCGCGACAAGCTGTACGGCGTGCCGATCACCTCCGACGGTGGCCTGCTCTACTACCGCAAGGACCTGCTGACCAAGGCCGGTATCGCGGAGGCTCCGAAGACCTGGGACGAGATGCTCGCCGACTGCCAGAAGGTGGCCGCGCTGCCCGAGGCCAAGGGCATGAGCTGCTACGCGGGCCAGTACGAGAAGTACGAGGGCCTGACGGTGAACTTCGCCGAGGCGATCAACTCGGCCGGCGGCGTGATCGTCGACAAGGACGGTAAGCCGAACGTCAACACCCCGGAGGCCAAGGCCGGCCTGGACGAACTGGTGAACGCCTTCAAGGCCGGCGCCATCCCGAAGGCCGCGATCACCTACAAGGAAGAAGAGGGCCGCCGCGCCTTCCAGGAAGGCAAGCTGCTCTTCCACCGCAACTGGCCGTACGTGTACTCGCTGGCGAACAAGACCGACGGCTCCTCGAAGATCGCCGGCAAGTTCGCGGTCGCGCCGTTGCCGGGCAAGACCGGCCCGGGTGTCTCGTCGCTCGGTGGTCACGACTACGCGATCAGCTCGTTCGCCAAGAACAAGGCGACCGCGCTCGACTTCATCAACTTCATGGCGAGCGAAGAGCGCCAGAAGGCGAACATCGAGAAGACGTCGCAGGCGCCGAGCTGGGCCTCGCTGTACGACGACGCGGCACTGACCAAGCAGTTCCCGTACCTGGCGCCGCTGAAGGCCTCGATCCTCGGTGCGCAGCCGCGGCCGCGGGTGGTCAAGTACGGCGACGTGACGGCCGCGATCCAGGCGGCGGCGTACGACGCACTGAATGCCAAGGTGACGCCGGACCAGGCGTTGTCCGACCTGCAGACCAAGCTGCAGTCGCTCATCACGCAATGACCGTCGTGCCGGGGCCGGTGTGTGGGGGGGGGTGTCCACCCCCCCGCCCCCGCCCCGCCCAGCCCCGGCGCGGCCCGGGGCCCACACGAGGGCCAGGGGTCTGCGACCGGTCGCTTATAAAAAAAAAACAGCCCACGAGACGTTGG
>NZ_JBSGTS010000051.1:0-23414 GCF_053607525.1 Kribbella sp. NPDC055110
CCGGGGGGCCCCCCCCCCTGGGGGCCGCTCCCCTCTCGGGAAAAACACCCGCCCCCGGGCGGTGGGGGGGGGGTTTTGGCCGCCTGGGGGGGGGCCACAAACACCCGACACGGTCGGCGTTTCTTTCTGAAGACCGCCTCGCTGTACTGGTGCTGCTGGGGACCAGTACAGCGAGGCGGTTCTGTTTCCGGCTTGGTTTTCTGGACTAGTACGGGTAGGTGTCGTCGCGCCGGGTCGGGTCCAGGTCCCACAGCGAGAACTGGACGATCTTGTGGGACTCCTCGCCGCCGCCGGGGATCAGCCCGAACGACTCGTACTCCTTCGAGCCCAGTCCGTCGAGATAGCAGAGCAGCTCGAACGCCGACTGCGCGTCCTCGATGTCGTCGATCACCTCGTCGTTCTGCGCTTCGTCCGCGCGGCTCCGCACGTACTGCACGAAGGCCTCCGGATCGGTCACCACGTAGTCGTACCGCGCCTGGTAGCTGAGGCGGACCCCGCTCTCCGGCAGCAGCGGCTCCTCCAGCTCCTCGAGGTCGTCCAGGGCACCGCCCTCGACGATCTCCCGGTAGTCCGCGGGGTCGTCGAAGTCGTCCGGCCCCAGGGGCAGGTCGTCCAGCTCGTCGGGGTCGTACGAGTCGATCCCGAGGAAGATGTCACCCCAGCCTCGTTCGTGCACCGCGTCCGCGAGCGCTCGGGCCTGGACCCGGACGTTCTCGATCGCGCCGGTGGCCCGCAGGTCGTGCAGGTCCAGTGCGTCAGCCTGCTCCAGCAGCACCCGGGCGAGTTCACGGGCGGCCTCGGCAGCCGACGCGGGTTCGATCGGCTCACTCATGCTGTGACGGTACAACCATGGGCACATCGACCGCCGAGCCCGGTACGCCGAACGCGTCGACCAGCTCCACCGCGGCCGGACGGACGACCGCGCACAACTCGTTGACGAGCGCGGTGATCGCCTTCGATCGCCCCGGTGAGAGCCGCCCGTGTTCGAGGTACCACGCGCGCTCCGCCTCGATCGTCGCCAGGGCATGCAGGTCGTACACATCCTGCAGCCGCGGCCGGATCTCGTCCGGCGCGTTCCGCACCGCGGTCTGGAACGCCTCGAGAACGATCCGGTCCACATGCGCTCGGCCGGCCGCGATCACATGGTCCTGGCACCGGTTGAACACGTCGAACGGATCGTCGCCGGCATCGATCCCGGCCTTCAGCCGCCGCGCCACCCCGGACAGTATGTGCTGCTCCCGGAACCGCAGCAGCCCCGAGTGGTAGTCGTCGTCGCGCAGCCCCGCATCCGGATCCTTGGCATCACTCCGATTCGGTACGACGTCCCGCAGCCGCTCGATCAGCGGACGCAGCGCGGCCTTCTCGACCGCGATCTCCACCGCCTGCGCCGCGACGAACCTCGCCGTACCCAACGGGTCGAGCTTGCCGAACGACTCGCGGTAGTCGGTCAGCAGACCCTTCGCCACCAGCTGCAGCAGGACCGTGTTGTCGCCCTCGAACGTGGTGAACACATCGGTGTCCGCCTTCAGCGTCGCCAACCTGTTCTCGGCCAGGTACCCCGCGCCGCCGCACGCCTCCCGGCACATCTGGATGGTCTCGGTCGCGTGCCAGGTCCCGAGCGCCTTCGTCCCGGCCGCCTGCGCCTCCAGCGCCCGCCGGTCGTGCTCGCCCCGGTCGTCATCGAACACCCGGGCGAACTCCTCCACCAGCTCGGCCTGCGCGAAGTGCAGTGCATACGTCCGCGCGAGCAACGGCAGCAGTCTGCGCTGATGCATCCGGTAGTCGAGCAGGATCGCCTCCTCGTCACTTCCCGGAGCGCCGAACTGGCGCCGCTGAGCGCCGTACCTGATCGCGATCGTCAAAGCCACCTTGCTCGCGTTGATCGCCGCGCCGCCGACCGACACCCGGCCCTGCACGAGCGTGCCGAGCATGGTGAAGAACCGGCGGTCCGGATTCTCGATCGCACTGCTGTAGTTGCCGTCCGCATCGACCTGGGCGTACCGGTCGAGCAACGCGTCCCGCGGCACCCGGACCTGGTCGAAGACGATCCGCCCGTTGTCGACCCCGTTCAGCCCGAGCTTCGGCCCGCAGTCCGACAACGTCACGCCCGGCAGCGCCGCCCCGTCCGCACCCCGGATCGGCACCATCAGACAGTGCACGCCATGGCGCTCGCCGCCGACGATCAACTGCGCGAACACGGCCGCCATCCGCCCATGACGTGCCGCGTTACCGATGTAGTCCTTCCGCGCCGCGGACGACGGCGTGTGTACGACGAACTCTCCCGTCGCCTCGTCGTACGTCGCTGTCGTGCCGAGGGCCTGCACATTCGACCCGTGACCGGTCTCCGTCATCGCGAAGCAGCCGAGCAACCGCCCGCTGATCGCATCCGCCAGATACTGCTCGTGATGCTTCTCCGTCCCGAGATGCAGGATCGCGCCGGCGAACAGTCCGAACTGCACCCCGGCCTTCACCATCAGCGACAGGTCGCCGAAGGCCAGCGTCTCGAACGCCGCGATGAATCCGCCCAGATCTGCCTCACCTCCGTACTCCTTCGGATAGCCCCGCGCGGGCAGCCCGTCCGCGGCCGACTGCAGCAGCAGGTCGAGGATCCGGTCCCGATACTCGTCCCGCGGCAGCCGGACCACCAGGTCACCCAAGTCAGCGTGCGCGCCCAGCCCTGCCCGCACGGCGTCCCGCGCCGCCTTGTGCGGCCCGTCCACGTAGTCCCGCATCGCCGATGTGCTCATGTCCTATAACTTACGAGGAATCGCCGCTACTTTCCGTCACTGCTTCGCGACTGTGGAAAACCTGGCATCAATCCGCATCTGCGGCGATAGACTGTCTGCCGTGCCGAACTTGCGGGTCAGTGAGGCGGCCGCGCTTCTGGGAGTCAGCGACGACACGGTTCGGCGCTGGATCGATCAGGGCCGGTTGCCGTCGAAGCAGGAGAACGGCCGGATGGCCGTCGACGGGCAAGCGCTCGCCACGTTCGCCCAGGAGCTGGCGGACTCGCCGGAGCCGGGTCACACCGCCGCGGCCTCGGCCCGGAACCGGATGCGCGGGATCGTCACCCGGGTGCTCAAGGACGGTGTGATGGCCCAGGTCGAGATGCAGGCCGGGCCGTTCCGCGTCGTGTCGCTGATGAGCCGTGAGGCCGCCGACGAGCTCGGCCTGGAGCCCGGTGTGGTGGCCGTCGCATCCATCAAATCCACCCATGTCGTCGTCGAGATCCCGGAGGCCTGATGTTCCGCCGTACCGCGTTCGCCGCCTTTGCCGCCGTCGCCGCGCTCGCCCTGGCCGGGTGTGGCAACGACACCCCGGCGGCGTCCTCGTCCCCGTCGACCGGCTCGAGCACGCTGGCTCTGTCGGGCACGGTGAACGTCCTCGCCGCGGCCTCGCTGACTGGCACGTTCACGCAGCTGGGCAAGGACTTCGAGGCCGCACACCCCGGCGTGAAGGTGACCTTCAGCTTCGCCGGAAGCTCGGCGCTCGCGAAGCAGATCAACTCGGGCGCGCCGGCGGACGTCTTCGCCTCGGCGGCGCCGAAGAACATGGACGACGTCACGGACAAGGGCATGCCGACGAACTTCGTGAAGAACACGCTGGAGATCGCCGTACCGAAGGGCAATCCGGGCAAGATCACCGGGCTCAAGGACTTCGCGGACAAGAACAAGAAGATCGCGCTCTGCGCCGTACAGGTCCCCTGTGGCGCGGCGGCCGACAAGGTGTTCAAGGCAACGGGCATCACCGCGCAGCCGGACAGCCTCGAGCAGGACGTGAAGGCGGCGCTGACCAAGGTCAGCCTCGGTGAGGTCGACGCGGCGCTCGTGTACAAGACCGACGTACTGTCCGCCAAGGACAAGGTCGACGGCATCGAGTTCCCGGAGTCGAGCAAGGCCGTGAACGAGTACCCGATCGCCACGCTGACCAAGGCTCCGAACCCGGACGGCGCCAAGGCGTTCGTCGACTACGTCCTGTCGGACAAGGGCAAGGCGGTCCTGACCGCAGCAGGCTTCGGCGCACCGTGAGTCGTCGTGGCAGGAGTACTAGCGGGCGGCTGCCCCTAGTACTCCTGCTGCCTGCTCTGCTCGGGCTGGCGTTCCTGCTGGTCCCCTTGGTCGGTCTGCTGATCAAGGCGCCTTGGTCGACGTTGCCGGGGCGCTTGTTCAGTGCCGACGTGTGGCAGGCGCTGCGGCTGTCACTGGTGTGCGCGACAGCTGCCACTGCCTTGTGCTTGCTACTAGGTGTTCCGCTGGCGTGGTTGCTCGCCCGTGGCGGGCTGCCGGGCCGGAGTGTGATCCGGGCGTTCGTGACGGTTCCACTGGTGCTGCCGCCCGTGGTTGGTGGCGTTGCGTTGTTACTGGTCCTCGGACGACGCGGTCTGGTCGGTCAGCACCTTGATACCTGGTTTGGCATCTCTTTGCCGTTCACGACGGCCGGTGTGGTTGTTGCAGAGGCCTTTGTGGCTATGCCGTTCCTGGTGATCTCGGTAGAGGGCGCATTGCGTGCTGCTGACCCGCGGTACGAGGAGGCGGCCGCAACACTCGGTGCCGGACGGTGGCTGACGTTCCGACGCGTGACACTGCCTTCGATCGCACCTGGGGTTGTTGCCGGGACGGTGCTCTGCTGGGCGCGTGCACTGGGTGAGTTCGGCGCCACCATCACGTTCGCCGGCAACTTCCCGGGCCGTACGACGACCATGCCGCTAGCCGTCTACCTGGCGTTGGAGACCGATCCCGACGTGGCCGTCGTACTGAGTCTGGTCCTTCTACTGGTGTCCGTCGTCGTACTGGCATCTCTCCGCGAACGTTGGATCGGTGGACTCCGTTGACTCTGTACGCCGACGTACGGGTGAGCCGCGGCGCTTTCGATCTCACACTGGACCTGACTGTCGAGCCAGGCGAGGTTGTCGCACTTCTCGGGCCCAACGGCGCCGGCAAGACCACAGCGCTCCGTGCCATCGCCGGACTGCTCGCGCTGGACCACGGACGCATCGCGTTGGACTCCACGGTCTGGGACGAGCCGCCGCGCACCTTCCGTACGCCGGACCGCCGGCCGATCGGCGTGGTGTTCCAGGACTACCTACTGTTCAACCACCTGAGCTGCTTGGAGAACGTGGCCTTCGGGCTCCGTGCCCGCGGTGTGGAGAAGCAGACCGCCCGGCTGGAGGCCACGCGCTGGCTCGAAACGGTCGGCTTGTCGGAGTACGCCCGTACTCGTCCCCGCGCGCTGTCCGGCGGGCAAGCCCAACGCGTCGCCCTGGCGCGAGCGTTGGCCACCGACCCCGAGCTCCTGCTGCTCGACGAACCGCTAGCTGCCCTGGACGCGGGCACTACCCTCCACGTCCGAGCTGAACTGGGCCAGCACCTCGCCCGCTTCGAAGGCCGCACCCTGCTGGTCACGCACGACCCGCTGGACGCCATGGTCCTGGCAGATCGCCTGATCATCATCGAGAACGGCCAGGTCGTCCAGGAAGGCAAACCCACCGAGGTGGCCCACCGCCCCCGCACCGACTACGTAGCTCAACTGGTGGGCCTCAACCTCTACCGCGGCGACGCTTCCGGCACCACAGTCCGCCTGACCGAGGGCGGCACGATCACCCTGGCCGAGCCGGCCACCGGCCCAGTCCACGTGGCGTTCCCGCCGACGGCCGTCAGCCTGTACACAGAGCCTCCGTCCGGCAGCCCCCGCAACACCTGGCCGGCCGTGGTCACCGGCATAGAACAGCACGCCCACACAGTCCGAGTCCGCCTCGACGCCTCCCCCACCGGCCCCGCCGACCTCCTCGCCGACATCACCCCCGCCGCAGTAGCCGACCTCCACCTGACCCCCGGCCAACCCCTCCACACCACCCTCAAAGCCACCGAAGTCCACACCTACCCGGTCTAACCCGCACGGCACCCGGGTCCGCGTACAAGTCGCCGGGACAGGGAACAGGTAATTGCCTGTCTCCAGGCCCCGGAGGGGGTGCCCAGTCTCGGCGGGCGGCCTCGCGGAGCGGGGTGACGACGGAGGTTGGGGGAAGTTACGGGCTGTGATGGTGTTGGGGTTGATTGACATGTTGTCACGGACGGATTCACGCTCGGGATGCGCGGTTTGGTAACGAAGAGTGTTTAGATACTCACTCGTAGTGTGTGGGTTCTTCACACGAGAGTGATGACATCGTGCACTACGCCGACCCCGTTCGAGGCGCCCAAGATGTGACGGCGCACCACGAAAGGGGGGTCGGACAGTCATGCACGAGAGTTACGAGTTCTACTGCCTTGCGGATCGGCGGTTCTACGAGACGCCGGCCAACCGTGGTGCGCAGCATCCGGATTTCGCGATCACGCAGCGGCCGGTGCCGAGCGGCTGGCAGCACGTGCCGGGCGAGCAGTGGATGCACTACGCGCCGGACGGTCTCCGGCTTCCCCAGCAGGGCTGGAAGATCCACGTCTCGGCCCGGCTCCAGGACGTCGAGCGGACGCTCGAGGCCGTGTGGGAGTACTGCGTCCCGCGCGGCATCGCGTTCAAGTTCCTGCGCAACGAGGCCGTCCTCGTGATGACGAACTCGAAGGCCGCTCCCCGCGGGTCGAGCGGCAAGCTGGTGACGATCTACCCGACCGACGACACGCAACTCGAGCTCGTACTCAAAGAGCTCGACGAGGTACTCCGCGGCGTCGAAGGCCCTTATATCCTGAGCGATCTGCGCTACGGCGACGGCCCGCTGTTCGTCCGGTACGGCGCTTTCGTCAGCCGGTACTGCCTCTCGCCGACCGGTGAACGCGTCCTGGCGATCGAGGATGCCCACGGCAATCTCGTCCCGGATCACCGCGGCCCGACCTTCGTTCTGCCACCGTGGATCCAGCTGCCGGACTTCCTGAAGCCGCACCTCGACGCGCGCAACGCCGTCACCACCAACGATCTCGCGTACACGATCGACGGCGTCATCCAGTTCTCCAACGGCGGCGGCGTGTACCTCGGCCACCACAACGAGACCGGCGATCGCGTCGTACTCAAGGAAGGTCGTCCGCACGCGGGCCTCGACATGGCCGGGCGGGACGCGGTCGCGCGGATCGCCCACGAGCGCGACATCCTCGAGCAGCTGGACGGCCTGGACGTCGTACCGCGGACGCATGACTACCTGCAGCTGGGTGATCATCACTTCCTCGTGCAGGAGCACATCGATTCGGTGTCGCTGCAACGCGAGCTGGTACGGCGTTATCCGCTGACGCATCCGGACGCCACCGAGGCCGACAAGGCGACGTACGCAGAATGGGCGGCCGCGATGGTCGCCAAGGTCGGCGAGGCCGTCGGCCAGCTGCACGAGCGCGGTGTGGTGTTCTGCGACCTGCACCCGGACAACCTGCTGCTCGACGTGAACGGCAAGCTGACGCTGATCGACTTCGAGGTCGCGACCCGCGCCGAGGACCAGGCCCGCTCGACGCTCGCCCATCCCGGGTACGCCGCTCCGCAGGACCGGCAAGGTGTCGACGTCGACCGGTACGCGCTGGCCTGTATCGCGCTCGGCGTTTATGCGCCGCAGGCGACGATCCTGCTGAATCTCCATCCCGGTAAGGCGTTCCAGCTCGCCGACATGATCGCCGACACGTTCCCGGTGCCGCGCGCCGCGCTCGACGAGGCCGTCCGGACGATCGTCGGCGCCAACACCACCAACGAACTCGAAGACCTGGCTTTGCCCGGCAAGGCTGAGTGGACCGACGTACGCGCGGCGCTCACCAAGTCGATCGTCGCCGCAGCGACTCCGGAACGCACCGACCGCCTGTTCCCGGGCGACATCGCGCAGTTCCGCGACGGCGGCGGCATCGACCTCGCTACCGGCGCGGCCGGCGTCCTGTACGCGCTCGCGAAGACGGGCGCCGGACGCTTCCCGGAGTACGACGACTGGCTGCGCAAGCAAGCCCTCGACACCGCGGCCGGACCCGGGCTGTACGACGGTCTGCACGGCGTCGCCCATGTCCTCGACGAGCTCGGCCACCGGCAGGACGCACTGGACCTGGTCGAACGCACTCTCGCCGACGACTGGAGCTCCCGCGAGCTGGGGCTGCACTCCGGCCTGGCCGGCATCGGCCTGAACCTCCTGCACTTCGACACCGAGCCGACGCTCCGCGCGAAGGCAGTCCGGGTCCTCGACCTGGTAGCAGACCGGCTCGAGCAAGACGTACCGGAGATCAGCGGCGGGCAGCACGCACGCGCCGGTCTGATGTACGGCTCCTCCGGTCCGGCATTGCTGTTCCTCAACGCGTTCGAGCAGCTCGGCGACACCGGTCTGCTCGACCTCGCCGAGATCGCGATCCGGCAGGACCTCAAGCGCACCGTGCTCACCGAGGACGGGATGCGTCAGGTCAACCAGGGCTGGCGGACCCTGCCGTACCTCGAAGAGGGCTCGGCCGGCGTCGCGCTCGTCCTCGAGCGCTATCTGCGGCACCGCCCGTCCGAGGAGCTCGCAAGCACGCTCAGCGAGCTCAAGCGAGTCACGCACTGCGACTACTACGTCCAGCCCGGCCTGTTCATGGGTCGTGCCGGCATCCTCCTCACCGCCGCCGCGCTCGACGATGAGGTTGACGATCTCGTTCGCGGTCTCGGCTGGCATGCGATGCCGTTCGAGGGCGGCCTCGCGTACCCGGGCAACCAGCTGCTCCGTCTCTCGATGGACCTGGCCACCGGATCGGCCGGCGTCCTGCTGGCCCTGGGTACGGCGCTGCACGACGCGCCGGTGTCCCTCCCGTTCCTCGGACCTCCCCAGTGGTCCGAGTCCTTGTCCCGACGATCTGCATCGAAGGAGGTGTAAACACATGGCACTTCTCGACCTTCAGGGTCTGGAGACCCCGGGTTACGGCCACGGCGGCCACCACCACGGCGGCTCCACGCTGACCGTGCTGGGCTGCGCTTCGCAGACCCCGAGCAACCTGAGCCTGCTGCTCTGCCACTGATACGGCACCTGTATGTCAGGTAGTGAGGCCCTGGGTGGGCGGATACCTACCCAGGGCCGACCTGTCTCCGGGTAGCCCCGGGCCTGCGGGCTCGTTGTGTTGTTGGGAGAGAGAGTGAGGTGATCGATTCCGTGCAGGCTTATCCATGCGCCGAGCGTCTGACGCTCGTGGAGCAGGTGCACGGTTGTACCGTCGCGGACCCGTACCGCTGGCTCGAGGACCCGTCGGCCTCCGAGCACTGGCTGCGGGACCAGGACGACCTGTGGCTGACGTACGCCGCGTCGCTGACCAACCGGTTCCGCTGGAAGAACCGCGTCCGGCAGCTGTCCGACGTCAGCAGTGTCTCCACGCCCGTCTGGCGCGGTGGCCGCTGCTTCACCCTGCGCCGCGAGACCGGTCAGCAGTACGCCGTGCTGTATGTCGACGAGACGCCCCTGCTCGACCCGGGCGGTCTGACCACGCTAGACGCCTGGCAGCCCTCCCCGGACGGCACCAAGCTGGCGTACCAACTCTCGCGCGGCGGCGACGAGCGCTCCTCGCTCCACGTCCTCGACGTAGAGACGGGCGAGCTGATCGACGGCCCGCTCGACGGGTGCCGCTACTCGCCCGTGGCCTGGCTCCCGGACGGGAACACCTTCTATTACGTGCGCTTCCGTCAGGTACGCCGCCATCGCCTGGGCGACCCCGACGACACCACGATCCTCGCCGCCGAGGCGTCGTACGGACTGGAGATCAGCGCGGACGGTCGCTGGCTGACCATCTGCACGACGACCGATGTCTGGCTCGCCGACCTGACCATGGACGCGCCGCCCAGGCACCTGCCGCAGGACGCGACCACGATCATGTCGGTCGGTCCGGACGGCCGTTTGTACGTCGTCACCACCCAGGACTCGCCCACCGGCCGGATCTGCGTCGGTGACCCGACCGAGCCGACCGTCTGGCACGACTACCTCCGGCCGAGCGCACCGCTGACCGGTCTCGCCGTCCTCGACGACGTCGTCCTGGTCAGCACGGCAACCGAGATCTCGGTCCACGATCGACCAACCGGCCAATGGCTCCGGACCCTCGAGCTCCCGGGCCACGGATCCGTCGGATCGCTCACGGCGCACGGGAATCGTGCTTGGTTCAGCTACACGGACAGCGTCACACCGCCGACGGTCTACTGCTATGACGCGCACACCAACAACACAACGGACTGGGGTTGGGCGGGAGGTGATGGACACGGGGCCGAGACGCATCGGCTGACACGCGTGCCGGACGCCAGCGCGGGCATCGGCCGAATCGCATCGACCAGTTCCGGTGTCGAGCTGCGGGTCATCGGCAAACCAGGGCCGCGTCCCACGATTCTCTACGGGTACGGCGGGTTCGGGCAGGCGCTCACGCCGACGTACTCCGCCTTCGCGCTGGCCTGGGTCGAGGCGGGCGGCTCGTTCGTCACCGCGACCCTCCGCGGCGACGGGGCATCGGGCACCCGCCACACCAAGCAGGACACCGTCGACGACTTCATCGCCGCCGCCGAGCACCTGATCGCCGAAGGCTGGACCACCGCCGACCAGCTCGCCATCTGCGGTGAGTCGAACGGCGGCCTCCTGACCGCGGCTGCACTCACCCAACGCCCGGAGCTGCTCGCCGCCGCGGTCTGCTCGGCACCGCTGACCGACATGCTCCGCTACGAGCTCTCGGGTCTCGGTGAGCGTTGGACCACGGAGTACGGCTCCGTCGAAGACCCCGACGACTTCAAGAACCTGTTGAGCTACTCGCCGTACCATCGCGTCGCCGACGGCGTGAAGTACCCGGCGGTCCTGCTGACGGCCTTCGGGAACGACACCCGCGTGGATCCCTTGCACGCGAGGAAGCTGTGCGCGGCGCTGCAGCACGCGACGGCGAGCAGCCGACCCGTACTGCTGAGGTTCGAGCCGGACGCCGGCCACACGACCGGCGGAGTCAACCTGGCCGCCGACATCCTCGCCTTCCTCGCCAACGAGACAGGCTTGGGCCAATGATCACCTTCGGCGAAGTAGCGAAGCACGGTCGGGGCTGGTTGCCGCTGATCGGGGTCAACGCGCTCATCGGCAGCGCCGTCACGCTCGCGCTCCCGACCATCCTCGGTCGTTCGGTCGACTCGATCGTCGCCGGCACCGGCTACACGCGCTGGCTGGTCATCGCGGCCGCATTGATCGGCCTCGGGATCGCGGCGAGCATCGTCGACGCGTTCGCCGGCGCGGCCTGTGTCGCCGAGACCACGGCCTGGCTCCGTCATCGGCTGGTCCGGCACGTCGTCCGCGGCGGCCCCGGCGGTACGCGCGACTTCGAGACCGGCGACCTCGTCACCCGCGTCTCGGCCAACGCCACCGACGCCGCCCAGGCCGGGCCGGCCGCGGTGACCGCGATCGCCGCCATCGCTCCCCCGCTCGGCAGCCTCGTCCTGCTGGCGGTGATCGACCCCTGGCTCGCGGCAGCGTTCTTCGGCGGCGTCCTGCTCGTGATCCTGGTCCTCTGGACCTTCGCCAAGCGGACCGCCGACGTCAGCCTCGCCTACCAGGAGACCCAGGGCCGCATCGCCGCCCTGCTGTCCGAGTCGCTCACCGGTATCCGCACCATCACGGCCGCCGGTACGACGGAACGCGAGGAGCGCCGCATCCTCGGCCTGCTCCCCGAACTGCACCGCAACGGCGTCGTCACCTGGCGGATCCTGGCCCGCTCCGGCGCGCAGGCCGCGGTCGTCGGCCCGCTCGTCCTGGTCGCTGTCCTGGCCGTCGGCGGACTGCAACTCGTGGCCGGCAACATCACCGCGGGCGAGCTGTTCGCCGCCTCGCAGTACGCCGTGCTCGGCGCTGGGCTCGGCAACCTGACCGGTGTCCTCGGCGAGCTCGCCCGCGCCAAGGCCGGCGTCCAGCGGTCCGCCGAGGTGATCGCGGTCGAGCCTGTCGCCCACGGCACTCTGACGCTGCCGGCCGGTCCCGGGCAGCTGACGTTCGACGGCGTCAGCGTGGTCGTCGACGGGAACGTCCTGCTGGACAACGTGAATCTCGACCTCCCGGGTGGGATCACGATCGCGGTCGTCGGCCCGAGCGGTGCCGGCAAGTCCGTCTTCGCGGCGGTCGCGGCGCGGCTGCGGGACCCGTCGACGGGTCAGGTCTCGCTGGACGGCGTACCGCTGCAAGCTGTGAGCCGGCGAGCCCTGCGCAGCGCGGTCGGGTGCGCGTTCGAGCGTCCGCAGCTGGTCGGCCGGACGGTCGGCGAGGCGATCGACCCGCACGCGGTCAGCCCGATCCGTACCCTCGCCGCCGCCCGCGCCACGCACGCCCACGACTTCGTCAGCCGCCTGCCCGACGGGTACTTCACTTCGTTGCGCAAGGCACCGATGTCCGGCGGCGAACGGCAACGTCTCGGTCTGGCCCGCGCCTGGTCGGCCAACCGCCTGCTGGTCCTCGACGACGCCACGTCGAGCCTCGACACCGCGACCGAACGCCAGATCAGCCACACGCTCACCGAGGACCGGCACCATCGCACCCGCCTGATCGTCACCCATCGCCCGGCCACCGCCGCGCGCGCAGACCTGGTCATCTGGCTCGACCACGGCCAGGTCCAAGCCATCGCCCCGCACGCAGACCTCTGGCCCGACACGTCGTACCGAGCCGTTTTCGGATGAGAAGAGAGCTGTCGTACGGAGCTGCCGCGCTGCGGAAGCCGGCCACTGTCAAGTTGATCGGGTGGTCGGTTCCGGAGATCCTGCCGACGGCGGTGTACGGGATCGCGGTGGCGCGGGCGACGGACAGCTTTCTCGATGGGCATACCTGGCACGGGATCGCCTGGCTCGGCGGGCTGGTCGCGACGGCTGGCCTGGGGGCGGCCGGCGCGCGGCAGGTGTACGGGCGGCTCGGTGAAATCGTCGAGCCGTTGCGGGACGATCTGGTACGCCGGGTTGTCGGCGGCGCGCTCCGGACCGGGGACGACGGGGCAGTCGCGCGGCTGAACCGGCAGGTGGAGATCGTCCGCGACACGTTCGCGGGGCTCGTCCTCGTACTGCGCAGTTTCGCGGTCACGCTGTTCGGCGTACTGACCGGGTTGTTGTCACTCGCTCCGCTCGTCGCCGCGTTCGTCGTACCGCCATTCTTGCTGGGGTTCGTGCTGTCGCTCGCGGTGCTCGGGATGGCGGCGGACCGGGTGCGCGCATCGTTGACCGCGGACGAGGAACTCGCGGCGTCGGCCGGCATGGTGTTCAGCGGGGTGCGCGACATCTCCGCCAGCGGGACCGAGGAGTACGCCGAATGGTTGGCCGGGCAGCCGATCGAGGCCCACGCAGCGGCGGAGCGCGCGCTCGCGAAGGTGTCGGCGCTCCGGACGTTGTGCTTCGCGGTCGGCGGTTGGCTTCCGCTGCTGATCCTGCTCGCTACCGGGCCGTGGCTGGTGGGGCGTGGAGTCAGTACGGGCACCTTGCTCGGCGGGCTCACGTACGTCCTGATCGGCTTGCAACCGGCGCTGAACACGGTGATGAACGCTCTGGGCGACAGCGGCCTTCGGTACGTGATCACGCTCGGCCGGATCCTCGACGCCTCGACACCAGCGGAGGATCCACGACCGGTTCGGGAGCTGAACGGCTACCAGGTCCGGCTCCGCGGGCTGACCTTCGCGTACGGCCCCAAGGCCGAGCCGGTGCTCGACAAGCTCGAGCTGACGATCTCCGAAGGTGAGCACCTCGCCGTCGTCGGCCCCAGCGGCATCGGCAAGTCGACGCTGGCGGGCTTGGTCTGCGGCATGCTCACGCCGACGGGCGGCCGACTGCTGCTCGGCGGCGCGCCACCGGCGGAGGTGACGGCCGAGCGGCTCGCCGAGACGCGCGTACTGATCCCTCAGGAGGCCTATGTCTTCAGCGGGACCGTGCACGACAATCTCACCTATTTGTTGCCCGACGCAACGGACGACCAAGTAGCTCGGGCCGTGCAAAACGTCGGCGCCGGACGGCTGATCGACCGGATCGGCGGCCTACGTGCCGAGGTCAAGCCCGGCGAACTGTCCGCGGGAGAGAAACAGCTGATCGCGTTGGTGCGCGCCTACCTGTCACCCGCGCCGCTCGTCGTACTCGACGAAGCGACCTGCTTCCTCGACCCCGAGGCCGAACGCCAGGCCGAAGAGGCGTTCGCCCAACGCAACGGGACCCTCATCGTGATCGCACACCGCATCAGTTCCGCCCTGCGCGCGCGTCGCATCCTGGTCCTGGACGGCAACAAGGCAACGCTCGGGACGCATGCCGCACTGATGCGCACGTCCCGTATGTACCGCGACTTGCACGGCAGCTGGGCGCCAGCACCTCAGACGGCCGTTCAGATCCAGCCGGCGTCCTGAGCCTTCCGGATCGCCTCGATCCGGCTGCGGGATCCGGTCTTCGCAAGGATCCGGGACAGGTAGTTTCGCACGGTGCCCGCGCTGAGGCTGAGCGTACGGGCGACCTCCTGCGCCGTAGCGCCGGTGGTGACCTGACGCAGTACCTCGCACTCACGATCGGTCAACGGGTTGTCACCAGCCTTCAAAGCCGCTACAGCCAGTCGTACGTCGACCACGGGCAGACCCTTCGCGACATCGCGCACGGCCTGCACAAGGAGGTCGGTGGTCGCATCGGTCGCGATCAACCCGATCCGCGGCGCCTGCTTGACCAGCGCCAGACTGGTCGCCGGGATCGCCTCGTGGTCGATCAGCACCAGCACGCCGCGCCCGGCGAGTTTGCGGCAGAGCTCCTCGATCCGGATCCGGCCGGGCAGCTGCGGGTCGAGCAGGAACACGTCCGGTCGCCGTCCGGCCACCTGGAGGACGTCCTCCGAGCAGTCCAGCTCGGCCACCACCTCCAGGTCGTTCTCCCTTGCCAGCACCGCGGCCAGTGCACCACGCACCAACGTGCCGCGATGGCCGAGAGCCACTCGGATCACCGCTTCTGCCCCCATCACATCCGTCGCCTCATCCGCCGGCTGCCGCGCGCCGATCGCATCACCGATCGCCGCACGGCGGCACCCGTGTCTCGATCAACGAGCGAACTCTCCGGACGACACGGGAACCGCGTCGAAGCGCCTCCGGAAAGCCGTTCCAAGCGGTGGTAAACCGATCGGTTCCGACCCTGCGGCGATCGGCGTGTCGGACCCGGAAACCGTTCTGTTGTTGGGGTTTCGGAATGTCAGGCCATGGAAAAAGTTCGGGGCAGATCGAAATCTGGGGTTGCGTTTCCGCCGAACGTCGCACAGGATGACTCAGGTCGCGCCGTTACCGGGGCGTGACCGTTCGGACGCCGTCCTGTGACCTGTCCGAGTGCCCCTCCCCTGCACGGGGGGCCTGGTGCGTCCCACCATGCCCAAGCTCACAAGGAGCGCGTTTCAGATGTCCAAGGCCCGACATGCGCGCACCCGGCGAAGTACCCGCCGGGTGGCTCGAACCCTGTCCATCGCCGGTCTGGGAGCCGGCATCACCGCAGCCGGCGCCGGAGCGGCATTCGCGACCGACTACCAGGTCAAGGCCGGTGACACCCTCTCCGAGATCGCCCAGGCCAACGGCGCCGACTGGCACGAACTGGCCCGGATCAACAAGCTGAAGGACCCGAACCTCATCCTGATCGGGCAGACCCTCTCGCTGGACGGTGTGAAGAAGACCGCCACCACAGCTCCGAAGAAGGTCACCAAGAAGTCCGAGACCACCAAGTCCTCGAAGTCCTCGAAGTCCTCGAAGTCCTCGAAGTCCGAGCAGACCGAGCGCAAGGCCAAGACCAGCCGTTCCCAGGACCGCCCGGCGACGACCAGCGGCAAGGCGAACCTGAGTGGCGCCTGGGCGAAGGTCGCGAACTGCGAGTCCAGCGGCAACCCGCGCGCTGTGAACTCGGCCGGCTACTACGGGCTGTTCCAGTTCGACCTGCAGACCTGGCGCAGCGTCGGCGGCTCCGGCAACCCGGCGAAGGCCTCCGCGGCCGAGCAGCTGATGCGCGCCAAGAAGCTCTACTCGCAGCGCGGCGCCTCCCCGTGGCCGGTCTGCGGCAAGTACCTCCGCTGACCCGGCAGCCGGGCGGGTCGGTGGTAGACCGTCCTCCCGCCACCTGCCCGGCACCCGGGAAGCACCAAGGTTTCAGGTGCGGGTGATGACCAGCATCTCGTCGGCGCCGACCTGGAACTCGTAGGGGACCTTGCGGATCTCGTAGGTCACGCCCTCGAGCGAGTCCAGCACGTCCCGCAGCCACGGGATCGGCTCGCCGGCCCCTTGCAGCACCAGCGGGAAGATCCGTACCTCGGCGTTGCTGACCCGGATCAGCTCGCGCAGCGCGGCCTCGTGCCAGGCGCGGTCGTACTTGTCGGCCCAGGTGAACAGCAGGTGCGAGCACAGCACCAACTCGAACCGCCGATCGCCGAACGGCAGCTCCGGCAGCCCCGCGGCGACGTACCGCTCCGGCGCGGCCGCGACGTCCTGCAGGAACCGGTCGGCCGCCTCGATCCGGTACTGGTCCTTCCGCTCCGGCGATCCGTACCAGTGCCAGACGAAACTCCCCTCGTGCTCACCGACGATCCCCGACGTCGCCGGCAGACTGCGCCGGACACTGTCGACGAGTTCGGGATGATCCAGCTCGTACGCCGGATCGGCGGCGATCGCGTCCACGCCACGGGCCGCGGCCTCGGCGGTGAAGCCGGCGCCACCCGCGCAGCAGTCGAGCACGGAGTCGGGGAGTTCCTTCAGGTCGAACATCGCTTCGTACTCGGCGTACGAGCGCGAGGTCACCAGCACGGGTCTACCTTTCGACGGTTGTCTTCCGGCGCAACCGGCGGTCGAGGGTGGTCGCCCCTGCCGCCAGAGCCAGGAACAGTACCGCCACCAGCAGACAGTTCAGTAGCACCCGCCCGTAGCCGTGCTCGTCGACGTTCACGAACGGGTACGGGTAGAAGCCGACGAACGCGCCGCGGACCAGCGTGAACACCAGCCACAGCACCGGGTACACGATCGACCAGCCGACGATCCCCCAGTCGGTGAGCCCGCGCGGCCCGAAGAGCAGCCAGCCGAGCACCCCGACGATCGGCGCGACGGTGTGCAGCAGCAAGTTCGCCACCGACGCCCACCCGTGCAGATCGTCCTGCCCCGCCAGCACCGCGTGATAGACGATGCCGGTCACCGCGATGCACAGCACGCCGTTCAGCCGCAGCGTCTTGAACAACTGAGCTCCTGACCGGCCGGGCTGCAGCGCGAGCATCAACGCTGTCCCGCCAAGCAGCAGGTTCGACTGGATCGTGAAGAAGGCGAACACGTTGAACACGCGCTCCGGGTTGTCCGGAAAGAACCCCTCATGCCCGTTCGCTGTCACGAAGAGTTGTACGACGATCCCGCACGCCACAACCGCCGCGGTCACCGCAGACCAGATCCGCCCACCCGTTGTCATGCCCGAAATGTACGACGCCTGACCGCCCGATCCGGGGACCTCGGCAACCCGACTTTGAGCCCCCATCAACCATTTTCCTGCCCGCGAAATGGTTGGTGGGGGCTCAAAGTCGGTTAGATGGGCTCCTTCTCGCGGGGGGTGGGGGTGGTGCGGTCGAAGGAGTAGCTGAACGAGACGACGGCGTCGATCGCGAGGACGAGCGTCCAGGTGCCGGCGGGCGCGAGCACCGCGTCGTACCCGCGGCCGGAGAGCAGGCCGAGTCCGATCATGATGCCGACGCCGACGACGTACGCGAGCAGGTGCCGGAACCAGCCGGCGCGTTCGCGGCGGGCGCGCTCCGGGCCCTTCTTCGGCGGCTTCACCGGACGCGGCGCGCCACCCATGAAGTGCGCGGCCCACTGGTCCGCCCATTTCAGCGTCCGGTGCCCGAACCCGACGCTGACTCCGATGAAGATCGCGGCCAGCGAGTGCTTGAACGACGGCTCCGCGCCCCGGTGGATGTCGACGATGCTCGCGACCAGCATCACGACGTCGACCAGCGGTACGCCGGCCAACAGGACGAGACCGGCCTTCGGCTGCCGCAGCAGGTAGCGGGTCACCAGTCCGGCGGCGAGCAGGACCCAGAATCCGATCTCACACGCGGCGATCACAGCGAGCAGCACAGCGTTCCCCTCCCGAGAAAGTTTCCAGTACGACTGTGTTTGTAAAACGAGGCTAACACAGTTGTGCTAAAAAGGATGCATGCCGAAGATCGTCGACCACACCACCCGTCGCGAGGAGATCGCCGAGGCGCTCTGGCGGGTGGTCCGCCGGGACGGGATCCGGGCGGCCTCGGTGCGCACCATCGCCGCCGAGGCCGGCTGGTCCGCGGGCGCGGTGCGGTACTACTTCCCGGACCAGGACGGGCTGCTCAGCTTCGCGATGGACCTGGTGACGCGCCGGGTGACCGAGCGGATCAGCGCCATCGAGCCCAAAGGAACCGCGACCGCGATCGCGCTGCGGTACCTCGAGGAGGCGCTCCCGCTGGACGCCGAGCGGCGCGCGGAGTTCGACGTCTGGATCGCGTTCATGGCCCAGGCCCAGGCCGAGACCGGCGCGGGCAGCCTGCACGAACACGTCGACACCGTTCACAACGGACTGCGCCGGCTGTGCGAGTCGCTGCTGAACACGCTCGCCGTCGATGGCGCTCTCAAGGACGGTCTCGATCTGCGTCGCGAGGCCGAGCGCCTGCATGCACTGCTCGACGGCCTTGCGTTGCACGCCGCGATCCAGCCCGAACGCACCACCCCGACCCGGGTCCGGCAGGTACTGCGGCATCATCTCGAGACCCTGATGGTCTGAGTAACCCCTTACAAACCTGGGTTTTCGGAGAAGAATCGCCGAGACCGGACTAAAACGTCGCGGCACGTGGCACGATCACCGCATGGAGTCCGAGGGGGTGATCGTCGTCAGCGGAATCATGGCGGCGGGGAAGTCGTCGGTGTCCCAAATGCTCGCCGAGAGATTCCAGTACGGCGTGCATCTTCGGGGGGACGTTTTCCGGCGGATGATCGTCAGCGGGCAGGCCTCGATGGCCGACGACGTACTCGAGGCACAACGCCAATTGCAGTTGCGCTACCGGCTGGCCTGCAAAGCCGCGGACGAGTACGCGAGCGCCGGATTCACGGTGGTCCTGCAGGACGTGGTGATCGGCGAACTGCTGCGCGAGTTCCTGGACGGCATCACGACCCGGCCGCGGTACCTCGTCGTACTGACACCGCGACCCGAGGTCATCTCGACCCGGCTCGGCGGCGGAGCGCATCATCTGGTCGACGAGCTCGACTACGAGCTGCACGCGTTCAGTCCGCGGCGCGGGTTGTGGCTGGACAACTCCGATCTGTCGGTCGGCGAGACCGTCGACGCGATCCTCGGGCGTCTCGACGAGGCACGCTTCGACTGATGCGGCACGAGCTACCCGAGGGTAGTTTGAGTGGATGACCGTACGGCGGACGTCCTGCAATCTCTGCGAAGCGATCTGCGGTGTCCTGGTGACCGTCGAGGACGGACGCGTCACCGACATCCGCGGCGACGAGTCCGACCCGCTGTCGCGCGGTCACATCTGCCCGAAGGCGGTCGCCCTGCGCGACCTCCAGGAGGACCCGGATCGGTTGACCACGCCGGTACGACGTACGCCCGACGGCTGGCAGGAGATCGGGTGGGAGGCCGCGTACGAGCTCGTCGTCGACAAGCTCACCGGGATCCAGCGCGAGCACGGGCGGAACTCGGTCGGCGTGTACCTGGGAAACCCGAACGTGCACAGTCTCGGCGCGCTCACCCACATGCCGACGATGGTCCGGCAGTTGCGGACCCGGAACCGGTTCTCTGCGACCTCGATCGACCAGTTGCCGCAGATGCTGGCGTCGTACCTGCTGTACGGGCACCAGTTGATGGTCGCGGTGCCGGACATCGACCGGACGTCGTACCTGTTGATGCTCGGGGCGAATCCGTTGGCGTCGAACGGGAGCATGATGACCGCGCCCGGATTCGGAAAACGTTTGAAGGAGTTGCGGAAACGCGGCGGAAAGCTGGTCGTCATCGATCCCCGCCGGACCGAGACTGCAGCGGTTTCCGACGAGCACCATTTCGTCCGTCCGGGAACGGATGCGGCGTTTCTGCTCGCGGTCATCCATGAGGTGATCACGCAAGGCTCCGCGCGGCCGGCGGCGTACGTCGACGGGTTCGATGTCGTGGAGGCAGCGGTCGAGGCGTGGACGCCCGAGCGGGCGGCGGACATCACCGGCATCTCGGCGGACGCGATCCGGCGCATCGCGCGGGAGTTCGCGGCGGCCGACCGGGCGGCCTGTTACGGACGGGTCGGGGTGTCGACGCAGCAGTTCGGCGCGATCTGCCAGTGGGCGATCCAGGTGCTGAACATCATCACCGGGAACCTCGACCGGCCCGGCGGGACGATGTTCCCGCGGCCGGCCGTGAACACGTTGCTCGGGCTCGGCCGCGGGCATGTCGGCGTCTGGAAGAGCCGAGTACGCGGGTTGCCGGAGTTCGGCGGCGAGCTGCCGGTGTCGACGATGGCGGAGGAGATCCTGACACCGGGCGAGGGCCAGATCCGCGCGATGGTGACGGTCGCCGGTAACCCGGTGCTGTCGACACCGGACGGGCGGCGCCTGGACGAGGCACTCGAGTCACTGGACTTCATGGTCGCGGTGGATCCGTACATCAACGAGACCACGCGGCACGCCGACGTGATCCTGCCGCCGGCGCCGCCGCTGGAGCGGGACCACTACGACATCGTGTTCCATCAACTGGCCGTGCGGAACACTGCCCGCTGGAACGACGCCGTACTCCCGAAGCCGGCCGAGGCGCGGCACGACTGGGAGATCTTCCGGGATCTCGGGCTGGCCTTCGTACGGCGTACTCCGTGGAGCCGGCGTCGGGTCGAGACGACGGCACGACTGCGGTTGTCGCCGCGGCGGATCGTGGACGCGGGGCTGCGGATCGGGCCGTACCGGTTGTCCGTCGGGAGGTTGCGGCGTACGCCGGGCGGGATCGACCTGGGACCGCTGCAACCGGCGCTGCCTGGGGCGCTGCACAAGAAGTCGAAGCGGATCGATCTCGCGCAGCGGATGATCCTCGACGACCTGCCGCGGCTCGACGCGCTGACCACCGTGGCCGTCGACGAGCTCCTGCTGATCGGCCGGCGGCACCTGCGCAACAACAACTCCTGGATGCACAACTCCGCGCGACTGGTGAAAGGGAAGCCGCGCCACCAGCTGTTGATGCATCCGCACGACCTGGCCGACCGCGACCTCGCCGACGGCCAGTTGGTGACAGTCACGTCCGCGGCCGGTTCGATCTCGGTAGAGGTTGCCTCCAGCAACGACATCATGCCGGGCGTGGTCAGCCTGCCGCACGGCTTCGGCCACAACCGTCCCGGAGCGAAGCTGTCGGTCGCCAACCAGGTGGCCGGTCCGAGCGTGAACGATGTCACCGACGCGGCATTCACCGACCACGTCGCCGGCACCGCCGCCGTCAACGGCGTACCGGTCACCGTCACCGCCCACTGACCCCCACCGCACCGAGCGGAGGAGCCGAGCTCTCGCGGATGATCAGCAGCGGCGTCGAGTACAGGTGGGGCTGCGGCTGGGCGCCTGCTAGGAGATCCAGCAGGCGGTGCGTCACCTCGGCGCCGTAGCCGACCACGTTGTGGCTCAGGGCCGTGAGGGTCGGATGCGTGATCCGGCACAGCGGCGAGTCGTCCCACGCGACCAGCGTGATGTCGTCGGGGATGCGCAGGCCGAGCGCCTGGATAACGGCCAGTCCGGCCACGGCCATCAGGTCGTTGTCGTAGATGATCGCCGTGGGACGCGGGATGGCGGCCAGTACGTCGCGGGTCGCATCGGCGCCCTGCGTCGCCGAGTAGTCGGTGTGATGGATCGAGGCCGTCAGCGCGAGCCGGCGGGCAGCCACGTCGTACGCCTGGTCACGGATCCAGACGTCGCCGAACTCGGGCGGACCGGCGACCCGCGCGATCACCCGGTGACCGAGGGACTCCACATGGTCGAGCGCCGCGGTCATCGCCGCGGTGCCATCGGTCCAGACGCACGGCATCCCGTCCGCGAGCGCGGGATCTCCGACCAGTACGGCCGGCAGACCGAGCTTCCGCAGTACCGGGATGCGGGGATCGGCGACGCGGAGGTCGACGACGATCACGCCGTCGACGCGGCGCTCGGCGGCCCATTTCCGGTACGTCGCGGCCTCCTCGTCCAGATCGGCCACAACCTGCAGGGCCAACGCGAACGACCTCTCGGACAGGACCGATTCGACGCCGCCGACGAAGCCCATGAAGTACGGCTCCTCGATCAACGTCTGCGCGGACCGCGCGAGCACCAGCCCGAACGTCTCACTGCGCGCGGCGGACAGCTGCCGCGCGGCCCGGTTCGGCACCCACTCCAACTCGGCGGCAACCTTCAGCACGCGCGCCCGGGTCGCCTCCGACACCCCGGGCTGGTTGTTGAGCGCGTACGACACCGCTCCTTGGGAGACCCCACAACGCCGGGCGATCTCCTTGATGGTCACACGAGACACGACGACACCCTCCTCACGGGCGGCCGGATCGCTGACGGTCGATCCAGCACCCTTCAGTGTCCCGCCATTTCAACCCTCTGTCATCACCAGAGCACACAAAGTAACCGTTTGATCAAACCCGCTCCGCGCCTCAATCAGCAGGGGATCCCCGGCGCCTCGGTCAGATGTGTGGTCGTCGGTGGCGGCATCCGGGGACCTGAGACAGGCCATGGAGGCCTGCAACCCGATATTTGCCGTCTCCGCCCACCAGCTCCTGTCTCCCCCCACCACACCGCGTCACAGCCAGACCCCCACCGCACCACACCACCGCTGGCCCGCACCGCACCATCGCACCACCACCCGCACCGCACCACCACCCGCACCGCACCACCACCCGCACCGCACCACCACCCGCACCACACCACCACCCGCACCACCGCCCGCACCGCACCCCCGCACCGCACCCCCGCACCGCACCCCCGCACCGCACCGCACCCCCGCACCGCACCACCGCACCGCCCGCACCGCACCCCCGCACCGCACCGCACCACCGCACCGCACCACCGCACCGCCCGCACCGTCTCGCCGGCCGGCCCGAGGTCGGGCGCGACGGATCCCTCGCACACGAGGGGATATCCGATGGTGTTGTGGCTTCTCCGTTGGTACTAGAGGGGAGAACCCACAACACCAGGGGATATCCGGTCTTCTGCCGGATGGGTGGGTGGTGGGTGGGTGTTGTGGTGCCGGCTGGCGGGTTATGTGGGCGATGGCGGGAAGCAGGAGGCCAGCGGCGACATAACCCGCCAGTGGCGACCCCGCCGACGGGCCGGCATCGGGCAGGCATGAGGCTGCAGCACCGGGCTGCCCCGGTCGGGGGAGCCGGCTGGACGATCGGGGTGGTGGCGGCGCGGCTGCTCGCGGCTGCTTGCGGCGGGGTGATGTGCACGCTCGACAGGTAGTGCACCGGTGAGACGGTGTACGCACAGGCGCGTTCACGCTCAGGTGCACTACCCGGCCACTCG
>NZ_JBSGTS010000052.1:0-20675 GCF_053607525.1 Kribbella sp. NPDC055110
CCCCCGCACCCGGCTCCACGCCGCGTAGGCGAACCGCCCGGCCGACAACCATGCCGCGACGACGGTCCGGAGACAGGAACCGGTAGCCACCGACAGGAACTGATGGCTGGAGACACGCAGCAACCTGTTCAAGCCCCCCGCCAGCCCCGACCCCGCCCTCCGCGCACCAGTCACCGCCCACACACCGAGCAGAAGAGCCGGATCTCCCCTCGTGTTGGGGGGTTATCTGTTGGTACACGAGGGGAGAACCCAACACGCGAGGGGATATCCACTCGCGTGCTGGGGTGATTGGGCGGGGTGGTCGGGCCGGGTGGTCTGGCTGGGTGGTTGCGCTGGGTGGTCGGGCGGGTGGTCTGGCTGGGTGGTTGCGCTGGGTGGTCGGGCGGGGTTGGGCTGGGCGCTTGGGCTGGGCGGTCGGGTGGTTGGGTGGTTGGGCTGAGTGCTTGGGCTGGGTGGTTGGGCGGGAGGTGCCGCGGGCCGACGCGACCCGTCTTCTGTGGGTCAGGCGGTGTGGCCGCCGTCGATTGTTAGGGCGGTGCCGGTGATGTAGGTGGCGTTGGGGCCGGCGAGGTAGGTGATGGCGGCTGCTACTTCGGTGGTTGTGCCGAAGCGGGGGAGGGTCAGGTTGGTGAGTTGGGCGGCGGCGAACGGGCCGTCGGCGGGGTTCATGTCGGTGTCGATGGGGCCGGGGTGGACGACGTTGGAGGTGATGCCGCGCGGTCCGAGTTCGCGGGCGAGGCTCTTGCTGAGGCCGGTCATCGCGGACTTGCTCATCGCGTAGAGGGTCATCCCCGGCCCGGGGACCCGCCCGGTCACGCAGCTGCCGAGGTGGATCATCCGGCCGCCGTCGGACAGTCGCGGTACGGCGGCCTGCGCGGCTGCATACGCCCCGCGTACGTTGACCGCGATCACCCGGTCCACGTCCTCCAGCGAGAGTTCGGTGATCGGGGCGATCGCGCCGACGCCGGCGTTGTTGACCAGGATGTCCAAGCCGCCAAGGGATTCCGCGGCCCGTCGTACGCCGTCACCGACCGCGACCGCGTCACCCGAGTCGACCGCGTACGCGAACCCGCGCCGCCCGAGCGCCTCGATCTCCTTCACCACCGAAGCGGCGGCGTCCGCGGACGAGTTGTAGGTGATCGCGACATCCGCGCCACGTTCGGCCAGTGCGACGGCGGTCGCCGCGCCGATCCCGCGGCTGCCGCCGGTTACCAAAGCTTTCTTGCCAAGCAGTTCGTTCATGGCTCAAGTCCAGCGGTGCGAGGACGGCGAAGCTGGCGAGAATCCGCCACCGGATCCTGGGGTCGCAAAACCGCGAACCCACCCGCCCCTCTCCATTCGCAGGCCGCGGCGGGAGATGCGCCGGCTCTGGGGGGCTTAGACACGTTCTGGTGGCGTTGCACCAGGAATTTCCTGTGCGACGCCACCGGTTGGGGTGGACCGGCCATCATCCTGTCGCCGGTTCACTTCGATGTCGTAAATCCGCTAGCGACTGTCGGTGGCGGCAGGGATGCTGGGGGCGTGTACGAGTGTAGGGAGCGATGCATCCGGGCGGTGCAGTCCAAGGACGCGCGGTTCGACGGGTGGTTCTTCACGGCCGTGCTGACCACGAAGATCTACTGCCGGCCGAGTTGCCCGGTGGTGCCGCCGAAGGTGGAGAACATGCGGTTCTACCCGAGCGCCGCAGCCGCCCAGCAGGCCGGGTTCCGCGCCTGCAAGCGGTGCCGCCCCGATGCGAGCCCGGGCTCCCCGGAGTGGAACGACCGCGCCGACCTGGTCGCCCGCGCGATGCGCCTGATCGCGGACGGCATCGTCGACCGCGACGGCGTACCAGGGCTTGCTGCGAGGCTCGGGTACAGCGTCCGCCAGGTGCAACGCCAGCTCCACGCCGAGCTCGGCGCCGGCCCGCTCGCGCTCGCCCGGGCGCAACGTGCACAGACCGCGCGGCTGCTGATCGAGACGAGTGAGCTGCAGATGGCGGATGTCGCGTTCGCCGCGGGCTTCTCCAGCGTGCGGACGTTCAACGAAACCGTGCAGGAGGTGTTCGCGCTCGCGCCGACGGAGCTACGCCGCCGAGCCCGCCGGGGTACGACGTCCGCCGCGCCCGGCACGATCTCGCTCCGGCTTCCGTTCCGCGCTCCGTTGACGCCCGACAACCTGTTCGGTCACCTGATCGCGACCGGCGTACCTGGTGTCGAGGAGTGGCGCGACGGCCAGTACCGCCGCACGCTGCGGCTCCCGCACGGCCACGGTGTCGTCGCCCTGCGCCCGATGCCGGACCATATCGCCTGCCAGCTCTCGCTCACCGACCAGCGCGATCTCGCGATCGCGATCAGCCGCTGCCGCCGGATGCTCGACCTCGATGCGGACCCGGTCGCGGTCGACGACCTGCTCAGCACCGATCCGGTGCTCGCTCCGCTCATCGTGAAAGCACCTGGTCGCCGGGTCCCGCACACGGTCGACGGCGAGGAGTTCGCCGTACGCGCGGTGCTCGGCCAGCAGGTGTCGACGGCAGCGGCACGGACGCACGCGCATCGCCTGGTCCTGCAGCACGGCGAGCCGATCGAGGATGCGGCCGGCGGGCTCACGCATCTGTTCCCGACGGTGCAGGCGCTCGCGGACCTGGACCCGGAGACGCTGGCGTTCCCGAAGTCCCGCCGTACGACGCTCACCACGCTGATCGCCACGCTCGCGCGAGGTGAGATCGACCTGGGCGCCGGTGCCGACTGGGATCGCGCGCGGGAGCAACTGGCCGCGCTGCCCGGGATCGGACCGTGGACGGTGGAGTCGATCGCGATGCGCGCGCTTGGTGACCCGGACGCCTTCGTGGCCAGCGATCTCGGGATCCGGTACGCCGCGCGTGACCTAGGCTTGCCCGAGGCCCCCAAACCTCTGACCGACCATGCGCGCGCGTGGCGGCCTTGGCGTGCGTACGCCGTGCAGTACCTGTGGGCCACCGGGGAGCACGCCATCAACAGGCTGCCCGCCGACGACGACCAGACCTTCCAGCTGACCCGGAGCGAGCATGACCGAGCTGACCACCGACCGTCTCCTGCTGCGCCAGTGGCGTGACTCCGACCGCGAGCCGTTCGCGGCGCTGAACGCGGACCCGGCCGTGATGGAGCATTTCCCGGCACCCCAGACCCGCGAGCAGAGCGACTCGCTGATCGACCGGCAGATCCCCGCCATCGAGGAGCGTGGGTGGGGACTGTGGGCGCTGGAGGTGCGGGACACCGGGGAGTTCATCGGGTTCACCGGGTTGTCGGTGCCGAGCTTCGAGGCGCATTTCCTGCCAGGTGTCGAGATCGGCTGGCGGCTCGCGAAAGGTGCCTGGGGCAACGGTTATGCGACCGAGGCGGCGCGGGCCGCCCTGGCGCAGGGGTTCGGGCCGGGCGGGCTGGACGAGATCGTGTCGTTCACCGCGACCCCGAACGTGCCGTCGCAGCGGGTGATGCAGCGGATCGGCATGGTGCACGACGAACCCGGTGACTTCGACCACCCGCGCCTGCCGGCCGGCCACCGGTTGCAGCGGCACGTGCTCTACCGGATCGACCGTGCGCAGTGGGAGTCCACACGGTGACGTACGCCGTCGTCGACAGCCCGCTCGGTCCGCTCACGCTGGTGGGGACCGATGCGGGCGAGTTGACCGGTCTGTACATGGATCGGCAGCGCTACCGTCCGGAGCAGGCAGGCTTCGGTGATCGTGATGACGCGGCGCTCCCCGCGGTCGCGGAGCAGTTGGACGAGTATTTCCACCACGGCCGCACAAGGTTCGACGTACCGCTGCACCTCGTCGGTACGCCGTTTCAGCGCGAGGTGTGGGCCGCGTTGCAGGACATCGCGTACGGCACGACGACGACGTACGGCGGTCTTGCGGAGATGCTCGGGCTGAAGCCGGGGTCGGCTCGGGCCGTTGGCCTGGCCAACGGGAAGAACCCGGTCAGCATCATCGTGCCGTGTCATCGGCTGGTCGGTTCGACCGGGAGCCTCACCGGGTACGGCGGCGGCATCGAACGCAAGCGGGCGCTGCTCGATCATGAACGCGGAGAAAAACTGCTCATTGGGTGAGCACTTATCCGGCGCAGTCGGGTGTCATGGAGAGCTTGAGCTGTGCGGATGCGGGCGAGTGGCGTGAATGGCTGGAAGTCAACGGGCGGAGTGCGTGATCTGTCTGGCTTGTGATGCATCGTGAGTCGGACGGGTTGAACCTTGCGGTCGCGGTTGAGCATGCGTTGTGTTTCGGATGGATTGATAGCAAGACGGTCCGTCGTGACGAGCAGACGACGTACCAGTGCTTCACGCCGCGCGCGATGAGGGTCAGCCGGCGGGCTGGGTGTGGTGGGGGTTGGCCGGCGGGCCGGGTGGTGAGGGTCAGCTGGTGGTGTTCGCGGTGTCGTCTAGGCGTTCGGCGGCTGGGGCCTCGATCGGCTTGGGTTTATGGGTTAGGCGGCGGGCTAGCGGTTCGGTGTAACGGGCGGCGATTGGGCCGAGGATGACGAGGATCAGCACGTACGCCGTGGCCAGCGGGCCGAGTTTCGGTTCGACACCGACCGCGAGGCCGGCGATGACGATCGAGAACTCGCCGCGCGCGACCAGGGTCCCGCCGGCGCGCCAGCGGCCGGCGGTCGAGATGCCCGCGCGTCGAGCGGCGTACCAGCCTGTGAGGATCTTCGTGAATGCGGTGAGGATCGCCAGCCCGAACGCGATCGCCAGCACCGGCGGAATCTTCGCCGGGTCGGTGCTCAGGCCGAAGAACACGAAGAACACCGCGGCGAACAGGTCCCGCAGCGGACTGAGCAGATTGCGAGCGCCGTGCGCGACCTCGCCGGACAACGCGATCCCGACCAGGAACGCACCGACCGCCGCCGACACCTGCAGCTGCTGCGCGATCCCCGCGACGAGCAGTGTGAGACCGAGTACGACGAGCAGGAGCATCTCCGGGTTGTCCGAGGAAACGGCCCGGCTGATGACACGCCCATACCGCAGCGCGATGAACAACACGACGCTCACCGTCCCGAGCGAGATCAGCAGCGTCATGCTCCCGCCGGCCAGCCCGACGCCGGCCAGCAGTGCGGTGAGGATCGGCAGGTAGACCGCCATCGACAGGTCCTCGAGCACCAGAATCCCAAGGATTACAGGTGTTTCCCGGTTGCCCAGCCGGCCGAGATCCCCGACGACTTTCGCGATCACGCCGGACGACGAGATCCACGTGACGCCGGCCAGTGCGACCGCCGCGACCGGACCCCAGCCGAGCAGCAACGCGACGGCCGCGCCAGGCAACGCGTTGAGCAGGAAGTCGACCGCGCCGGAGATGTACTGCGTCTTCAGCGTGCTGACGAGATCGGACGCGGTGTACTCGAGCCCGAGCAGCAACAGCAGCAGGATGACGCCGATCTCGGCGCCGGTTGCAACGAACTCTTCGCTCGCGGCCAGCGGCAGGAGCCCGCCGTGCCCGAACGCCAGACCGGCAAGTAGATAAAGCGGAATGGGTGAGAAGCCGAGGCGGCCGGCGATCCGGCCGAGGATGCCCAGGGCAAGGATGACCGCGCCCAACTCGATCAGCAAGGCCGTGATGTTCTCGTGCATGCTCAGCCCCCCGCGATCAGATCGGCCACGGCGTCGACGCCCTCGCGGGTGCCGACCACGACCAGGGTGTCGCCGATCGCGAACCGGAAGTCCGGTGTCGGCGACGGGGTCGCGCCGGTACGCCGCAGTACCGCGACGATCGATGCGCCGGTGCGGCTGCGGGCCTGGGTGTCGCCGAGCGTCCGGCCGGAGTACGGCGACTTGGTGGTCATCGGGATGTGCTCCGTAACGAGGTCGATCTCGATCTCGCCGCGCACGGGGTCGAGCTGTTCCGGGAGCAGCAGTTGCGCGAGCGCGGCCGCCTCGCCCTGACCTAATGGGACGGTGGCCTGGCACTCGTCGTCGTCCGCGGGATTGTGGAAGCCCAGGAACCGCCGCCCGTCGTCGTGCACCACCACCGACACGTGCTTCCCGGCGTCGGTCACCAGGTCGTACCGAATCCCGATCCCGGGCAACGTCGTCTTGGTCGGGTGGTGGTTCATGGTGCTCCGATCAATAGGTGGCGTCTGCAACCATTCTCTCAAACCTGCCAAGGCTTGTTCGGACAAGTGATGTGACGTGGAATGCAATCGGGTGCAGTGCAACTGGTTGCATAGGTAAGGTCGGTGCATGGCGCTGGAGCACGCGATTCTGATTTCGCTGACCGAGCGGGCCGGGTCCGGGTATGAGTTGGCCCGGCGGTTCGACCGGTCGATCGGGTACTTCTGGCCGGCCACGCACCAGCAGATCTACCGGGTGCTGCGGCGGATGGACGAGGCGGGCTGGGTGAAGCACACCGAGATCGCCCAGGACGGCCGCCCGGACAAGAAGGTATACCGGGTCGCGGCGGCCGGGCGTGCGGAGTTGTCGCGCTGGCTGGCCGAGCCGGCGGATCCCGCCGTACTGCGGGACGGCCTGAGCGTGAAGCTCCGCGGCGCCTCGCTCGGCTCGGTCGACCTCGTGCTGAAGGAGATCGAGCGGCACCGGGCCGAGCACGCGACGCGGCTCGAGGTTTACCGCGGGATCCAGAAGCGGGACTTCCCGAAGCCGTCCGGCCTGCGCGGGCGCGAGCTTCACCAATACCTCGTACTGCGCGGCGGCATCCGCGCCGAGGAGTCCTTCGTCGCCTGGTGCGCCGAAGTGATCGACGCCCTCCGGAAGGACAACCGATGACTGCTTACCCACATTTGCTAGCACCGCTAGATCTTGGTCATGTGGTCCTGCCGAACCGGGTGATCATGGGGTCGATGCACACTGGCCTCGAGGACCGGTTGCGCGATCTGCCCAAGTTGGCGGCGTACTTCGCCGAGCGTGCTCGCGGCGGCGTCGGCCTGATGGTGACCGGCGGCTACGCGCCGAACCGCACCGGCTGGCTGACCCCCTTCGGATCGACCCTCATCAACAGGCGCCAGGCCCGGAAGCATCGCGTGCTCACCGATGCCGTGCACGCCGAGGGCGGCCGGATCGCGCTCCAGATCCTGCACGCCGGCCGGTACTCGTACCACCCGTTCAGCGTCTCCGCCTCCGCGTTGAAGGCCCCGATCAACCCCTTCAAACCGCGCGCCCTGTCCGATCGCGGCGTCCGCAAACAGATCGAGGCGTACGTCGACTGCGCGGCGCTCGCCCGCGAGGCCGGGTACGACGGCGTCGAGATCATGGGGTCCGAGGGGTACTTCATCAACCAGTTCCTGTCCGAGCGGACGAACAAGCGGACCGACCGCTGGGGCGGCAGCCCGGAGAACCGGCGCCGGCTCGCCGTGGAGATCGTCCGGCGGACCCGGGAACGGGTCGGCGACGACTTCCTGATCATCTACCGGCTGTCGATGGCCGACCTGGTCGAGGGCGGGCAGACCTGGGACGAGGTAGTTGCGCTGGGCAAGGAGATCGAGGCCGCCGGGGCGTCGATCATCAACACCGGGATCGGCTGGCACGAGGCCCGCGTCCCGACCATCGTCACGTCCGTGCCCCGAGCCGCGTTCACCAGCGTGACCGCGGCATTCAAGCCGCACGTGAAGATCCCGGTCGTCACGTCGAACCGGATCAACCTGCCGCAGGTCGCCGAGGAGGTCCTGGCCCGCGGTGACGCCGACCTGGTCAGCATGGCCCGCCCGTTCCTGGCGGATCCGGAGTGGGTGCTCAAGGCAACGACCGACCGGGCCGACGAGATCAACGTCTGTATTGCCTGCAACCAGGCGTGTCTGGATCATGTGTTCGCGAAGAAGAAGGCGAGCTGCATGGTCAATCCGCGGGCGGCCCGCGAGACCGAGCTGCAGTTGCTGCCGACCCGGCGTACCAAGAGCATCGCTGTTGTCGGCGCCGGTCCGGCCGGTCTCGCGGCGGCGGTGACGGCGGCCGAACGCGGGCATCATGTCGAGTTGTTCGAGGCTGATGCGGAGATCGGCGGACAGTTCGGAATCGCGCAACAGATCCCGGGCAAGGAGGAGTTCGCCGAGACGATCCGGTACTACCGGCGGCGGCTCGAGTTGACCGGCGTCAAGCTGCACCTCGGCCGTCGCGCCGGCGCCGGCGACCTGGCCGAGTTCGACGAGATCGTGCTCGCGACCGGCGTCGTACCGCGGGTGCCGGCGATCCCCGGCATCGATCACCCCAAGGTGCTCTCGTACGTCGAGGTGGTCCGCGAACGGAAACCGGTCGGGGACACGGTCGCGGTGATCGGAGCCGGTGGGATCGGGGTGGATGTGAGCGAGTTCCTGACCACCACGTCGCCGGATCTCGCGGCGTGGAAGGCGGAATGGGGTGTCGGCGATCCGACGCAGCTCCCGGGCGCGCTCGCCGTACCGCAGCCGGAGCCGTCGTTGCGCAAGGTGTATCTCCTCCAGCGCAAGGCCGGGAAGATCGGCGCCGGGCTCGGGAAGACGACCGGGTGGGTGCACCGGGCGGCATTGAAGAACAAGCAGGTCGAGCAGTTGCGTGGTGTGAACTACGAACGGATCGACGACGACGGTCTGCATGTCACGTTCGGGCCGAAGCGCGAGAAGGCGCGGGTGTTGGCGGTCGACACGGTCGTCGTCTGCGCCGGCCAAGAACCGGTCCGCGAACTCGCCGAGGTACTCCGGGCCACCGGCCGCCCGGTCCACCTGATCGGCGGGGCGGACGTCGCCGCCGAGTTGGACGCGAAACGAGCCATCGAGCAAGCGACCCGGTTGGCCCTCATGCTCTGACGCGGACCTGCGCCACTCATCAACCGACCCGGCGCCCCGGGCGCCACGCTCAGCGCGGGTCGTGATCGGCCGGTTGGCCGCGGTTGGTGAGTGGGGACGGTCCGCCCCCGCCTAGTGCACCTAAGCCTGGTGCACTAGTGCGCGCTGGCGTCGCCCGCTCCACCTAGTGCACCGTGTACAGCGTACGCGCACTAGTGAACAGGAGCTGGGATATGAAGACTGTGCTGATTTCCGGTGGTGGGATTGCGGGTCCGGCGCTGGCGTTCTGGTTGCGGCGGTTCGGGTTCGCGCCGACCGTGGTCGAGATCGCGGCGACGCCGCGGCCGGGTGGGCAGACCGTGGACCTGCGCGGGGTGTCGCGGGTGGTGGCCGAGCGGATGGGGCTGATGCCGGCCGTCGCCGAGCGGCAGCTGCATGAGCGCGGACTGGCGTACGTAAAGGCAGATGGGCGGCAGGCCGCGGCGATGCACGCGGAACTGCTCGACGGCGCCGGGCCGGTCGCCGAGATCGAGATCCTGCGCGGCGACATCGCCGAGATCCTCGCTGACGCGACGAGTGAGGTGGAGTACCTGTACGGCGACTCGGTCACCGAACTGACGCAGGATCCGAGCGGCGTCGACGTCACGTTCGCGAGCGGGACGCGGCGGCGGTTCGATCTTGTGATCGGCGCGGACGGGGTGCATTCCCGGGTACGGCGGCTCGCGTTCGGGCCCGAGGAGCAGTTCGTGCACCACCTCGGGGGCTACACGTCGTACTTCACGATCAAGGCCCCGGAGGATCTGAAGCACTGGATGAAGCTCCACACCGCACCGGGCGGGCGCTGGGTCGGCCTGCGACCGGACCGCGATCCGCGCTTCGCGAAGGCGCTGCTGAGCTTCCGGTCGCCGGTGCTCACGTACGACCGGCGCGATGTGCAGGCGCAGAAGCGTCTCGTGCGGTCCCGCTTCGAGGGGCTCGGCTGGCACACCCCGCAGATCCTCGACGGGTTGGACGCGGCCGACGACTTCTACTTCGACAGCATCAGCAAGGTCGTCGTGCCGGAATGGTTCCGCGGCCGCGTCGCGCTGGTCGGTGACGCCGGGTACTGCGGTTCACCGATGGCCGGCCACGGTACGGCGCTCTCACTCGTCGGCGCGTACGTGCTGGCGGGCGAGTTGGCCGCTGCGCGGGGTGATCACGTCCGCGCGTTCCCGGCGTACCAGACCCGGATGCAGGCGTACGTCGAACAGCGGATGGAGCTGCCGCCCGGTGGGATCAAGATGGCGATGCCGATGAGCCGGTTCGGAATCGCGTACCGCGACTTCGTGCTACGGGCGATGACGTCGCGGCTGATGGCCGGCGTACTGGCGAAGTCGGCCGTTGCGAAGCCGGACGCGATCGACCTGCCCGACTACTCAGTCGAGCGGGCTGACCCACTCCGGGTTGCGGCCGAGGAGGCCGAGTAGCTGGTCGAGTTCGGGGGCCGTGCCGGAGACCTTGACGCTGCGTTCGAACGCGTAGCCGGTGCCGCGGTTCGCGTCGGTGTCGGGGATCCGGCGGGCCAGGGTGAGCGACATCTCGACCATGTCCGGCGGCGGGTTGTACGGGACGTCGATCGCGCGGGCCAGGTCCCACGCGTGCACGATGCAGTCGAGCTGGTGGAACGTCAGCGCGATCCGGCGCGGGAACGAGCCGAACTCGCGGACCTCCACCAGCCGGTCCAGTGCGCCGCCGTCGGCGAACGCGTCCGCGACCCGCACGTTGGAGCGGCGGTAGGCGCCGGCCGGGTTGTCGCCGAGACGACCGCCGTGCCAGACGTGGACGGAGGCGGAGCCGTTCAGCGCGGCCGCGGCGAGGCCCTCGTTCTGGCTGACCAGGTGGCGCATCAGCCCCCGCACCGTCCAGTCCGGGCATGGGGTGGGAAACCACAGGTGCTCGGGCCGTACCTGCATCACGACTTCCCCGAGAACTGCGCCGGCCCTACGATCCAGATCCCGGATGTCCATCCGCGTTCCTTCCGTCGGCTGCCCAGCCGAGCATAAGACGGGTACGCCGCCTTCCGCAGAAAACCCCGTGATTCACAAGGGACAACCCGCACGCAAGCACCCGACCTGCAACAGGTCGAGCTCAGGTGTCGCGCGGGATCCGACGCGGGGCGGGCGCGGGGCCCGCCGCGCTCAGGCGCCGGCTGATTCCTTCGCGGCGGCTTTTGCGGCTTTCTTGAAGTTGCGGACCTGGCTCAGGGACGCGGCGTCGGTGACGTCGGCGATCGAGCGGTGCGAGCCCCGGTCGCCGTAGGCTCCGGCGGCCTCCCGCCAGCCCTTCGGTGCCACGCCGCGCTGCTTGCCGAGCAGGGCCAGGAAGATCTTCGCCTTCTGCTCGCCGAATCCGGGCAGCGCCTTCAGCCGCTTCAGCACCTCGGCGCCGTCCGGTTTCGGGCGGCCGGAGAGCCAGATGTTGGCGGTCTCGCCGTCGTACTTCTCGATGATCTCCTGAGCGAGGGCGTGCACGCGGCGGGCCATCGAGCCGCCGTACCGGTGGATCGCCGGCGGGGTGACGGAGAGTTCGACGAACGTCTCCAGGTCGGTCGCGGCGATCTTGTGCAGGTCGAAACCGTCCATCCGGTTCGCGATCTTCAGCGGACCGGAGAAGGCGTGCTCCATCGGGTACTGCTGGTCGAGGAGCATGCCGACCAGCAAGGCGAACGGGTCGTCGTTGAGCAACTTGTCGGCATCCGGGTTGCCGGTGAGGTGCAGTTCGCGCAGCATGCCGCCCATCTTGACACGGAGGTCAGCGCAGGGGCACCCATGTTCGCCGCGCCACGAGATCGGATAGCCGGCCAGATGCTTGCTGACGGCAACAGGATGAGCGTGGCGATCGCGCCGGTCGGCGTCGGATCTCGTTCTCGACTAGTGCGCGTACGATGTATGCGCACTAGTCGAGGGAGAGTGATGAGTGAAGCGCCGTACCAGGTGATCGCGGCCGAGTTGCGGCGGCGGATCGAGGCGGGGGACTTGTTGCCGGGGGATCGGGTGCCGTCGACGCGGGCGCTGGTCCGCGACTTCGGGGTGGCGATGGCGACCGCGACGAAGGCGTTGCAGGTGCTGCAGGCCGACGAGTTGGTGCATCCCGCGCCGGGGGTCGGGACCGTGGTGGGTCCGCCGCCGCGTTCCCGGCGTACGGCGATTGGGCCCGATGGAGTGCCGGACCTCAATCGCGACGAGGTCGTGCGGATGGGGATCGCGCTCGCGGACGCCGAGGGGCTCGCGACGCTGTCGATGCGGCGGATCGCGGCCGAGCTCGGGGTGTCGACGATGGCGCTTTATCGGTACGTCGGCGGCAAGGACGCCCTGGTCGTGCAGATGGTCGACGTGGCGATCGGGGAGTTTCCGCTGGGGGAGGTTCCGGCGCACTGGCGGGATGCGGTGACGGCTGTCGCGCGGGTGCATTGGGCGGCGTACCGGAGGCATCTGTGGCTGGCGAGTGCGATCAGTCTGAGCCGGCCGCAATTGGTGCCGCGGTTGCTGCCCCACACGGACGCGGTGCTGCGGGCGTTGCGTGGGTTCGAGAAGAGTGCGGCCTTGTCGACGACGATCAGCCTGTTCGCGTACGTGCGGGGGATCGCGTTGGTGATGGAGTCCGAGGCGCAGGCCGAGCAGGACACCGGGGTCACCGCTGACGAGTGGGCCACCCGGCAGAGCGATCAGTTCGCGGCGATGATCGCGGCCGGGAACCTGACGGCCTTCCAGGAACTGGTGGCCGACGGCTTCGAGTACGAGTACGACCTGGACCAGTTGTTCGAATTCGGCCTCGGCGTCTTCCTCGACGGCCTCGCCGCACGGCTACGCTGAGTGCTGACGAATTCTCCGGAGGTGGCGATGGAGCCTGTGTTCGCGCCGGGTGTGCCTGTTGGCGTACGGCGGTTGTACGAGCACCGGCCGGAGTTGTTCGTGGCGGCCGACGCGCCGCGGCCGAAGCGGCAGACGTCGTGGTCGGTCGCGCCGGGCAACACGTTCGGGACGTTGCTGGTGTGGATCGCGGTATGCGTCGGTGGCTGGATCCTGGCGCTGATCATCATGGCGGCGACGTTGCCGACCGCGGTGGCGGCCTGGGCCTCGGTCGCACTCGCCGGGGTCGCGGCGCTCGCGACGGGCGGGATCCTGGTGAAGTCGGCGGTCGAGGATCGTGGGCACAAGGCGGTCCGGATCCAGCACGGGAAGTACCTGCTGCCGGAGGACTTCGACGAGCCGGCCGCTCGGCTGCTTGGGCGGGCGCAGCGGGCCGTGAAAACGGTGCTTGAGGCAACAGTCACCCGGCGCGGCCTGCTGGACGACGTACAGAACGAGCTCGTGCTGCCGGAGCAGTTGTGGGACATCGCCCAGGTGCTCCGCGAGCAGACCGTACTGCGGGCCAGGCAGCAGGACGTCGCGCGCGGAATGGCGACCGCCGAGCTCGACGCCGTACTGGGACCGCAACGTCGCGCGCTCGCGCTCTCGGTGGATGCGATCAAGCGCAAGGTGGACCTGCTGGACCGGTACGCCGACCGGGTCCGCTCCGCCGACGCCGCGCTGCGCGCCGAGGCCGCCCTCGACGACGGCGACCGCTACATCGAACTCCTCGCCCGCACCGAACCCGTCGGCGACACGTCCGTAGTCCAGGGCTTCACCGACGAGGCCAGCGCCCTCAAAGACACCCTCACCCGCTCCATCAACGCAGCCCGCGACGCCGGCCGAACGTTGGCGCTCCCGGAGTAGCCCGGCCCCCGACCACATTTGCTGGGTCAGCCAGGGAAATTGGGTGACGTGAGGAGGGCGGCTTCGGCTTCGGGGGTGAGGCCGATCGTGAGGGGTGGGGTGCCTCGGTCGTGGTCCCAGCGGAGGAGGTCTTCGATTGTGGTGCGGAGGGGGGTGACGGGCAGGCCGGCCGCGCGGGCCTTGGCTGGGTTGCGGCGGCGTTCGCCCCATTCGGCTTCGGGGTCCATGAGGGGGAAACGGCGCGGTACGGCGTCGAACGGGACCGGGACGATGTCGACGGTGCTGCCGGACAGCTCGGCAGCGGTGCGGATCAGTTCGGCGATGGTGGAGTCCGGGCCGATCGCGTTGTAGGCGCCGGCGCGATCGTCCGCGACGAGCCGCGTGATGAGCCCGGCGACGTCGCGGCTGTCCACCAGTTGGAGCGGCGCCTCGGGCTTGGTCGGGAGCGCGACCCGGCCGCCGCGGGCGCCGCGCCGGATCCAGTAGAGCGCCGTACCGGACGAGTCGCCGGGGCCCGTGACCCGACCGGGGCGGACCAGCGTCGCGCGGTCGCCGTACCGCTCGACGACGTCGTCCTCGCACGCGACCTTGCAGGGGCCGTACGTGTCGTTCGTGAGTACGTCGGCATCGCGCATCGGCTCGCGGCGTGGTGCGGTCTCGTCGGTCCCGGCCGGCAGGTCCCGTACGTAGACGGCGTGGCTCGAGATGAACACGTACCGCCCGACTCGGTCCCCCAGCACGTCCATCGCCTGATCGACGTCCCGTGTCCGGAAGCCACTCGTGTCGACGACCGCGTCCCATTCGCCGGTCCGTAGCGCCGAATACTCGCCTGTCTCCCGATCCCCGATCAGCTGCGTCACGCCCGCGGGGAGCGGCGTACCGCTCTTCCCACGACTGAACGACGTGACCTCGTAGCCCTGCGCCAACGCGCCGTCCACGATCGCGCGCCCGACAAACCCGTTCCCGCCCAGAATGAGAATCCGCACAGCCGACCAACCTAGCCGTCGCGATCCGATTAGGCTCGCGGATATGACGAACACTGTGGTGGTTGCCGGTGGCACCGGCGCGCTCGGGGTCGCGGTGACCGCCGAGTTCCTGCGGGCCGGCTGGCGGGTCGTCGTACCCGGGCGGTCCGAGGAGTCCCTCGCCCGCCTCGGCGCCGACCCGGCGCTCAACCCGGTGCTCGCCGACCCCTTCGACCCGTCCGGTACGGCGGATGTCGTCGCGCTCGCCACCTCGGACGAGAACGCGCCGCTCGCCGCCCTGGTCAACCTCGTGGGCGGCTTCGCGTCCGGTTCCCGGGTGCACGAGACGCCGATCGAGGACTTCGAGGAGCAGCTCCGGCTCAACCTGCGTCCGACGTACCTGATCACCCAGGGAGTCCTGCCGCACCTGCTCGCGGGCGGTGGCGGAGCGATCGTTTGTACGTCGAGCGCCTCCGCGTTGCGACCGTTCTCGGGGGCGGCCGGGTACATCACCGCGAAGGCCGGGGTGATCGCGTTCGCCGACGCGCTGCACGCTGAGTACGCGCGGGACGGCATCCGGGTGAACACGATCCTGCCCGGCACCATCGACACCCCCGCCAACCGCGCGGCGATGCCGAACGCCGACACCGGCAAGTGGACCCCGCCGGACCGGATCGCCGCCGTGGTCCGCAGCCTCGTCGAGCTCGAAGGTTTCAACGGCGCTCATCTGACCGTTTGACAACCGATTGACCCTGTAACACGTCTGAAGAGGTAAGGGCGCGGGTACTTGACGCACACTTACATTGCGGGGACAACGGGGTGACAGGGGTGCGAATGGGGAGTGCGCGCGCGACGGCGAGGCGGCCGCGGTCGATGCCGAAGTTGCTGGGGCTCACCCTGTTGGGTGCACTGATCCCGGGACTCGGACTGATCGTCGGTGGGCGCCGGCGGCTCGGCGCGTTCGTGCTCACGCTCTTCCTCGGCCTGGTCGGGCTCGGGGTGTACGTCGGGCTCACCCGGCGGGACGAGGTGCTCGCAGCAGCCGTCGTACCTAGTCGGCTCCTGATGACGTCGGTCGTGATCGGCGCGGTCGCGTTCTGCTGGATCGTGGTGATCGTGGCCTCGCACCGGTCGTTGCGCCCGGCAACAGGTGGGGCCGGCGGGCGGGCCTTCGGGGCGACGCTCGTCGGGCTGCTGTGTTTCGCGATCGCGGCGCCGGCGGCCATCGGCGTACAGAGTGTGCTGGCGCAGCGGTCGCTGGTGCAGGACGTGTTCCAGTCGCAAGGGGAGAGCAAGAGCGCGACCCGGCCGTCGACTGTCAACGTCAAGGACCCGTGGGAGGACAAGCCGCGGCTGAACCTGCTGCTGCTCGGCGGGGACGACGCGCCGAGCCGCGAGGGCGTACGGACCGACACGGTGATCGTCGCGAGCATCGACACCAAGACCGGGAACACGGCGCTGGTCTCCTTGCCGCGGAACCTGACGTTCATGCCGTTCCCGGCGGACTCGCCGCTGCGCAAGTACTACCCGGACGGCTTCGGCAAGGAAGGGCTCAGCCTCGACGGGCGGCTGGAGTGGATGCTGACCGCGATGTACCAGAACATCCCGGACGCGCATCCCGGCATCCTCGGACCGTCCGACAACGAGGGTGCGGACGTGGTGAAACAGTCCGTCGGCGAGGCGATCGGGCTGAAGCTCGACTACTACCTGCAGGTCAATCTGCAGAGCTTCCCGGAGATCGTCGACGCGCTCGGCGGGATCCGGGTGAACGTGAACGAGCGGGTCGCGATGGGTGGCGTCAGCAGTTCGCACATCCCGCCGAAGGAGTGGATCGAGCCGGGGCCGAACCAGCACCTCGACGGGCGGCACGCGCTGTGGTTCGCTCGCGGGCGGTACGGCGCCGACGACGACCAGCGGCAGGTCCGGCAGCGGTGCGTGATCAAGAGCATCGTCGACGCGGCGGATCCGCAGACGCTGGTCACGAAGTACAAGGCGATCGCGCGCGCGGGCCAGCACCTGCTGCGTACCGACATACCGCAGGAGCTGTTGCCCGCGATGGTGCAGCTGGCGCTGAAGGTGAAGTCGGGGACGGTCTCGAACGTCACGCTCGACTCGGACAAGCTGCGCCTGAAGTACCTGCACCCCGACTACCAGGCGCTCCGCGACACGGTCGAGAACGCCCTCGAGTCCGCGCCCGCCCCGACCCCGACGACCCCCACGACGCCGACCACGCCCAGCACCACCCGCAAGCCGACGACGACCACCACGTCCGCACCACCCGGCCCGACCCAGAACCTCGCCGACGCGTGCGCCTACAACCCCGCCGGGGATCAGCCCAGCTAGTCGGTGCGGACCGCCGCGCATGCACAACCCGCCCGCGCCGGGGCGTTCACGCCCGAAACCAGGGGTTCTGCCTGCAGGGCCGTCCGCTAGTCGGTCGGGACCGGCCGACCGAACAACGCCTCGGCGACTGCGGCGAGGTGGGGGAGGATCTCTGACTCCCAACCCGCCGACCGCCTGATCCTGCGAGCGGTCGGCACACCGGTGGACCCGGGGCTCGAGACCTTCGACCCGCAGAATGCGCGGAGGCTGTACGAGCTGACCAGGGAAATGATCTGAAGTCAGGGTGTCGATCTGGTAGTGACCCACTCGACGTGAGAGTAAGAAGTCGACCGACACGACGAGGGAGCATCAGCGATGCGCTACATGATCATCAACAAGGCCGACGCCGACAGCGAGGCCGGGAACTTCCCGCCGCAGGAGGTGGCCGAAGGTGTCGGCCGGGTCGTCGAGGACCTGTCGAAGGCCGGCGTACTGCTGTTCGCGGAGGGCGTGCACCGCAGTTCGCTCGGCGCGCGGGTGAAGGTCGACGCCGGCCGGCGCACCGTCACCGACGGCCCGTTCGCCGAGACCAAGGAACTGATCGGCGGCGTGATCGTCGTCGAGGTCCGCAGCCGCGACGAGGCGATCGAGTGGGCCGCCCGGCTGGCCGAGGCGCTCGGCTCCGAGGTCGAGGTACGCCGGGTTGTCGAGGAAGCCGACTTCGGACCGGATTCGGACGTCTTCGCGAGCTGACTGTCCATTGCGGGCGGTCTCGCTCGTGGTACTGCCATGAACAACACACTGAAGGTTACCGACGCAGAGCTGTACTACGAGGTGCGCGGATCAGGACCGCTGCTGGTCCTGGTCGGCGCCCCGATGGACGCGGATGCGTTCGCGCCGCTCGCCGACCTGATGGCACCCGACTACACGGTCCTGACTCTGGACCCGCGTGGTGTGAAGCGGAGCAAGCTCGAGGCGGGCGGTACGTCGCGACCCGAGCAGCGAGCCGACGATCTGGCCGCGGTGATCCGGTACGTCGACGCCGGGCCGGCCGTCGTACTCGGCTCCAGCGGGGGAGCGGTCAGCGCGCTCGCGCTCGCGCAGCACCACCCGGAGGTCGTGCGGACCGTGATCGCGCACGAGCCGCCGCTCGACCGGCTGGTGCCGGACGCGGACGAGGTGCTCGCGAAGTCGGAGAAGCTGATGGCCGACTATCTCGCGGGTGACGCGACCGGGGCCTGGAAGCAGTTCTTCGCGCTCGCCAACATCCAGCTGCCCGACGAGGTCGTCGAGATGATGTTCGGCGGCGAGCGCGACCCCGAGCAGGAGGCGACGGAGCGGTTCTGGTTCGGCCATGAGATGCGCGAGTCCATCACCTGGGTCCCGGACGTCGACAAGCTGCGCGCCGTCGACATCGTGGTGGGTATCGGCGAGGAGTCGACCGGTCAGCTCTGCGACCGGACCTCCACGGCGCTCGCCGACCGCCTGGGCATCGAGCCGACCCGGTTCCCGGGCGACCACACCGGCTTCGTCGGCCTGCCCGAGGCCTTCGCCGTCGCCCTGGCCAAAGAACTCAAGCGCTGACGCCGGGGGCTCACGCTGACGCCGGGGCTCAAGCGCTGACGTCGTCCAGGTGGGTTTCGACCCAGGTGCGGAGTGCGGCGATCGGCTGGGAAACGCTCCGGCCGAGGTCGGTCAGCGAGTACTCGACGTGCAGCGGGACGGCGGGGAAGACCTCGCGGTCCAGGAAGCCGTTGTCCTCCAGCCGCCGCAGGGTCTGCGTCAGCACCTTCGGGCTGACTCCCTGGAGCCGGCGCTGCAGCTCACCGAACCGGAGCGGGCCGTCCTCCATCGCGCCGATCGCGAGGATGGCCCATTTGGTCGCGAGCAGGTCGAGCAGGTCCCGGCACGGGCACTGCGCGGCGTACACGTCGTGCTTGTCATGCATCCCGGTCGAACAGGTGGTCGACATGCCTCGTACTTCCCATTAGATAGTAGTGATCCTTGCGGGATACTACCTCCTCGGAGATAGCTTCCGGTCCATGAGAGTCATCAGTCAAGACACGTACGGCGGACCCGACGTACTCCGCCTCATCGAAACCGACCGCCCCACGCCGCTGCCGACCGAGGTCCTGGTTCGGGTGCACGCGGCCGGTGTGAACCCGGTCGACGCCAAGACGCGCGCCGGCCAGGGGGTCGCCGGCCTCCTGGGTGAGCCGCCGGTCATCCTCGGCTGGGACGTCTCCGGCGTGGTGGAGGAGGTCGGCCACGGCGTGCACACGCTCGCGGTCGGCGACGAGGTCTACGGCATGCCGTGGTTCCCGCGCGCGGGGTCGGCGTACGCCGAGTACGTGACCGCCCCGTCGCGGCACTTCGCCCGCAAACCCGTCAACCTCAGCCACGTCGAAGCGGCGGCAGTCCCACTGGCCGGACTGACGGCGTACCAGATCCTGACCGCGCTGGCTCTCGTTGAGAAGGAGCAGCGCGTGCTGATCCACGCGGCCGCGGGCGGGGTCGGTCACCTGGCCGTGCAGTTTGCCAAGCACCTCGGCGCGTACGTCGTCGGTACGGCGAGCGTCGGCAAGCACGAATGGTTGCGCGGGCTCGGCGCGGACGAGGTGATCGACTATCACGGCACGGATGTCGCCGAGGCGACCGGGGACATCGATGTCGTCGTCGATCTGATCGGCAGCGAGGCCACGCAGCGGCAGTCGGTCGCCGTCACCCGGCCGGGCGGACTCGTGGTCGCCGTACCGTCGGGGACGCCGCCGGAGCTGCTCGAGCTCGCCGCCAAGTCCGGTGTCCGGGCCGCGCCGTACCTGGTCGAACCGGACGGCTCCGCGCTCGGCGAGATCGCGGCGCTGATCGAGAGCGGCGCGGTCCGGGTCGAGGTCGAAGAGGTGTTTTCGCTGGCCGCGGCGGCCGAGGCGCACCGGCGGATCGAGAGCGGCCGGACCCGCGGGAAGCTGGTCCTCGAGGTCAGGTGAGACGCCGCCGTTGGTCGTGAGGTGGAGTATGTGAAGCTGGGGGTGTCCGGTGCGTGCGCTGGGGTGTGAAAGTGGTCGCGCCGGGCACCGGTCTGCCGCGTTCGCCAGCGCGGCGTCTTGACCTCAACCGTGGTTGAAGTTTCAAGCTGGTGTCGCTGCCAGAGGACATCGCAGATATCGGCCCTCGCGGGGCCCCGACGAAGGAGCAGAGTTGACCACGTACACGCTTCCCGACCTCCCCTACGACTACAGCGCGCTCGCGCCGAGCATCGCGGGCGAGATCATGGAGCTGCACCACGACAAGCACCACGCGACCTACGTGAAGGGTCTGAACGACACCCTGGACAAGCTGGCCGAGGCCCGCGACAAGGGTGACTTCGGTTCGATCGTCGGGCTCGAGAAGACGCTCGCCTTCAACCTCGGTGGGCACGTCAACCACTCGATCTTCTGGAAGAACCTGTCGCCGGACGGTGGCGACAAGCCGGACGGCGAGCTCGGTGCGGCCATCGACGAGTTCTTCGGGTCGTTCGACTCCTTCCAGGCCAACTTCACCGCGAGCGCGACCACCATCCAGGGCTCCGGCTGGGCGATTCTCGGCTGGGACGCGCTGGGCAGCCAGCTGCTGATCCACCAGCTGTACGACCAGCAGGGCAACCTGCCGGCCGGCCAGACCCCGATCGCGATGCTGGACATGTGGGAGCACGCGTTCTACCTGCAGTACAAGAACGTGAAGCCCGACTACGTCAAGGCGTGGTGGAACGTCGTGAACTGGGCGGACGCCCAGGCCCGCTTCGACGCGGCCCGCGCCGGCGCCGGCGCCCTGATCACCGGCGCCTGACCAACGCGGACGCCCAGGCCATCACAATTGATCGCGCCCGCCGGCTTCCCGCTCACGCGGGGCCGGCGGGCGCGATTGTGATG
>NZ_JBSGTS010000053.1:0-19841 GCF_053607525.1 Kribbella sp. NPDC055110
TCATCTGCCGCCGCCACCACCGCGACCTGCACCACGGCCACTGGACCATCACCATCACCAACGGCCAAGTCCACGTCGCCACACCCGCCTGGGCCAACCCACCACCCCGCCGCCGCCACACACCACCAGACAACACACCCCCGGCACACCAGCCCCCGGGCGAGCACCCCACGCCCCCCGACCCACCGGACCGCGGACTCAAGGACACCGGTAATCCCACGCCCGAAACCTCAACCCCAGCAGACGATCCATGGGGTGAGACACCCGTGCCCGCACCGGAACCGCCGGACACCGCATCCCGGACACACGAGCCGCCGGGCGAGCGCCCCACGCACCCAGCCCCAGCCCCAGGCGACGGCGGACTCACGCGCGCCGGGAGCTCCAGGCCCAAAACCTCAATCCCCGCAGCCGATCCGTGGGGTGAGACAGTCGGGCCTGCACCGGAGCCGCCGGACGCGGGACTCACATGTGCCGGTAGCTCAAGGCCCGAAGTCTCGGCCCCAGCAGTCGATCCATGGGATGAGACAGACGGGCCTGCACCGGAGCCGCCGGACGGGGGACTCACATGTGCGGGTAGCTCAAGGCCCGAAGTCTCGGCCCCAGCAGTCGATCCGTGGGGTGAGGCAGACGTGCCTGCAGCGGAGCCGTCGGAGCTTGCGCCGTTGGCCACCGCACCGGATGTGAAACCAAGCCGCTGGCAGGCCGACGAATCTACGCGTGCCGAAGCAGCCCGATTCGCGGTGTGGGGTGAGCGCGCCACGAACGACTCCGGCACCGGCCCACCATCCTTCGCCACGATCTAAACCCCCGCCGTGTCACCGCAACCCCGGCACAAAGACCATGTGCCGGGGGCTGCGCGCTGAGCCGGGTCCACCCTCCCGTCCGCCCCGGATCCCCGCTCGCGGTCCCATAGCCCGAGTCGATCCGTTGCTCGGGTCCGCCGTCGACCGAGATCGCCGATCACAGGTTCAACTCGTTGGTCTGGCTACCGTGAGGGGCTGATGTTGCCGACCATCCACAGTTGGCCGCCGCCGGCGCAGTCGCGCCCCGTCCACGTGTCCTTGAAGTTGTCAGCACCACCACCGCCGATGTCGAGCGGGGTGCCGGACTTCGCGACGACCCTGTTCGTACTGTCGAGGATCTCGAACGACTGTGCGTCTCCGCGGACGGTGTACCCACGGGGCCACACGAGCGTAACCCCGGATTGACCCGCACTCGCCCGAACGCACCCGTTCGCGTCGGCGCCCAACGTGGTCTGGAAGAGTGCCTCCGCTCCGGTGGGGCTGTCTGAATCGGACCTGACGATCCGTGGCGGCGCATCAGCCGACCCGCCTGCGGTCGGCGGGCGTCCACCGCCGGGCAGGACCGCCCACGTGGTCACCGCGAGCGCCACCGCGACGGCAACCGCGACACCCGCGGCCGCGAATCGTCTGCTGCGGATCCGGCGGCGCTGGATGCGCTCGACGACCGCGTCCTCGGCGAGGTCAACGACGTCGCTACCCTCCGCCGCCGCAGCCCGGAGCAATTCTCGTAGATCGTTGGCAGTCATTGCGTGCTCTCCTCCGTGATGCCGAGCTGCACGGCCAGCCTCGCCCTCGCGTCGGCCAGGTGTCGTTTCACGGTGCCTTCGGCGCAACCAAGTTCGTCGGCGATCTCGGCGACGGTCAGGTCTTCGTAGTAGCGCAGAACAACACACGCCCGCTGCCTCGGCGAAAGGGTCGCCAGCCCTCTCCGGACCTCGTCCGCCACCGCGAGCCGGTCGTCGTCGTGATGAGGTACGTCGACCAGTAGGTGGCGGGTCGCATTCCACCGCTTGAGTCGCCGGCGACTGTCGACGTACTGATTCAGCATCGCGCGCCGGACGTACGCCTCGAGCTGGTCGATGTCCTCGCCGATCCGCCGTCGGCCGAATACCCGCGTGAGCGCTTCCTGGACCAGATCACCGGCGGTCGTTGGGTCACCGGTCAGGAGATAGGCGTAGCTGCGCAGCGCGCTGCCGCGTGTAGCCAGCAACGTCCGGAACGCACGCTCCCAGTCAGCCACCACACCACCGTCCGTCCTCTCACCGACCTAGACGAACAACCGGGCCGCAGCGTTGGGGGCCGCCGGAACAATTCCCAGAACAAGTTCCTCGGGTTCAGGCTTTGCAGGGGCCGCCGAGGGGGGAGCAGCAGCCTTTGCCTTGCCAGGCTTCGATGCCTTCGCGGACTGCGACGGCGGCGATGATGAGGCCGGCGACCGGGTCGGCCCAGGACCAGCCGAGGGTGGCGTTCAGGAGGAGGCCGATGAGGAGTACGGCGGACAGGTAGGTGCAGAGGAGCGTCTGTGTTGAGTCTGCGACGACCGCGTTCGACCCCAGGGCCTTTCCGGTACGGCGTTGGGCCCAGGAGAGGAACGGCATCACGATGAGCGACGCCATCGCCAGACCGATTCCGACTGGAGACGTCTCGGGATCGGCTCCGGTGATCAGCGCGCGGATCGACTCGAAGCCGACGTACGCCGCTAGCGCGAAGAACGAGAACGCCAGCAGCCGAAGGGCTTGGCGTTCGCGGGACTCCGGGAGCGGGTGGCGGAACTGCCACAGGATGATCAGTCCGCTGGAGACCTCGACCACCGAGTCCAGGCCGAACCCGACCAACGCGACCGAGCCGGCCACCAAGCCGGAGGTGATGGCAACGATCGCCTCAACCACGTTGTACGCAACGGACGCGCCAGCCAGCAACTGAGCGCGCTTTCCTAACCGGCGGCGCTCAGCAGGATCCACCACCCAAGCAGACCCCGCCGACCCGAGCCGCAAAGGTTCAGCCATGGCTCGACTCCGACCCAGCAGTCGCGAAGGTCGCAGCCGTCACGTCGATCGGGTCAGGCGCGTCGGTCGGGTCGGTCGCAGCCGTCACGTCGGTCGAGTCAGGCGCGTCGATCGGGTCGGTCGCAGCCGTCACGTCGGTCGTAGTCCTCGCGTCGGTCGCGTCGGCCGCAGCCGTTGCAGTCGTGGCGTCGGTCCCAGCCGTCGCAGCCGTCCTGTCGGGTGCGCCGGGGGTCAGGCCGTAGTTCGGGCAGAGGGCGATGGCGTCGCCGGTCAGGCCGAGGAGGCGCTCGGCTGCCGACAGGAGGTCCATGGTCGCCTCGGGGTGCGACAGGCTGAACATCGACGCCCGGCCCTGGGGCCGCGACTCGACCAGACCGCAGTCGCGTAGACACGCGAGGTGCTTGGAGACCGTTGACTGTGCCAGCCCGAGGTGTTCGGTCAGGTCGACCACCCGGTGCTCACCCAACGCCAGGTGCCGCACGATCGCCAACCGCGACGCATCACTGAACCCATGGAACAAACAGCCTGCCACCGCCAGCGCAGCCGTCTCGTCGACCTCGACCTGATTCATCGCCATTCGGCGATGTTATCGCGATCGTGTGGTCCTGGGTAGCCGGCCCGGGCGGTTCTGGGTAGTCGACCCGGGTCAGTTCTGGGTAGTCGGCCCGGGCGGTTCTGGGTAGTCGACCCGGGTCAGTTCTGGGTAGTCGGCCTGGGTGGTTCTGGATAGTCGGCTCGGGGCGGTTCCGCGTAGCCGACCCGAGGCGGTTCCGCGTAGTCGACCCGGGGCGATTCCGCGTAGTCGACCCGGGGCGGATCTGGGTAGTCAGCCTGGGGCGGATCTGGGTAGTCGGCCCGGGGCAGTTCTGGCTGGACGGGTCCGGGCGAGGACGTAGGCGGTCGGTGTCGCACCGTTGTATTTGAGGAGGCGCTGGCGCACGATCTTCAGCCCGCCCTGCCGCTCGATCGCGCTGTGGAGCAGGCGCTTGTCTTCGGTGAGGAGTACGGCGCGACCGTCGGCGGTGAGTACTCGATCGAGCTCGGCGAGTGCGGCGGGATAGAGGGTGCGGTTGGCGCGGTGGCTTCCGACCTGCTTGCCGAACGGGAGATTCGCAATCACCCGGTCCACGCTGCCGGAGGCGAGCGGCAGCACCTCAGCCACACCTCGAACAAACGAGAGCGAACCGCCGACCACGACAGGGCTCTCGGTGGCGAGGGTGTTCTTGGTGGCGATGGTGAGGGTGGTTGGGTTGTGGTCGAGGCCGAGGAGGTGGGTGGTGGGGTGTTGGCGGCGTACTGCGTGGAGGATGGTGCCGGTGCCGCAGAACGGGTCCAGTACGAGCTGCTCCGGCTGGATCTTCGCCAATCGGACCAGCACCTCGGCGACGATCAGGTTGGTTGACCACGGCAACCGTTCGCGGCGGCCGAAGCGGCGGCTCCACGACAGCGGGCCGTACTCCGCGAGCCAGCCGTCGGCGGACGGGATCAGGTTGACGTCCCAGTCGCCCGGCTGGTTCACCCAGCCGAATCGTTGCTCGGTCGCATCAATCACGGTACGTCGCCGCGCCGGATCGTCCACGCCGACCCGGAACTGGACCGGCTGCGGAAGCGTGCCGAGTAACCCGAACTGCAGCGATCGCAGAGGGTCACGCAGGGCGACCGTCGAGTAGAGCGCACAGGCGGCGAGCTGGTCGAGCGATCCGTCGATCGTGCACTCGACGGTGTCGGCGGACGGCTGGCGGATCGAGTGGATCGACGGCATCGCCCGTAGTTCCTCGACGAGGAGGTCTGCGGCGCCATCGACGGTGCGGAGGAGAAGGTAGTCGGTGATGCAGGGCATGACAATGCCGGACAAGGAGGCTCCTGAAGGCTCGCGATCGACAGAACAGTCGAAGCGCGGCGCAGGCACGTCACATCGAGCCGACCCAGTCCAGGGCCCGCCACGACGTACCTACACCTTCAGAAACGCTGCATCGCGCAACACCCTATGGGGCCTGCAGCACCAACTCACCCGCTTTTACGATGCGATGGTGAAGCACATCGTTGAGGAGCGGTCGGCGGAGGATGCTGAGCTGGGTGAGCTGTTGGCGGCGGCATTCGGTGAGCTGGTTGCGAAGTACGGGGCCGAGGGGCGGTCGCAGGTGAAAGACGGTGCGCGGTACTTCGTGGTGCTCGACGACGCGCGGCGTGCCGTCGGGTGCGGCGCCGTACAGGCGTTCGGGGCGGACAGCGAGCATCCCGGTGATGGCGAGGTGAAGCGGATGTACGTCGTACCGGCTGCGCGGGGGCGTGGATACGCGCGTGCCTTGCTGGCCGGTTTGGAAGCGGCTGCTCGCGCGGCCGGCTACTCCGCGCTTCGCTTGTCCACGGGCGAGCTTCAGCCGGAGGCGATCGCGCTTTATGAGTCGAGCGAGTACACGCTGACGGCACCCTGGGGGAAGTATGGCGATCAGCCCGGAACACGCTGCTACGCAAAGGAATTCCGGTAGAATTCAGTGGTGACGGGAGCTCGCATTTTCACGGTTGACCAGTTGCTCGATGTTCTCGATCAGGTGGTGAGTGCGAGCGGGCGCGGGGACCGTTCCAGCACCTCCGCCGCCGAGTATTGGACCGGCCTGCTGACCACGCCCGGGCATCCGCTCGCGACCCAGCTCCCGGACGAACCGCTGGTCGATTGGCACGAGCGAGGTCTGCTCGAGGAGCTCGGGAATGCGCGCGTCCTCGACGTCGGCTGCGGTGCTGGCCGCAACACCAGGTGGTTCGCCGAGCAGGGCGCGATCGTCGACGGGATCGACCTCGCTGCGGACCTCCTCGACACGCTGCGGCCGGCCATGCCCGCCGCGGTCACGTTGACTGCGATCGACGTACTGCGGGATCCGCTGCCGGCCGGTGCGTACGACGTGGTGTACGACTCCGGGTGCTTTCACCACATCGCCCCGCACCGCCGGATCACGTACTTGCAGCGCGTCCTCCCGCTCGTGAAGCCCGGCGGACGGTTCGGGATCGTCGCGTTCGCGGCCGAGCGGATGAAGACGCCGAGCGACCTCGACGTGGTCACGACCGGCGACGCACGGCGGTATGACGTTCTCACTCGAGGACCTCCGCACGATCTTCGGCGCGCTCACCCCCAGCAGTAGCTAACCGGGCGTTGCACAGGAAGTGGTGGGTGAGCACAGGGTATTTCCTGTGCAACGCCCCCGGACAGGGTGCAGCGGCCCACCAGCCCGCGTGAACTCACCATTGCTGAGGCTATTCCAACGTTGTAAAGTGCTCGTGTCCCGCCACCGATCAAGCAGCCCGGGAGACAACATGTCGCAGCCTCGCGCGGAGTACCCGCGTCCGCAGTTCGTTCGGCCCGAGTGGGTGAATCTGAACGGCGAGTGGCAGTTCGAGATCGACCGGTCGGACTCCGGGCTGGAGCGCGGCCTGCGGGAGCGCGAGCTGACGCAGCGGATCGTCGTACCGTTCGCGCCGGAGACCGAGCTGTCCGGGATCGAGGACGTCGACTTCATGGAGGCGGTCTGGTACCGCACCACCGTCACGATCCCGGCGGAGTGGGACGGCAAGGACGCCGTACTGCACTTCCAGGCCGTCGACCACGACACCACCGTCTGGGTGAACGGCGAGGAGGTGGTGCGGCACCGCGGCGGGTTCACCCCGTTCAGCGCCAACCTGCGTCACGTCGCCAAGCCCGGCGAGGAGGCGACCATCGTCGTCCGCGCCCGCGACACGCACCGCGGTCCGCAGGCGCGCGGCAAGCAGAGCCAGCTGTACTCCAACCACAGCTGCCTCTACACCCGCACCACCGGCATCTGGCAGACCGTCTGGCTCGAATCGGTCCCCACCGTGCACCTGAAGCGCCCGCGCATCACCCCGGACGTCGCCGGCTCCGCCTTCCACCTCGAAGTACCGGTCTCCGCGAACAAGCCCGGCTACAAGATCCGCGCCACCCTCAAGGACGCCGACGGCGAGATCACGGCGGCCGACGTACGCGCCGACCTCGACCTCGCACCGCGCCTCACTCTGCAGGTCCCGGCCGACCGCGTGCGTCTCTGGGACACCACGGATCCGCACCTGTACGACGTACGTCTGGAGCTGATCGATGCCGACGGCAACATCACGGACGCCGCCGACTCGTACGCCGGTCTGCGGTCGGTGAGCATCAACGGCAAGGCGATCCTGATCAACGGCAGGCACGTGTTCCAGCGGCTCGTTCTGGACCAGGGGTACTGGCCGGAGAGCCTGATGACCGCGCCGTCCGAGGAGGCGCTGGTCCGCGACATCGAGCTCAGCCTGGCGGCCGGGTTCAACGGCGCGCGCCTGCACCAGAAGGTGTTCGAGGAGCGGTTCCTGTACCACGCCGACCGGCTCGGCTACCTGGTCTGGGGCGAGTTCGGCGACTGGGGCTCCGGCGTCGGGAACACGGACAGCGACAACCAGCAGCCGACGGCGTCGTACGTCGGTCAGTGGCTCGAGGCGGTCGAACGCGACTACAGCCACCCGAGCATCGTCGGCTGGTGCCCGCTGAACGAGACGCACCAGCTGCTGCACGACCGGATCACCCGGCTCGACGACGTGACGCGGGCGATGTTCCTGGCCACCAAGGCCGCGGACACGAGCCGCCCGGTGCTCGACGCTTCCGGCTACAGCCACCGCGTGCCGGAAACCGATGTCTGGGACTCGCACAACTACGAGCAGGACCCGGCCGAGTTCGCGCAGCAGATGGCGGATCTCGTGAACGACAAACCGTACGGCAACACGGGCGGCCCCGAGGGCAAGCCGATTTCGTTGGCGTACGACGGCCAGCCGTACTTCTGCAGCGAGTTCGGCGGAATCTGGTGGAACGCCGAGAAGGCGGCCGCCGGAAAGAGCGGAAACTCCGCGGATTCCTGGGGCTACGGCCAGCGGGTCGCAAACGAGGAGGACTTCTACACCCGCTTCGCCGGTCTGGTCGACGCGCTGCTCGACAACGAGTTGATGTTCGGCTACTGCTACACCCAGCTGACCGATGTGTTCCAGGAAGAGAACGGCATCTACAACTTCGACCGCAGCAACAAGCTCGACGTACCGCGGATCAAGGCAGTCCAGGACCGCCAGGCCGCCTACGAGAAGGACTGAAGCGCGAGGCTGCCGACAGCGACCAGGACCCAGAGGATTGCTCCGAGGAGGAGCGGCCTGGGTCCTGCGTCGCGCAGCTCGCGCGGGCGCAGTGAAAGGCCGATCGCAGCGAGCGCGGCGGTGATCAACACGCTGCCAGTCACGCTCAGTCCCGGCAGCCAGTGCTCGGGAATCAAGCCGGCGGAGCGGAGACCCGCGGCGGCGATGAAGCCGATCAGGAACAGCGGAACGAGCTTGCGCCAGGGCAGCGGCTTGCGGATCGATGCGGTGGATCCCTTGTACGTCCCCTCGGACGCGGCATCGAGAGCCCGCGCCGCGCGGTTCTCGCGGCGGATCTTCAGCGCGACCAGCGTCAGCACGATCGGGATCAAGGTGAGCGATCGCGTCAGCTTCACGACGATCGCCTGGTCGCCGGCCGCCTGGCTGTACGCGTACCCGGCCGCGACGACGGACGACGTGTCGTTGACCGCCGTACCCGCCCACAACCCGAACGCCTCCGAGCTCATGCCCATCAGGTGGCCGAGCGGCGGGAACGTCAGGACGGCGACGATGTTGAAGGTGAAGATCGTCGCGAGCGCGTAGGCGACCGAGGAGCGCTTGGCGCCGATCGCGGCGGTCGCGGCCGCGATCGCGGATCCGCCACAGATCGCCGTACCGACGCCGATCAGGATCTGGGTGTCGCCGCGTACGCCGAGGATGCGGCCGAACAACCACGCGCCGCCGAGGGCGAGCGCCAGCGTGCCGAGCATCACAGGCAACGACGAGAGGCCCACGCGCGCGACCTGTTGCAGAGACAGCCCAGTGCCGAGTACGACGATCGACAGCTGGAGCAATGTCTTCGAGGCGAAGTCGTACCCGGGACGCCAGACCTCCGACCGCAGCACCGGGATCACACTGCCCGCGATCACGCCGATCACGATCCCGAAGACCGGTCCGCCGACGAGCGGTACGAGTCGCCCGAGCGGGACCGCCACAGCAGTCACCAGCAGCACGATCCACAACCCGCGCATCCGCCGTACGGCAGACCCGAGGCGACGGGCGGTGGGGGCGGCGATGTGGGGGTGAGGTGACCTAACCTCGATCTGCACCACTAGCCGGTTCCCTTCCGCGAGAAATGTACGTACATTCACGGTAGGAGATGACCGGACATTTCGCAACCCTGGAGGAACTGGGTGACCGTGCGCAGGCTCGACCGGGCCGCTGACGATCCGCTGTGGAAGCAACTGCAGGAGGATCTGGTACGGCGGCTGCGCTCCGGGGAGTTCGATGACGCGTTCCCGGGCGAGCTCGCGCTGGTCGAGGAGTACGCGGTCAGCCGGCACACGGTTCGCCAGGCGCTCGGGCAGCTCCGTACCGACGGGCTGATCGTCGCGGAGCGCGGCCGGCAACCGCGGGTCGCGGCCGCACCGGAGATCCGGCAGCCGATGGGCGCGCTGTACAGCCTCTTCTCGTCCGTCGAGGAATCCGGCCTGCCGCAGCACAGCGTCGTACGGGCCCTGGATCTCCGCGCCGACGGTGTGATCGCCGCCCGCCTCGACCTCGAAGGGTCGATCCCCTTGCTCTACCTCGAGCGCCTCCGGTACGCCGGTGACGAGCCGCTCGCCCTCGACCGCGTCTGGCTGCCCGCGTCGCTCGCAGCACCGCTGCTGGACGCCGACTTCACCCACACCAGCCTCTACAACGAGCTGGCCGAACGCACCGGCATCAACCTCGACCACGGGCGCGAGGACATCCGCGCGATGAACCCGAGCCCGGCCGAGCGCGCGCTCCTGCACTGCCCCGCCGACGCCGCGGTCTTCTCGATCATCCGCCAAGGCACCGCGCAGAACCGTCCGGTCGAATGGCGGCACACGATCGTCCGCGGCGACCGCTTCGCCCTCTCCGCCGAGTTCTCCGCCAACGCCGGCTACCGACTCACCCCAGCCACCACCGCCCTCGCCCAGGCCTGGTAAGCCGCGCAATACCAGATACTGGCTGGATGAGTGTCAAAGAGATGCGGCTGGTTGTGACGGTGGACGACTACGACGCAGCGGTGGCGTTCTATCGCGACGTACTCGGGTTGCCGGAGCGGGAGTCCTACTCGTCGGAGGACGGGCGGGTGACGATTCTCGACGTGGAGCGGGCGACGCTCGAGCTCGCGGACCAGGGACAGGCGGACTTCATCGACGCGGTCGAGGTCGGGCGGCGAGTGGCCGGGAAGTACCGGGTCGCGTTCGAGGTGACGGATTCGGCAGCGACCACGCAACAGCTGGCCGACGCCGGCGCGACGGTCGTAGCGGAGCCGACCCGTACGCCGTGGAACTCGCTGAACGCCCGCCTCGAAGGTCCGGGCGGTATCCAGCTGACCCTGTTCACCGAGCTTGACGTGAAGTGAGCTTGAAGTGTTGAGGTAACCGGCATGTGGAACATCGAAAGCCTCGACCTGGACGCCTACCTCACCCGGATCGGCCACGAACGGGTAGCGCCGTCGGCTGACGCGTTGCGGAGCCTGCATCGGGCGCACGTGCTGGCGATCCCGTTCGAGAACATCGACGTGATCCTCGGCACGCATCCCGGCATCGGCCTCGACGCGATCCAGGCCAAGCTGGTCGGCCGGCAGCGCGGCGGGTACTGCTACGAGCACGCATTGCTGTTCGGCGCCGCGCTCGAGCAGCTCGGGTTCGACGTCGTACGGCGGGTCGCCCGAGTCCACCCGCACAAGGCCGGGCCGCGAACGCATGCGCTGCTGAAGGTGGGCGTCGACGGGCAGGAGTTCCTGGCCGACGTGGGATTCGGGGCCGGCCAGCTGTACCCGACCCCGTTGAAGGACGGCGCCGTCGTCGACCAGGCCGGCTGGGACCACCGCCTCACCCTCGACGGCGACCTGTGGACCCTGTCCAAGCAGACCGCCGACGGCTGGATCCCCCAACACGCCTCGAACGACGAGCCGGTCCGCCCGATCGACTATGAGGTCTACCACCACTACGTCTCAACCCACCCCAACTCCCCCTTCACCGGCCGCCCCGTAGTAATGCGAGTCGCCGACAACGTCGTACGCCGCCTGGTAGGCAACATCCTCACCGTGGAACACGCCAACGGCCACACCACCGAACGCAACGTCCCCCGGGCGGACCTCCCCGACGTACTGGCCTCCCTCGACGTAATCCTCAGTGAAGAAGAAGTAGACCGCCTCCGCCTCCTCTGATGGCGAGAACGGATGCCGAGAACCGCCGGATCTCAGATGGCATCGTCCGGGTGGCCTGTCAGGCCGAGCCGGACCGCTTCGGCGGCGGCTTGGACGCGGCTCTGTACGCCGAGCTTCTCGAGGATGTGCGTGACGTGCACGCTGGCGGTCTTGGGGCTCATGTAGAGAGTCGCGCCGATCTCGCGATTTGTCCGCCCAGCAGCGACCAGGGCAAGCACCTGACGCTCACGCTCGGTTAACGGTGAGTGTGGGTCTGTCGTGACCTCGCGGCGCGCGTGGTGCTCGGTGACGGAGTCGTCGAGACGGATCCGGGCGATCTTCGCCAGTTTCTGAATTCGGCCGAGCAGTGGCGCCGCGCCGAGTTGCTCGGCGATCCGTCGCGCCGCCGCCAGCTCACCGGTCGCTCGGCTGCGGGCGCCAGGTTGTCCACGATCAGCCAGCAGCGCCTCCGCTGCTCTCAGTCGGGCCTGAGCCTCCCAGTACGGCCGGCCGAGTGCCGCCCATTCCTGTGCGGCGGTGAGCCACGGGGTCGGCGAGGGCGTGCCGCGGATCCGGGATCGTTCCCCGTCGACGACGGCAGCCAGGGCCGGGCCCTCGATCCCGGATACGCCGCGCCGAAGGAGCGTCACGAGTCGATCGAAGCCGTCACGTGACTGCGACGCGACCGCTGCTTCGAGACCCGTGCAGAGCAGCCCGCCGGATACCAGTTCGTCTTCGGTGCCGTGGCTGAGTTCAGCGGCGTCCAGTACCAGAGCAAGGGCTTCGTGCGGACGTTGCCGGAACAGGCACAGCTGAGCGGTGAGATCTGCGTAATCGCGCTTCATCATGGGCTGGTCGTCGGCCGCGAGCAACTCTTGTCCGCGCACCAGTTCGACGGCCTTCCGCAGATTCCCTCGCGCCATCTGGATCCGCGCAAGCTCGGCGTCCTTGAACGCCGGCCCGGACGGTGGCCGTCCCTTGCTGTCATCCCTTGCCAGCGCTTCGTCCCACCGACCGACGTAAAAGAGATGGCAGACCGCATTGCTCTCGAGGATGCCCTCGGCCCAATGCTCGTTGACCATCAAGCGCCGTAGCTCGACCTGGATGGTGTCCGCGACCGCCACCACCTGGTCGGAGTCACCGCGCAACCCGTGCACGTAGGACAGCGTCATCGCCGCCATCGCCAAGTCCTCCGGCTCACCGAGGTCACGAGCGATGTCGAGCGCTGCCAGTGTCTCTTCGAGTGCCTCGTCGATCCGGCCCTCGTTGGCGGCGACCGCTCCCAGCTCTCTCCGAGCCTGGCCGATCGTCCGGGTGTCGCCTGCTCGGGTCGCGTGCCGCAGCGCCGCCTGGGCTGCCTCCGCCTCGTCCGCGGAGCGGGCGTAGGCGCTCAGCGTCAGTGCGTGCGAGATGCAGACCTGGCCGAGCGCTCGGTCGTCATCGGCCGGTACCAGACGCCGTGCGCGCTCAACGTCTGCCATCGCCCCGGCGAGATCGTCGACCAGCGAGCGCAGCCTGCCCCGCGTCAGTAAGGCCTCGAGCGTGCCCACCTCGGTGTCGGACTCGGTTACCGCCGCCTCGAGCAACGCGAGAGCCTCGGCATGCCGGCCCGCGCCGCCCAGCAGCGACGCCGCCCGCTCGGCGAGCACGAGGCGCTGCGGCACCCCGTCGTCGGCCAGGTCCGACAGCCGCCACAACGACGACGCAACGGAGAACCAGTGGCCGGCCTCCGCGAACGCGTACTCCTTCTCTGCGGCGCGGGCCGCCATCAGAGCCCAGCTGAACGCCGCATCTCGCTCGCCCGCGCGGTGATACTGCTCGGCGACTTCCGATGGGGTGGTGCCGGCGCCGACGCGGTCCGCCAGATGCTTCGCCAGTCGCGCATGCAGGTCGCGCCGTTCCGAAGCCAGCAACTGGTCGTAAGCGACCTCGGCGATCACCGGGTGCCGCGCGGCACAGCCGACGTCCGAGTCGCGGATCACCAGGCCGGAGTAGCAGGCCTCTCGTACGGCGTCGGCGACCGAGTCGGCCGCCGCCAGCAGGTCATCGTCATCGAGAGCGCGAGCCAATGAACCAGTGGCCGCGACGACTGCGCGGGCCGCCGGCGTCAGTGTCTGCAAACGCGCGAGCAGCAGTTGGCGCAACGAAGCCGGGACTGTCAGGTCACCGCGAACGAGTTCGACGTTCAGGTACGGGTTGCCTGCGCTGCGCCTGTAGACAGTAGCGATCGTCTCCGCCGTGCAGTTGGGTACGAGACCGCGCAATTGCTGCGACGTCTCCTGCTCGGTCAGCCGGCGAAGCGGCAGATCGACGAACCCCGGGATTCTGAGCAGTTCCCCCAGCCAGGTCAGGCGGTCGTGATCAACAGTCTCGTCGCGCCAGGTCAGCAGGACCAGTAACCGCCGCTCGGGCAGGTTGCGCGTCAAATGGGCCAGGAAGTCGAGCGTGGACCAATCCGCCCAGTGAACGTCCTCGACCAGCAGAACCGTACCCTTGGCCGCGTCGCCGTCGAGCACATCGACCAGGGCCTGAATTGACCAAGCTCGGGCCGCCGCAGCCGACGGGAACTGGCTGGGTGCAGCGGATCGGCTCAGCGCAGCCGTCACCTCGGAGCCAAGGCCGCTGTAGGCGGTCGCACCGGACATCGGCGCGCAGGCACCGCGAAAGATCCGCACACCGGGACCCGACTGCTCGTCCAGAACTGTCCGGACGAGCAATGTCTTCCCGATGCCCGCCTCACCCCGGACCACCACGGCTGCTGAGCGCTCCGCCAGGTCAGCGATGAATCCTCGCAGTACCGGAGCCTCGTCCCCGCGTCCGACCATCAAGTCGGCCATACGCCATCATGCGCTGCGATCGTCGTGTCGCCATAGAGGTCGTCCTTGCAATCGCACCGCCGACCTGTGAGACGACCACGCAGAGCAGCCTGGTCGGCACCGGCGAGCGCAACTAAGGCACTGAGGCTCCAAATAGCGGCGACATAAGGCGAACGACGGCCGATCTGAGCGCGGATGCCCGATGCCGGCGGTACTCCTTGTCCCGGACAGTCATTGGCAGGTCCAACTAACGAAGGAGCCGATTCCAATGGCATCCAGAACCATCACCAGACTCGCCGGTATTGCCGCAACCGTCGTCATCGCCGGCCTCCCGCTGGCCGTCACCGCGCCGGCCAGCGCCATCACGAAACCTGAACCCGGTGCGAACGCCAATCCACCATCGACCAGCCCCACAGATAGCGGCTTCGATCTGGACCTGGCGCAGATCGGCGCCGGAACACTCGGCGGAATCGCCCTCAGCGGAGCCGGACTCGCCGCAGTTGCCCGGCTGCGCCGCCACAAAGCCGCTCAGTAACCGACCAGTACGAAGGCTCTCGCCTACCTGGGGGTTTCGGTGCGGAAGGACTGGCCTAGTTCGGGGCCTAGGGCGTAGTAGTGGCGGAAGTTGTAGATGAGGGGTGACCAGGCGGCGGGGTCGACATGGGAGGTGCCTGGTACGACGATTTCTTGGGCGGCGTGTACTCGGACTACGCGGGCCTGGGCTATCAGGAAGTTGCCTTTGGCATCTAGCTCCGAGTGGACGACTGTGGCCTCGAACTGGAGGGGGCATTCGGCGACTCGGGGTGGGGTGACGAGTTCGGACGGGACGGGGGTCAGGCCAGAGGCGGTGAACTTGGCGCGTTCGTGGCGGAAGCGGGTCTGTTTGTGTGCGGGGACCGGGTCGGCCGCGGTCAACGGCGCCAGCCGTTCGACAGCTTTCCACTGATCGGGTGACGGGTAGTTGATCACCACCTCTGGCCTCGCACGCAGGTTCACCGCAGTCTGCCCGGAGACACCGACCCCGAGCACCACGACGTCACCGAGTGCCCAGGCCGACGACATCGGCGCCAGGTTGACACTCTCGTCCTCGTTCACGGTCGCAAGCAGCGCAACCGGCGTACCGACGTACAGGATGGAAGGTTCGATCGTCAGATGAGTCACGCGCACCGACGCTAGGCGCGGGACTGTTCGGTGCGGGCCTAACCGTCGGGGCTGGATGATGGGGGTATGACGGTCGAGGGTGAGGAGCTGGCGGGGTGGGCCCGGATGCTGGCAGACGGGACTCGGGCGACCGTCTGTTTGGCGTTGCTGGACGGGCGGGCCTGGACTGCCAGTGAGCTCGCGAAGTTGGCGAAGGTGTCTCGGCCGACGATCAGCGAACACTTGAATCAGCTGGTCAGTGGTGGATTGCTGACCGAGGTGCGGCAGGGGCGGCACCGGTACGTGAAGCTGGCCGGACCTGATACGGCCGAGTTGCTCGAAGGGCTTGCCGCGTTGGCGCCACGCCGTGTCGAAGTGGCGAACAGCCTGGCCGCGGTGAGCAAGCGGGACGCGTTCGCGCGGGCGCGCACCTGCTACGACCACCTGGCAGGCAAACTCGGCGTAGCGCTTGCCGACGCGATGACCGAGCGCGGTCTGATCGACTGGTCGGACGGGATCGCGTTGACGCCGGAAGGCCAAGCCTGGTTGGAAGATCTCGGCATCGAGGTCGAGGTACGTCGGGGGCGCCCGGCTGTTCGTTCTTGTCTGGACGTGACCGAACGCCGCCCGCATCTCGCCGGCGCGGTCGGGGCCGCGTTGTGCACGCACGCACTGCGGCACGAGTGGGTGTCACACATCCCAGGCGGTCGCGCGTTGAAAGTCACAGGTTCGGTTCAAGCGTTCGGTTTGTCTGTGAGAGTTGTCAAAGAATTGCAGCCCGCCCCGCGTGAAACATAGAAGTAACACGCGTCCGGGAGGCGCTCGGCTCCGAAACCCCCTAGCCTTCGGCCATGACTGAGTTCGAGCCCGGCACCGATCTGGTGTCCCGACTCCCTCTGCCCAGCCATGTCGTCGTCCTCGCGGACGGCAAGTGGCGTCGCGGCTGGCTGATCGGCCGCGACCACGAGGAATCGGGATGGACCGCTCTGGTGCAGTACGAGGGCGACGACGGAAATGAGCGGACGGAACGCCTGCCGGCGGACCGGATCGCTCTCCCGGAGTCGAACGGCCCGACTGAGAAAGCATCCTAGGGAGGGAACGCGGAACAGTGCGAAGGCCCCCGGGGTGATGAGTCACCGGGGGCCTTCGTCCGTAACGCTGCTTGGGCGCCTCAGAAGCATCGAGAACCCCGGCCCAGACCCTTCGGGCGGACGGCCTGGGACGGGATCCTCAGTGGCGTTACACAGGGTGTATCGCTGGTGACGGCGCGAGTGTTACAGATTCGCCAGATCTTTCTTGCAGACGCGTCACGACGTACGGCGGCCCCGGTGCACGTCCCTGGACACCGGGGCCTGGATCGGTGGCCTCTCGAGCGACCGCCGCCCCTTGCCCCCCTGGTGCCCCGACAGGCTGCGGTCATGCGTGCTCGGAAACGACATGCTCAGAAACGAACGGCCAGCAGTACCCGGCCGGTTTCCGAGCTGCGGATGTCCAGGGCCTTGATCTCGCTGCGCTGCAGCTTCGTGGTCGCCGCCGGCTTCACCGTGGTCCCCGGCGAGGACGTCCAGCTGGCGATCAGCTCGACCTTCCCGGACGTGTCCGTGACATACAACTCGTACCCGCGGGCGCGTTCGCTCGGCGTCGCGAGTTCGTCGTACCGGCAGCTGATCTCGATCGTCGTACCCCACGGCTCCGGCACCAGCCGGGCGTCCGCGGACAGCTTGCTGGAAACGGTCTGGGCGAGTACGACGTAATCGCCCTTCGGCTCGTTGCGGGTCAGCGGGACGACGATCACCGCACCGATGACAGCGGCCGCGACGGCGATCCCGGTCGTCAGCGCGCGTAACCGGATCCGCTGCCGGCGCCGATCGCGCTGCACGTTCCGGACCAGACCGGGCAGCAGATTCGGCGGATCGGCCGTGATGGTGGCCAGCGCGCGGTCGGCCGGCAAGGCGGCCAGCACGCCGGGGATGCCGGCCAGGGACGCGACCCCGGCCGAGCATTCCTCGCAGGTGTGCAGATGCTCCTCGAACGCGCGCCGGTCCCTCGCCGACAGCGCGCCGAGCAGGTAGGCAGCGTCCCACTCCCGGTACGGGTCGCTCACTGACTCGTCACTCCTTTCTCCTGCAGCGCGAGCTTCAACGCTCGCAGCCCGTAGTGCAGACGCGACTTCACGGTGCCCGACGGGATGTCCAACTCCTCGGCGATGTCGGTGACCGTACGGCGTCCGTAGTACGCACGAACGATCACCTGCCGATGTTCCTCCGACAGCTGAGCCAGCGACTCGGCCACCAGCCACGCGTCCAGTACGGCGTTCGCGTGGTCGGCGCTCGGGTTCTCCGGGAGGTCGTCGCTGGCGACCTCCCGGCTGACCCGGGCGCTGCGCCGGTCGTCGATGACGAGGTTGCGCGCCACCGTGAACAGCCACGCCCGGGCCCCCGCCTCGGATTCGGCCAGGATGTTCGGCCGCCGCCAGGCCCGGAGCAGGGTCTCCTGGACGACGTCCTCCGCCAGCCGGTCGTCGCCGGTCAACCGGACAACGAACCGCCACAGCGCAGGGGCGTGCACGTCGTGCAGCTCACGCAGCAGCGTCGCCCGGTCGTCGGCCATCGGCGCTCCTGCTCTGTGGGACATCAGCTCATTTGGTTACAGCGGCTGCCTGCACCGGTGCTTTCGCTGCCCGCTGCACCGACCAAGCGCCGTTGCCCAGGAAGGCGATCAGCAAGAAGGCGAAGCAGAACAGGGCCGCTTTCTCGCCACCATTCTGCACGGGCAACAAAGCACCCGCCTGGTGCACGGTGAAATACGCGTAGGCCATCGATCCCGAGCACAGCAGCGCGGCGTACCGGGTGCCGAACCCGATCATCACCAGCGCACCGCCGATGGTCTGGATCAACGACGCCCACCAGGACGGCCAGGCGAGCAGCTCGACCTGTTCCGTTCCGAGGACGCCGAACAGCGCGGCGGCGCCGTGGGTGGCGAACAGGAACCCGACGACGATCCGGAAAACGCCGATCCCTTCTTTCTGAAAACGCTCGAGCACCTGCACAGGGCCTCACTCCTTGCGGTGGATTGGTCTTGTGCCTGGCACGAACGATTGAGTGCTCTACTTGGTTCAACGCTGCGTGATTTAAAGATCACACTCCGAATCGATTGCCTTCCGACCGGCGAATTGGTAGTCGCGGCCCGTCAGCGTGCAGCGTGGAACTGCTGCAGGATGCGGAGGAAGGTTTTGCGATCGGCCGGCGCGAGCCTGGTGAGGACTTGTTCCTCCTGCGCCTGGATTTCCTTGCGGACGGTACGGCGTACTCGGCGGCCCTGGGATGTGATCGAGAGCAGGCGGACGCGGCGGTCGGCGGGGTCCGGGGTGCGTTCGATCAGGCCGGACTGCTGGAGTTCGTCGAGGGTGCCGATGATGCGGGACTTGTCCGCGCCGATCGCGTCGGCGAGCGCGGCCTGGGTGCGGACCGGGGTGTCGTCGAGCGCGGTGAGCACCGAGTAGCCCCACATCGAGACCTCGTGCGCGGCGAGCACGGGCAGTTCGAGTGCGACCAGTTCCCGCACCAGCGGGTACAGCATCGCCGCGAGGTCGGGGCGCTCCGTTGCCATGCCCGAAAAGGTAGCACTGGCGCAATCATATGCTGGCGCTTATGATCAGCGCATGCCTACTGTTGATTACGTCCTGCTCGACGCCGAAGCCGTCCACGCCAGCATCGGACTGGTGAGCGGCGCGACCGTTGCCGATCTGTCCAAGCCGACACCGTGCCGGGCCTGGACCCTCTACGGTCTGCTCGCCCACATGACCACCCAGCACTACGGGTTCGCGGCCGCCTCCCGCGGCGAGTCCGACCCCGCGATCTGGAAGGTCCGCGATCTCGGCGCCGACCCGGCGAAGGCGTACGTCGAGTCCGCCGAGCACGTCCTGGAGGCGTTCGCCGAGCCGGGGGTCGTGGACCGGACGTTCCCGCTGCCCGAGTTCGGCCCGGAAGCTGCCTTCCCCGGCGCGCAGGCGATCAGCTTCCACTTCATCGACTACATCGTCCACAGCTGGGACGTCGCGAAGTCCCTCGGTACGACGGTGACCTTCGCCCCCGCCACGCTCGAGGCGGCGCAGGCCGTGGCCCAGCTCGTGCCGACGGGCGACATCCGCAACACCCCGGGTACGCCATTCGCACCCGACGTACCGTGGTCCGGCGACAACACCCTCGACCACATCATCGCCCACCTCGGCCGCACCCCCACCTGGCCGAACTGAACTAGTGCACCCCGCGCGTGGGCGGTGACTGGGGAGGTCACCGCCGCGAACGTGTCACACAACCCGCCAGCCGCATCTGCAGCTCGACAGGACATGTCCAGTGGCCGGGTAGTGCACCTGAGCGTGAACACGCCCGCGCGTACACCGTCTCGCCAGTGCACTACCTGTCGAGCGTGCACATAACCCCGCCGCGAGCAGCCGCCCCGCCACCAACCTGATCCCCGCCGGCCACCCGGTGCTGCAGCCCCATGCCAGCCCGTCGGCGGGTCGCCACGCCCGACCTCCAAACCCGCCTCCGCGCACCGGCGAGCTATCTCACCGCTGGCCTCCTACTTCCCGCCATCGCCCACATAACCCGCCAGCCGGCACCACAACACCCACCCACCACCCACCCACCCGGCAGAAGAGCGGATATCCCCTGGCGTTGTGGGTTCTCCCCTCTAACACCAACAGAGAACCCAGGCGGATTCATGCGGTGGTTGCAACACCGGGTGGATTTGCTTGGTCGGATAGTAGTTTGTCGAGGGCTTCGGTAGGGGT
>NZ_JBSGTS010000054.1:0-16236 GCF_053607525.1 Kribbella sp. NPDC055110
CAGTGTCCGGGTTGTCCGGGTTGTCCGGGTTGTCCGGGTTGTCCGGGTTGTCCGGGTTGTCCGGGGCATTGGGGGGATTGGGGGGACTGGGGGACTGGGGAGGATCTTCTGCCCTGATCGGGCAGGGTTCCTCCCCGCTCACCTGAGTCTCGCTCCGCGCCACGCCCGGTAACCCGCCCTGCCGGCGTGGTGGTGAAGGGGGCGGGGGCGGCACCCGCTCAGACGCCGCCGGGAGCCACGCTCCGCAGGACGGCACGGCCAATCGATGACCCCACACATGCGTCACAAGAGCCTATCCCCCCGCGTTGACTGGGCCCAGGGGGCGGGGTTGTCGGTGGGCCGGGGTTGTCGGTGGGCCGGGGTTGTCGGTGGGCCGGGGCCGGCGGTGGTCCTGGCCGGCGGTGGGCGGGGGTTGTCGGTGGGCGGGGGTTGTCGGTGGGTGGCTTTAGGGTTGTGTGGGTGAGGTTTTCGGTGACGGTGGGGGCGGTGGGGGTTGGGCGGGATCCGCGGGGGTTGGCGGAGCTTGCCCGAGTGGTGGAGGACAGTGGATGGGACGGGTTGTTCTTGGAGGATTACCTGGTCTATCAGGGGGATGCGTCGCGGCCGACGTATGATCCGTGGATTTGTCTGGCGGCGATGGCGATGCGGACCGAGCGGATTCGGATCGGGACTACTGTTACGCCGTTGCCTCGGCGGCGGCCGTGGAAGGTGGCGGCGGAGGCGGTGGCGTTGGATCGGCTGTCCGGCGGGCGGATGATCCTCGGCGTCGGGATCGGGGATCCGGGTGATCCGTTCCTGGAGCGGAAGAGTCCGCGGGTGCTCGCGGAGATGCTCGACGAAGCGCTCGCGATCATCGACGAGCTGTGGACCGGGCGGCCGGTGAGCTTCGGCGGGAGGCACTACACGTTGAAGGACGCGCAACTGACGGCGCGGCCGGTGCAGGAGCCGCGGATCCCGATCTGGGTAGGAGGCAACTTTCTGGTGCCTGCCGTACGGCGGCGGATCCTTCGCTGGGACGGGTCCTGCGCGTACAAAGGCAGCACGGACGCACCCCAGCAAATCACCCCGGACGACGTCCGCGCGCTACGAGCGGACAGCCCTAGGGATCTCGACGTGAAGGTGAGCGGTGGGGACCCGGCCGCGTTCGCCGAGGCGGGGGCGATGTGGTGGGGCCGATGGATCCCGCCGCTGTCCGTCGCGGAGACGCGAGCCATCGTCGAGCAAGGACCCCCGGCAGGCTGACGCCGTACGGCGCGACGCAGGCGACGCAGGGTGACGAAGGCGACGGGTGAGATGTTGAACCGTTGACACCGCGACCGCCTCGGGGGAGACTGCCGATGTTTTTAACGTTCAAAACCCCCGTGGGAGGTCGCTGTGGCTACTTTGAAGCAAGTTGCCGCCCACGCCGAGGTCTCTGTGCAGACCGTATCGAACGCGTTGAACGCCCCGCACCGGCTGCGCGCGGACACGCTCGAGCGCGTGAACCGTTCGATCGAACTGCTCAACTACCGGCCCAATCGTAACGCGCGCAGTCTGCGCACCAGCGCGGTCGAGCTGATCGGGTACTGCGTGCCGAGCTGGCCGAACCAGACGCACCTGGTGATGGACCAGTTCCTGCATGCCCTCTGCGGCGCCGCGGAACGCACCGGTCGGCACATCCTGCTGTTCACCGCGCCGGGTGGCGTCGACGGTATGCCGACGTACGACGACCTGCATGCGCGCCGGATGGTCGACGGGTTCGTCCTGTCGCAGACCGAGACGCACGACCCGCGGCACGGCTGGCTGAAGGACCAGGACATCCCGTTCGTGAGCTTCGGCCGGGTGTGGAAGGAAACCACGCAACCCGGTCCGTGGGTGGACGTCGACGGCGCGGCCGGCTCCGCGACGGCGGTCCGGCATCTGTACGACGGCGGCCGCCGCCAGATCGCGTTCCTGGGCTGGCCGAAGTCGTCCGGGCTGGGCGAGGACCGCGTCGGCGGCTGGCGTGATGCGTGCAAGGATCTCGGTCTGCCGACCACCGGGCTGACCGTCCGATGCCGTGAGGACAGCATCGAGGAGGGCGCCCGCGCCACCGCGCGGCTGCTCGACACCGGCCGGGCCGTCGACGGGATCGTTGCCCTGAGCGACATTCTCGCGCTCGGCGCGCTCCGCGAGCTGAACCGCCGTGGCCTCACCCCAGGCCAGGACGTCGGCGTCACCGGGTTCGACGACTCCCCACTCGCGGAGGTCGTCTCCCCCGGCCTGACCAGCCTCCAGCAACCGATGGACCGGATCGCCGAAGAGCTGATCACGATCCTGACCGGCTCCGGCAACGGGAGCCCGATCGAACGCCTGTTGCGGCCAGAACTGGTGATCAGGGGCAGCTCGGCCCCTGGCTGATTTTCGGCGCTTCTCCCCGGGCGCCGCGAGAAGGAGGAACCGCCATGACTCCCTATCCGACCAACCGAAGTAGCTCCGCCCCGCCCCGCCGGAAACCGGTACGCCGGACCGCCGGCATCACGCTGCTCGCCACCGCAACGATCCTCGCCGGCACCGCCTCCGCCCTGGCCGGCCCTTCCACCGCCGGGTCGTCCACCGCCGGCTCATCCACGACCGAATCCACGATCGCCTCCGCATCGGCCGCCGCGTCCGAGCTCTCCGAGACCACACGTCTCGCCGACCGCCGTTCGCTCGTGGTCGGCGACCGGGCCTACGCGATGGGCGACGAGTCCGGTCTCTACCCCGCCGCCGGGTGGCACATCCGCGGCGAGATGGGCGGCTTCTGGTCGCAGCCGATCAAGCTGCTCGACGGCATCTGGTTCGGCCTCGACGGGAACTGGCTCGGCAAGCAGGTGCCGGCCGCGAAGTACACCAGCGGCCACGGCTACAGCCGGATCGACTACTCCGGTGCCGTGAGCGTACGCCGTACCGACTTCGTCCCCGACGGGATCCGCGCGACGCTCGTCGGACTCACGCTCAGCTCGAGTACGGCGAAGACGGTCAAGCTCGACGTCGACGCGCACTCGGAGCTGATGCAGCCGTATCCGTGGGGCTGGACCACCCCGAGCGCCGCGGACGCGAACCTGCCCGACACCGGCGACTTCAGCGACGGCGCGCTCCGGTTCCAGGATCAGGGCACCCCGAAATACGCGAACGCGACACCGCACGACTACGCCGCGTTCGTCGGATCGTCCCTGCGTCCGACGGGCCACGAGCTCGGCCAGGACTACCGCGGTCCGCAGAGCCCGGCGGTGACCTGCCCGGCCGACGGTACGACGCCTGCGCGGTGCGACGACTCGCTCGTCGGAAAGGGTACCGGCGGCCGGCTCACGTACGACGTACCGCTGGCGCCGGGTCAGCGGAAGACGATCTGGTTCGCCGTGGCCGGATCGGATCAGGGCAGCGGGGCCGCGGCACGCGAGTACGGCAAGGCCTTGAGCGACCCGGACAAGTTGCTGCGGGCAAAGACCGCCGCGCGGCAGCAGATCGACGCGCAGTCCGCAGTGGACCTTCCTGGCGACCGTCTACTGCAGCAGAGTGTCGAGTGGAGCAAGCAGAACCTCGCGGACTCGGTCCAGGAGGCGCGCAACCTGCAGATCCGGGACGTGAACGAAGGCAAGGACTACCCGGCACCGGTCGGGTCTGTGTCCGCGGCGCGCTGGTTCGGCGCCGGTTTCCCGGACTACCCGTGGCTGTTCGCGACCGATGGTGAGTACACCGCGTTCGCTGCGGTCGCCGCCGGTCAGTTCGACACCGTGAAGGAACATTTGCGGGCCCTACGCGACGTCAGTGACCTTCTCAACAACCGCAGCGGCAAGGTCGCGCACGAGGTGACTCCGACCGGCGACGTGTACTTCGGCTCGAACCAGAGCGCGGGCAACACCGACGAAACGGTGAAGTTCCCGAGTACGGTCGCACTGCTGTGGCGGTGGACCGGTGACAACAAGTTCCGCGACGAGATGTACGACTTCAGCGTCCGGAACCTGCAGTACGTCTACAAGAACCTCGACAAGGACGGCGACGGCTGGCCCGAGGGCCTGGCGAACGTCGAACGCAACGGCATGGGCGTCGAGAAGCTCGACAGCACCGTGTACCTCGCCCGCGGCCTGCGGGACCTGGCCGACCTCGCCGCGTCGAAGCACGACACGAAGGTGCAGCAGTGGGCGACCGGTCGCGCCAACGACCTCGAGTCCAAGTTCGAGGCGCAGTGGTGGGTGTCGGCAGCGAAGGGGTACGCCGACTCGGTCGACGACCCGGCCAACCCGGCGAACGACAACACCCCGATCTTCCAGCGGCACTGGATCGGTGTCACGCCGATGGAGGCGGTGCTGACCCGTCCGGGCCAGACGTCGCCGCTGTCGTCGGCCGAGCACGCGAAGACCGCGCTCGACCAACGCGAAACGTCCTGCTACACAGGGGAATTCGGTCTCTTCCACACCGGCAGCGGCCCGACCTCCGCCGAGGGCGGCAACCGCGGCGACGCCTGCGACCCGATCGTTTCCCAGGTCCAGAGCGAGCGCACCATGTTCGGTCTGAACACGTCGATCATGGCGGTTGCGGAGGGCAACTTCGGCCGCCTGGGCACGAAGCAGCAGCAGCGGTACACGACCGGCAACGCGCGGATTCAGCTCGACCCGTCGGTCTGGGAGACACCCGGTGCGATGCCGGAGATCGCTCCGTCGCCGGATTCGCCGGCGAACATCGGCCGGCCGTTCTACGACCGCTCGATGACGCTGCAGGCGTGGGGCGCGTACGGCATCCTCTGGCCGGTGGTCCACCAGCAGCTCGGCGTCGATCCCGATCTGGGCCACGGGCGGATCGCCGTCGTACCGCAAATCCCGGAAGGTCAGCAGAAGGTGGCCGGAAGCAACATCCGGGTCGGTCGCGGTACGGTTGACGTGTCGGCGCGCCTTGCAGGTAAGGCGTTGTCGACCGAGGTGACCGCGAAGGGCGTCGGCGCGGCGCTCACGGTCGGCGCCGTACTGCCGACCGGTGCGAAGGTGCAGAGCGTGACGGTCGACGGTCACGCAGCGCAGTACAAGCTCGTGAATACGAGCCGTGGGACGGAGGTTCAGGTGCCGGCGCGCGGTGCGCACACGGCACTGACGATCACGCTCAAGTGATTGAACGAAAAGAGCAAAAGCAAACAGCCCCTCGCTTCGCTCGGGGTTGTGGGTGGAGCCGGCCGGTGCGCAACCGTTCTGCGCATCGGCCGGCTTTGTCATGCCCGGAATCCGGTACTGCGCAGTCTTGGTGGGAAACAGAAGGCGGGCCCCTCCGAGTATGAGTCGGAGGGGCCCGCACAGCTGAAGGAAGGTGACGTCTCCAGCTTCCCGATACGGGTCCGTGGAGGCCGGCAGACCCCGTCACCGGTCTACCTCGGTGGGGATCCCCACCGCGAGGGCCCTCGGTTTCCGTTCGACCCGCCGCTCCGATCGAAGCAACGTGTCGACCTTTCTACCGCTGTCGGCAGGCCCCGCACAACCCTTTCCAGGCAACAGTTTCGGTCGTCCACAGTGATTCCGCGGCCATCCACAGAAACCGTCCAGGTTATGCACACCCCCTGTGTATAACCACGTCAACCCTTCGGTGGTTTGACTGCCATCGGGTACAGGAGCCGGTACCCGGCGTACACGCCGAGCACACTGACCACGAGAACCGCGGGTACGGCGACGGCGAGTGGTGGACGGTGGTAGCCGATGTTGTTCAGCACGTCCGCGAGCCACTGGGCGACGAGCAGGAACTCGGCCGCCGCCGCGGGCACGAGGGCGAGCGGCAGCAGCAGGATGCCGCGCCAGAATCCGAACCGGACGAACGTGATGCCGAGCAGCCAGCCGGTCACCTCGTGGGCGATGATCATCAGGAAGAACTCGGCGAACACCAGCCCGACCTGCGACGTACTCGTAAACAGGTGCGGGTTGGTCAGTTTGGCGGGCCAGTCCTGCCACGCGTACAGCGCGTGTTCCAGCTGGTAGACCAGAACCCACAGCAGTGCGCTGGCCGCCGCGGCGCCGGTGAGATAGATGCCTGCGGCAACCGAAATCATGCGGCGGGTGATTCCCTGGGAGATCAGCAGCGCGAAGTACGCCGGGGTGATGGTGATGCCGACGGCCATCGAGAAGTACTTCGGCGACTGGGTTCCGTAGTCCCACGCGCTGGTGGTGACGCCGTTGGACAGGAGCTGGAAGACGATGCCCATGAGGAACAACGCGAAGACCATCACCGCCCAGTAGCCGAGCAGCATCGGCCGGAGACCGATCGCCAGCGACCGCAGCACGTGCTTGAGCCGATGCCAGTCGGTGACACCGCGCGGCAGCGCCCTGGTCTGGACCGCCGTACTCATGATTTGGCTCCCGTGAGGTGGACGAAGAGGTCCTGCAGGCCGACCGGGCCGATCTCCAGGCCGGCTGCGGTCGCCTGGGCGAGCAGCACCGGGTCGAGGTCGCCGAGGACCGTGGTCGACTTGGTGCCGCCGAGCCGCTCCTCCGCGAGCACGGTGAAGCCGGCAGTGAACTCGTCGACGGCCGCGGCCGGGCCGACGATCGAGGCGCCGCGACCGCGGAGCGCGTCCACCGGCGACTGGGTGACGAGCCGGCCCCGGTCGAGGATCACGACCTCCTCGAGCATCGTGCTCACCTCGCTGACCAGATGGGTGGACAGCACGATCGTGCGCGGCACCTCGGTGTAGTCGGCGAGCAGCATGTCGTAGAACAGGTTCCGGGACGGGACGTCCATACCCAGGTAGCTCTCGTCGAAGATCGTCAGCGGAGCACGGCTGGCGAGGCCGATGACGACACCGAGAGCGGACTTCTTACCGCGGGAGAGCTTCTGGATCTTCTTGTTCAGCGGGACCTCGAAACGGTCCAGGAGGTCGCCGGCGAGGTCGGCGTCCCAGTACGGGCGCAGCGCCGCAGCGAGCCCGACCGCGTACTTGACGGGTACGGCGTCCGGACGGTCACCGGACTCGCGGATCAGGCACACCCGGCTCGTCACGACCGCGTTCTCGTACGGCTCCTGCGCCGTACCGAGGTCGCCGCCCTCGATCAGCACCCGGCCCTCGTCAGGCCGCCGGAAACCGGCCAGGGTGGCAGCGAGCGTGCTCTTGCCGGACCCGTTCCGGCCGAGCAGCCCGTGGATCTTCCCCGGCGCGAGCCGCAGATCGAGCCGATCCAGCGCGGGCACACCGGCGAACCGGACCGACAGATCGTCGGTCCTCACAGTCAGGGCGGCGGTCATCAGGCTTCTCCGTAGCTGCGGACGTGCTGGACGATGTCTTTGAGGGGGATGCCGATCGCTTTGGCCTCGCGGATCATCGGGTCGACGACGTCGGCGAAGAACGAGTCGCGGCGGCCGGTGCGGAGCAGGTCGCGGGCGTTCGGCGCGACGAACATCCCGATCCCGCGCTTCTTGTACAGCACACCGTCGTCGACCAGTTGGGCGAACCCCTTGGCGGCGGTGGCCGGATTGATCCGGTAGAAGGCGGCGTACTGGTTGGTCGACATCACCTGCTCGTCCTCGGCCAGCGCGCCGGACACGATGTCGTTCTTGATCTGCTCGGCGATCTGCAGGTAGATCGGACTCCGGTCGTCGAACACCATCCACCACCCCCTCTCCCCATCCCCGCCCGAGCGAAGCGAAGGGCGGATATTCGGTTCGTTACTTGAGTAACGAACCGTAGCTCCTGGCCGGGGTCACGCCGAGTTCTGCGACTGCTGGAGCGACTTCTTCAGGGCCGGTGCGACGGGACCGACGCGGACCGCGAGCTGGGCCAGGCGATCCTTGTGCCGGGCCCGCTGCTCCTTCGTGACGACCGTGCGCAGATCCGCCGTGGATGCGAGTACGACGACGGCGGCGTCGCGGAGGTCCACGCGCGAGACGAGCCGGGACGGTCGCAGGGTGTCGCGGGCGCTCTGGAGGAGATGGCGGCGTACCAGCGGGTGGCGCAGCGTGATGCGAGCCGCCGGGAAGATGCCGAGGACGCGATGTGGCTCGACCTTGATCAGGTGCGCGCGAGCGAGCTCGTCACGGACCTGACGAACGGCCGCACCACCCCGCCGATCGATCCAGTGCCGCCACCGCCGCGGCCCCACCGCCCGCAACTCCTCAAGCACCGCCGCCACCACCGGATCCATCGGCACCGACCGCGTTCCGGGCGTCGTGACCCGCGCGCGCCCGCCGTCGTCGTCGATGTACCCGTTGAGCTGCAGGTCGACGAGCACTGCCGCGCGCAGCACCTTCCCCAACTTCGACCGGGCAGTCAGCCGACCGCGCTCCGGATCGTAGGCGAGCAGAAAAACCCTTGCAGCCAAGGAGTCCGGTGCAGCTGCGTTGCCGAGTGCAACTGTCTTGCGGGGTCGGGCCGGTCGCCTGGCCGACATCGAGCGTTCCGGCCGCCGGAGCGGCGTCACCACAGCTCTACTCATCGTTGTCCTCCTTGGACGGGCGCCCCGGGCGGCGTTGCTTGGTCACACCGGTCGGGAGGCGGCCGGCGTCGGCCAGGGCGCGGCGGAGCAGGTACTCGATCTGGGCGTTCGTGCTGCGCAGGTCGTCGGCCGCCCAGCGGGCGAGCGCGTCATGCACCGCAGGATCCAGCCGCAGCAGGATCTTCTTGCGTTCGACAGGCACTGCGAACTCACTGGTAGAGCGAGCCGGCGTTGACCACCGGTTGGGCGTCGCGATCGCCGCAGAGCACCACCAGCAGGTTGCTGACCATCGTCGCCTTGCGCTCCTCGTCGAGCTCGACCACCTCGTGCTCCGACAGCCGCGCCAGCGCCAGCTCGACCATGCCGACCGCACCTTCGACGATCCGCTGCCGGGCCGCGACCACCGCACCGGCCTGTTGGCGACGCAGCATCGCCTGGGCGATCTCCGGCGCGTACGCGAGGTGCGTGATCCGGGACTCGATCACCCGGACACCTGCCGCGTGCACGCGGGCGCCGATCTCCGCCGACAGCGTCTCGGTGATCTCGTCGGTACTGTCCCGCAGCGACAGCACACCGTCGTCCGTGTGTACGTCGTACGGATAGCTGTTGGCGATGTGCCGTACGGCGGTCTCGGTCTGGATCGCCACGAACTCGACGAAATCGTCCACCTCGAACATCGCCTGCGCGGTGTCCTCGACCTGCCACACCACGACCGCGGCGATCTCGATCGGGTTGCCGTCGGCATCGTTGACCTTGGCAACGGCTGTCTCGTGGTTGCGGATCCGGGTCGAGACCTCGCGCCGCGTGGAGATCGGGTTCACCCAGCGCAGACCGTCCGTCCGGATCGTCCCGGCGTACCGCCCGAGGACCTGCAGCACCCGGGCCCGCCCCGGCGACACCGCGGTCAGCCCGGCGGCGACGATCAGCGCGGCCAGGATCACCACGATCCCCAGGCCGATCAGTACGCCGTCGCCCGCACTGAGCACGAACAACAGCACGCCGACCACCGCCAACACCAGCGCGAGCGCCGCCATCGGCCACCCGTTCAGCCCTCGCCCCACGCGCTCGGTCACCTTCGGCGCCGGCATCTCCACCGCGACATCCACCATCACAAGCTCCTCTCGAATAGCTCAAAGGTAGCAAAGTGATATCACATTTGCAAGACGGGTGTGCATGCTCGACAGGACATGTCCGTCGATCGAGCGGAGTTCCGGGTCAGCGCAGGCGGGGAGTGGCCGGCGGTGGACGTATACGTCCTGTCGAGCTGCAGCTATGGCAGGCGGGTGGCCAGGGATTCGAGGTGGGACTGCCAGAGGGCGGCGTGGGAGTTGGGGAGGGGGTCGATCGCGGACGGGCCCCAGGCGTGGATGGGGCGGATGCCGTGCAGTGCGTTGACCAGCCAGGCCTCGGTGGTGTTCTGCAGCTCGTCGGGCGTGATCGGGTGCTCGGCGACCTCGATGCCCTGGGCGGCGGCGATCCGGCGGAGCAGCTGAGCCGTGACCGAAAGGAGCAGCGGGCGGTCCGGCTCCGGGAAGCAGAGGGTGTCGTCCTCCCACCACGCGACGGCCGAGTACGCCGCCTCGAGGACCGTCCCGTCGGTGTCCAGCAACAGGATCTCGTCGGCACGGTCCGCCGCGGACTCCTTCAGCTTGCCGAGCAGCTCCAGATCCGGCCCCTTCACCCGCGGCGCCGTCCGCGGATCCGGTCCCTGGTGTACGGCGACCCGCACCCGGCCACCGATCGGCGGCGCGGGCCGCAGCTGCACCGCGAGCTCACCGGAAGCGCGCAGCTCGAACCGCGGGAACCACCGCCCGAACCCGGGCAACCGCCCGATCTGCTCGTCCCAGAACCGCTCCGCGGGCACCCCCGCCGCGGCACACGACCGGACGAACCGGTCCCGGTGCAGCTCCAGCCCCCGAACCTTGCCATTGGCAACCAGAAACGAATCCGCCACCAACAGTTCCGTCATTCTCCCCCACCCAATCCCTGTCGCCTCTGTCCGCCGACGGCAGCCGTTGCCTTCAGCACCATTTCGTCGTACTCCGCGACCGGGTCGGAGTCCAGCACGATCGCACCCCCGGCCCCGACCACGGTCCCGTCCGGCGTCAGCACCGCCGTCCGGATCACCACACTCAGGTCCGCCCGCCCGTCCACGGTGAGGTAGCCGAGCGCACCGGAGTACACCCCCCGCGCACTCCACTCCAACGAGTCGATGATCTCCATCGTGCGGATCTTCGGCGCGCCCGTCATCGACCCCGGCGGGAAGCATGCGCGTACGGCGTCCACCGCGGTCACACCGTCGCGCAGCCGACCGCGTACGGTCGTCACCAATTGGTGCACGGTGCGGTAGCTCTCGACCTGCATCAGCTGCGGCACGTTCACGGTCCCCGGCACGCTGACCCGGCCGAGGTCGTTGCGGATCAGGTCGACGATCATCAGGTTCTCGGCGCGGGTCTTGTCGTCCTCGGCCAGTGCCTTCGCGGCGAGCTGGTCCTGCGCCGGGTCGAGGTCGCGCGGCGCGGTCCCCTTGATCGGCCGGCACTCGGCCCATCCGTCCGCATCGACGGTCAGGAATCGCTCGGGCGACGAGCTCGCCACGGCGAGATCGCCGTACCGGAGGAAGGCGGCGTACGGCGCTGGGTTCGCGGACCGTTGCCAGCGGAAGAACTCGAACGGGTCCTGGACCGCGGGCAGCCGGACCCGGTTCGTCAGGTTGACCTCGTACGACTGGCCCGCCTCGAGTTCGGCCAGGACACGCGCGATGCCGGCCAGGTACGTCGCGCGATCCTGCTCCAGGTGCGCCTCGAGATCCAGCCGGGCGATCCCGGGTACGTCGACGCTGCCCATCCACCAGTTCGACGCGGCCTCCTCGGCCCGGTCCAGCCAGTCCTCGCCGTCGCCGAGGGCCACCAGGTAGGTGAGGTCCCGGTCGTGGTCGATGACGACGAACCGGTTCGCCCAGATCCACAGCGCGTCCGGCGTCGGAGCCTCGTGCGCCGCTACTCCCCCGGTCAGCGCCTTCAGCTCATAGCCGAAGTACCCGACGTACCCACCGCAGAACAGCCCGGCGAGCTCGGGCGGGGGCTCCGCGGCTCGTGCGGCCAACAGCTCGTTCAGCTCGGCGAAGACGTCGCCGTCGGTCACGTCGCGGGTGATGACGTCTTCTGTCGTCGTACCGAGGATTGAAATCCTGCGGGCTGCGCGGTCGGTCAAGCTGCCGTCGAGCCAGTAGGCGACCGGCTCGGCGGCCAGCAGCTCGCGGTAGACCGTCTCACCGTCGAGCGCCCGGTCGAGCGTCCTCACGGACCAGCGCAGCGCACTCACCGATACACGGTACCGAGCCCGTGCCGATTCTTGGGCGCTGGTCAGGACGTGGTGAGCGCCACCTTGGTCCGCATCGCGGTGATCCGGCGGATCGGGATCGCGACCTCGAGCCCGTCCTTGGACTCGGCGCGGTCCGCGAGCCAGGCCGCGGCGGTGTCCCTGCGGACATCCGGCGTACCGGGGAGGTAGAGGGCGTTCACCAGCCGCATCGCGTCGTCGCGGCTGCGGATCATGTACACGTACCGCTCGCGCTGGCTCTCCATCACGTCGAACCCGGCGTGCTTCAGCTGATCCTTCAGCTCGGTGATCTCACCACCGGCGGGGAACTGCGGCGTTGACCGCAGCCGCGTGGTCAGACCGCTCAGCGTGCGGATGTCGCCGCGCCGCAGCGGCCGTACGGCGGGCACGATCGCCGCCAGTACGCCGCCCCGCCGCAGCACCCGTGCCGCCTCGGCGAGCACGTCCGGCAGCGGCTGCAGGACCATCAGGCCCATCGAGCACGTGACGACGTCGAAGACCTCGTTCGCGAACGGCAGGTGCAGCGCGTCCGCCCGTACCTTCGGACCGGGCGCACCGGCGAGCTGGGCCGCGTTGTTGTCGACCCCGACCACCCACCGCCCGTACAGCTCCCGCGCGACCGGCCCGTTGCCGCAGGCGAGGTCGAGCACCCTGCGGGCCTCGCCGGAGACAGCACGGACGAGCCAGCGGTACGGCGTGTGGTCGCCGGCCACCGCACGTGACAACAGGGCTTCGGTACTGCCCGGTGCCGCGGTGTGGAACTCCCGCAGGTACTCCGGCCAGTTGATCGCATTCTCAGACATCGCGGCCCGAACCTACCGGCTGGCGACCCGGCGTGCCCCGCCGGGTGCTCAGCGTTAACGCATTGTTGACTGTGTTGGCCGTCAGACTCTGCTGACGAAGATGTGGCCTGCGGTTTCGTCGGTGATGACGCCGCCGGCTTCGCGACTCCCGACCAGGACGCCCTCGGCGTCCAGGGTGGAGTCGACCTCACGGCCGGGCAGTGCCCCGGCGCGGCGCAGCACCGCCATCGCCAAGTCGTCGGTCTGCACCGGCTCCGCGATCCGCCGTACCAGCACCCGCACGCTCTCCCCCGTGGCCGCGTCGAGCACCTGGTCCAGCGGCTCGACCCCGATCCGGAACTCCCCGATGTCGCTGACCTGGTGGTCCTTCTGGAGCTCCTCGAGGCCCGGGATCGGGTTCCCGTACGGCGATTCGGTCGGGTTGCCGAGGATCTGGAGCAGCCGCAGCTCGACCGCGTCGCTCATCACGTGCTCCCAGCGGCACGCCTCGGTGTGCACGTCCTCCCACTCGAGCCCGATCACGTCGACCAGCAGCCGCTCGGCCAGGCGGTGCTTGCGCATCACCCGGACCGCCTGCTTGCGGCCGACGTCGGTGAGCTCCAGGTGGCGGTCGCCCTCCACCTTGATCAACCCGTCACGTTCCATCCGGGCGACCGTCTGACTGACCGTCGGACCGGACTGGTGCAGCCGCTCGGCGATCCGAGCGCGCAGCGGCAGGATGCCCTCTTCTTCCAGTTCGTAGACGGTCCGCAGGTACATCTCGGTGGTATCGATCAGCTCGCTCACGACAACCATTCTCACCTATTGAGGCAAGCCTTACCCAATCCCGCGCTCTTGACGGACATTTGCGTCATACCTCTATAGTGCTAGTTACCTAGATGAATGGGGTTACGGATGATCGAGTTCCATCTGGACGGGCGGTCGGGGGTCTCGCCGTACCAGCAGATCGTTCAGCAGGTCCGGAACGCGTTGCGGCTCGGGCTGCTGCGGGAGGGGGACCAGCTGCCGACCGTGAAGGACGTGGTGGCGGCGCTGGCGATCAACCCGAACACGGTGCTCAAGGCGTACCGCGAACTGGAGCACGAGGGCCTGGTGCAGGCCCGTCCCGGGCGCGGGACGTTCGTCACCCGCACCCTCACCGACAACACCCTCGCCGCCCACGGCCCGCTCCGCCAGGATCTGCGCCGCTGGCTGGCCAAGGCGCGCAAAGCCGGCCTCGACGACGAAAGCATCGAGGCCCTGTTCCTGACCACCTTTCGGTCCGCCTCTCAGGAGGAGCACATAGCATGACGAGCGTTCTGCAGGCCCATGGGCTGGGGAAGAAGTATGGGCGGCGCTGGGCGCTGACCGATTGTGATCTGGAAGTGCCGGCTGGGCATGTGGTCGGGCTCGTGGGGCCCAACGGGGCCGGTAAGAGCACGTTGCTGAATCTGGCGGTCGGGATGATCACGCCGTCGGCCGGGTCCGTCGAGGTGCTCTCGGCGCCGGCGGGAACGCAGCAGGCGAAGGTCGGGTACGTCGCGCAGGACACGCCGACGTACAGCCGTTTGAGTGTCGCGGACCATCTGCGGCTCGGGGCGCGGCTCAACCCGGCGTGGGACGATTCCTTTGCCCAGCAACGGATCCAGCGCTTGAAGCTCGACCCGAAGCAGCGCGCGGGGCGGCTCTCCGGTGGTCAGCGCGCACAGCTCGCGCTCACGCTCGGGCTGGCCAAGCGGCCCGATCTGCTGATCCTCGACGAGCCGGTGGCGGCGCTCGATCCGCTCGCCCGGCGCGAGTTCCTCCAGGACCTGATGGAGGCGGTCGCCGAGCAGGAGCTGAGCGTCGTACTGTCGTCGCACCTCGTCTCCGACGTCGAGCGGGCCTGCGACTACCTGATCGTGCTGGTGGATTCGCGGGTGCAGGTCAGCGGCGAGATCGACACGTTGCTGGCGTCGCACGTCCGGCTGACCGGTCCGCGCCGGGACCAGAAGGACCTGCCGCGCGACCAGCATGTCGTGACGGCGAGCCACACCGACCGCCAGTCGACGTACCTGATCCGGACCGACAAGCCGATCCTGGATCCGGCCTGGACGGTCTCCCAACTCACGCTCGAGGACCTCGTCCTGGCCTACATGGGCCGCGACGTCCAGCCCGAGCGCCCGGTCCTGGAGGTACAGCGATGATCTGGCTGACCTGGCGACAATTCCGCGTCCAGTTCCTGGTGGTCGCGTCGGTGATCGCGGCCGCCGCGATCTTCCTGGCGGCGACGGGTCCCGGCCTGCTCGACGACTCCCGCCAATTGGCCGGCAACTTCATCAGCAGCCTCGCGGCCCATCCACTCCAGATGTGGCTGTATCGCATCGGGCTGATCCTGCTGTACGCCGTACCACCGGCGATCGGCGGGTTCTGGGGCGCGCCGCTGGTCGCTCGCGAACTCGAGAGCGGTACCCATCGGCTGGTGTGGGGTCAGAGCATCTCCCGGACGCGCTGGCTGGCGGCCAAGGTCGGGCTCACCGGGCTCGCCGCCATGGCGATCACCGGCCTGCTCAGCCTCGCGGTGACGTGGTGGTCGGATCCGATCGACGACGCGATCAACGCCGGCCAGGACTCGAACGACTACCTGCCGCGGATGTTCCCGCCGACCTTCGCCGCTCGCGGGCTCGTGCCGATCGGGTACGCCGCGTTCGCGTTCGCGTTCGGCGTCGCGGTTGGTCTCGCGGTACGTCGTACCCTCGTCGCACTCGCCGTCACGCTGACTGTGGTGATCCTCGTCCAGGTGTTCACGCCGGTGTTCCTCCGGCCGCACCTGATGGCACCGACAGAGCAGAACATCGTCCTCACCAAGGACAACGTGCGCGGCTTCATGATGTCCGGCGACCAGAAGAATCCGACACTCAGGCAACTGGAGGTGGCGAGCGGGTCGGTCGGGGCCTGGAAGTTCTCCGACAAGACCCTCGACAAGTCCGGGAAGGAAGTCAGCTCCCTGCCGGGATGGGCGGTCACGTGTGCACCACGAGACCCGAACGGCCCGGTCCGCACTCCGGAAGAGCAGGACGCCTGCTACCAGCGGCTCGCGGACGAGGGCTACCACCAGCACATCAAGTTCTTCGCGGCGGACAAGTTCTGGGCACTGCAGTGGCGCGAGTTCGGGTTCTTCCTGGCGCTGGCGTTGCTGCTGAGCGGGTTCAGCTTCTGGCGGATCGGGCGCGACCTGTCGTAAAGCGCCGTACCAGAAGGGCTGCGGCGAGGAAGGCCGCGGCGACGACCGCCGACGTCCACGGGAGGGTGACCGCGAGGACGACGCACCCGGTCAGGCCGATCACGTTCACGGCGCGCGGCCAGCGGCGCTGATCGGCCGGCTGGGTGAAGGCGGAGGCGTTCGCGATCGCGTAGTACAGCAGGACGCCGAACGACGAGAAGCCGATCACACCGCGGAGATCAGTGGTGAGTACGAGGATCCCGACCACCACCGCGAGCGCGAGCTCGGCGTGGTGCGGGACCTGATAGCGCGGATGTACGGCGGCCAGCCAACTGGGCAGGTCGCGATTGCGGGCCATGGCGAGCGTGGTGCGGCCGACGCCGGCGATCAGGGCGAGCAGGGCGCCGAGGCTGGCGAGGGCGGCACCGATCCGGACGACCGGTACCGCCCAGACCGCACCGACCCCGTCGACCGCGGCCGCGGGGGGCGCCGCGGGCGGCGCGGGGTC
>NZ_JBSGTS010000055.1:0-14761 GCF_053607525.1 Kribbella sp. NPDC055110
CGTCTGCGCGCCGAGGCCGGGCAGTTCTTCTCGTGGCGCTTCCTGGGGCGGCCGGGCTGGACCCGGGCGAATCCGTACTCGCTGTCAGCCGCCCCGGACGGGCGCGGTCTGCGGATCACCGTGCAGGACGCGGGTGACGGCAGCGCGGCCGTCGGCTCGCTGCAGCCCGGGACGCGTGTCCTTGTCGAAGGCCCGTTCGGGCGGATGAGTTCGCGAGCCCGCACCGGGCGCAAGCTCGCGCTCATCGGCGCGGGCGTCGGCATCACGCCGCTGCGGGCACTCGCCGAGGGACTCGATTACGAGCCGGGCGACGCGGTGCTGGTGCACCGGTACACGGACCAGCCGCTGTTCCAGGACGAGTTGCAGACGTTGTGGCGCGACCGCGGTCTGTCGCTGCTGACGCTGCCCGGACCACGGCGGCGTACGGACTCGTGGTTCGGTGCCGGCGTCCGGGAGTACGACGACGTACAAGCCCTCCTGCACTGGATTCCGGACATCGCCGAACGCGACGTCTACCTGTGCGGACCCGAGCCGTGGACCGAGCTGGTCAGGTCCACCCTCACCGCCGCCGGTCTGCCGACCGAGCGGCTCCATCTCGAGACCTTCAAGTGGTGACCGCCGTGAAACGCATCGTCCTCTGGCTCCTCGGTACCGTCTCGGCGGTCGTCCTGATGTTCGGCTACCACACCTCGACCTCAGGACCGGACGCCGCCACCGCACCGCCCTCGACGACTCCGTCCGCCACTCCGTCTGCGTCCTCAGGATCCTCGACCGTTACCGGGGACGTCGCGCAGACGCAGTGGGGTCCCGTGCAGGTCCAGCTCACCGTGCAGGCCGGCAAGATCACCGCGGTCAACGTTCTGCAGTACCCGAACGGGAACCACCGCGACGCCGAGATCAACGACTACGCACTGCCGATCCTGATCGACGAGACCATCAAGGCGCAGAACGCGCAGATCGACACGGTCAGCGGCGCGACCGTCACCAGCGACGGCTACATCGGGTCCCTGCAGAGCGCCCTGGACCACATCAAGTGAAGCGGTCAGCGGCTGAAGCCGGCGGTTAGGCCGCTGAGGAGTTGGCGGCGGCTTACGGCGTACAGGATGACGATGGGGAGGGTGGTGAGGACGACCGAGGCGAGGACTGCGGGGACGTTCACGCTGTACTGGCCCTGGAACGTCCACAGTGCCAGCGGCAGGGTGCGCTTGTCGGGGCTCTGGGTCAGGATCAGCGGCAGCAGGAACCCGTTCCACACGCCCAGCCCGTTGTAGATGCTGACCGTCACGAGCGCCGGCCGGGTGAGCGGCAGTGCGAGCTTGCGCATCATGCCCCATTCGGTGGCGCCGTCCACGCGCATCGACTCGAACAGTTCCTTCGGTACGTCGCGGATGAAGTTCGCCAGCACCAGCACGGACAGCGGGATCGAGAACGCGATCGACGGCAGGATGAGTGCCAGCAGACTGTCGTAGAGGTGCATCCGGATGATCAGCAGGTACACCGGGATGATCGTGGCCTGCAACGGGATCGCCAGCCCCATCAGGAACAGACCGTTGACTCCGGCAAGGAACTTGCTGCCGGCGCCACGGATGATCGCGTACGCCGCCATGAACGAGATCCCGACGGCCGGGATGATCGTGCCCACGGTGACGATCACGCTGTTCAGGAAGTACCGCGGGAAGTCGGACTCGATGACCAGCTTGTAGTTGTTGGTCGTCGGCGCGGACGGCAGTGCGAACGGGTTCTGGGTGAAGTACGCGCTCTGGTCCTTGAAGCTGGTGACGACGATCCAGTACAGCGGGACGAGCACGATCGCCAGCCAGATCCAGCCGGCCAGTCCGCCGAACCAGTTCAGCTGGAGCAGTTTGCGCACGCGGAACGAAGGGCTCGCCGCTGGGCGGGTCGCCGTACCCGAGCTGCTGGTAGCCACAGCCATGTCACGCACCTTCCTGCTGGCTCGCGGTCGTACTGCCACCCAGTCGGCGCAACAGGAGTGCGAGCGCCAGGCCGAGCAGCACGATGAGTGCAGCGATCACGCTGGCCGGGCCCATCTGGTTGGACATGAAGCCCCGCTTGTACATGTCGAGGGCGAGGACACGCGTGGCGTCGCCGGGACCGCCCGCGGTCAGGACGAAGATCAGGTCGAAGAACGTCAGCGAGCCGACCACCATCAAGGTGGACGACGTGATGATCGTGTACTTCAGCTGCGGCACGGTGATGCTGAAGAACTGTCGGATCCGGCCGGCGCCGTCGATCGAGGCCGCCTCGTACATCGTGGTCGGGATCGCTCGCACGCCACCTTGGTAGATCAGCGAATGGAACGGGATGAACTGCCAGGACACGATGAAGATCACCACGCCGAGCGCGAGGTTGCTCTTGCCGAGCCAGTCCTGGGTGAGGAAGCCGAGGTGCAGGCCCGGTCCGAGGCCGAAGTTCGGGTCGAGCAGGGCCTTGTAGGTGATCGCGATCGCGGCCGAGGAGAGCAGCAGAGGGATGAAGTACAGGACGGCGAGGAACGCGCGGTACCGCTGCCGCCCGGCGAGGAACGTGCCGAGCAGCAGGCTCATCGGCGTCTGCACCAGCCACGACAGGATCATGATCTCGAAGGTCACCAGGATGCTGTGCGGCAACTGGGAGTCGGACAGCACCGACTTCCAGTTCGACAGGCCCGCGTTGTGGATCGCGCCGAGGCCGTCCCACTGGGTGAAGCTCAGCACGAGTACGCCGACCAGTGGGACGACCCCGAACACGATGAACAGGACGAGCGCGGGCAGCACCATCCAGGCGACCGGACCGCTCCGCCCGACCCCGGACGATCCGGCGCCGGACGAGACTGTGCGGCCGGTCGCCGGTGCAGTGGGCGGGGCGGTCACACTCACTGGCCGATCACCGCGTTCATGTTCGTGGCGAACTGCTGCGGCGAGATCGACAGCTGGAAGAGCTTGGCGATGTTGTCCAGCAGGGTCTCGGCCTGGGTCGGACTGAGCGCCTGGTCCCAGGACTGCGCGAAGTTCTTCGCGTTCGCCGCGGTGTCGTAGACGAAGTTCAGCCACGCGGAGTCGTTCTTGTCGGTGATCGACGCGAGCTTGTCCTTCGCGCTCTTCACGACCGGGATGTTCCCGGACTTCACCCAGGCCTCCACCGTGGCGTCGTCGAGGGTGTTGTTCGCGATGAACTTCTTCGCGGTGTCCTTGTCGGCGGCACTGGCCTTGGAGGAGATCGACATGTACTGACCCGGGTTGCCGACGGTGTCGCTCGGGTCGCCCTTGCCGCCGTCGTACGGCGGGAAGTTCATGTAGCCCATGTGCCCACCGGTCACGAAGTCGCCACCAGCCGTCTTCATGTTCCCGTAGGTCCAGGCGCCGTGCAGCATCATGGCGGCCTTGCCGGTGTAGAGCAGCGCCTGGTCGGCGTTGGAGTCGGCGGTGATCGAGGAGAAGCCCTTGACGAAGCCGTTCGCCTTGATCAGGTTCTGCATCTCCTCGAGCGCCTTCAGCGCGGACGGGTCGGACCAGCCGTCCTTCTTGCCGTCGAAGATGTTCTGGAAGACCTCGGCGCCGCCGATCCGGTCGAACAGGAACTCCAGCCACATCATGTTGGTCCAGCGCGACTGCCCGCCGAGCGAGAACGGCGCGATGCCCTTCTCGTTGAACTTGGGCACCAGCGCCATGATGTCCTGCCACGACTTCGGGGGCTCGGCGCCGATCTTCTCGAACGACCGCTTGTCGTAGAACAGCACGATCGGCGTGACGGTCTCTCCCGGCACGGCGTAGAGCTTGCCGTTGACGGTCGCCGCCGTGAAGGCGGACGGGAAGATCGAGTTCTTCAGGTCGGTCTGCTGGTTGAACCAGTCGGTCAGGTCCTCGACCTGGCCGGCTTCGACGTAGGACTTCAGGCCGCCGCCGCCCCAGCCCCAGATCAGCGTCGGTCCCTGGCCGGCGCCGATGGCGGTCTTGATCTTGGCCTTGAACGCGTCGTTCTGGAACTCGGTGGTCTTGATCTTCGTGTTCGCGTTCGCGTCGTTGAACCGCTTGACCTGCGCCTCGCGGATCGCCTGCTGCGGCTGACCGGTGAGGAACCAGTACGTCGTGCCGCTGCCGGCCGCCGCTCCGGTGGTGGAACCGGGCGTGCTGCTCGGGCCGGAGCTGCCGCAGGCCGCGAGGCCGGCCGCCAGTGCGCCACCGCCGACCAGGCCGAGGAAGGTACGCCGAGATGTCGTCATGGGATCCACTGTGATCTCCGTACTCCATGCTGCCCCGCAGGTTGCGGAAGCACCTGCCGATATGACTTGTTTTCGAAACATAGATTTCGGAGATACTGCTGTCAAGACTTGAACTACCGACACTTTGGGGTCACAGTGAGGTCACGCAATCGCCTGTCGGTACAGGGATTCAGCGACCTGCGGTGGATCGGCCGGGTCGACGGAGAGTCTCGAAAAGTTTTCGATAATTGCTCACCGACTGGAGCGTTCATCAAGGGAGATTTTCTTGTCCATCTCGACTGACCGGCCCTGGCGCGACCCGGCGCTGCCCGCCGCGGAGCGGGCCGGGCTGCTGCTGGCGGCGATGACGCTCGAGGAGAAGATCGCCCAGCTCGGCAGTCGCTGGGCCGGTAACGACATGGCTGACCACGAGTTGCCCGCGGACGAGACGATCAACGTCGCCCCGCTGGAGGACGTGTTCTCGGTCGGCGGTTCGCTGTCCCTGGAGGACGCCAGTCGCGACGGGCTCGGGCATCTCACCCGGGTCTGGGGCAGTTACCCGCAGACGGTCGAGCAAGGTATCGCCGAGGTTGTCCGGCAGCACGAGGTGGTGCTGAAGGAGTCGCGGCTCGGTGTGTCGGCGCTGGTCCACGAGGAGTGCCTCACCGGTTTCACGACGTACGGCGCGACCGTCTACCCGGCCTCGATCGCGTGGGGTGCGACGTTCGACCCGTCGCTGGTCGAGCGGATGGCGGCGGCGATCGGGCGCGACATGGCGGCGGTCGGTGTGCATCAAGGATTGTCGCCGGTGCTCGACGTCGTCCGTGACTATCGCTGGGGCCGCGTCGAGGAGACGATGGGCGAGGACCCTTATCTGGTGGGGATCCTGGGTTCGGCGTACGTGCGTGGTCTGCAGAGCGCGGGCGTCATCGCGACACTGAAACACTTCGCCGGGTACTCCGCGTCGCGCGCCGGACGCAACCACGGGCCGGTGTCGATGGGGCGTCGCGAGTTGCTGGACATCATCCTGCCGACGTTCGAGACCGCGATCGCAACGGCCGGCGCCGGATCGGTGATGAGTTCGTACGCCGACCTCGACGGGCTGCCCGCGAGCGCGGATCCGTGGCTGTTCACCGATGTACTGCGCGGCGACTGGGGCTTCGAGGGGACGGTCGTCTCGGACTACTGGGCGGTGCCGTTCCTGGCGTCGATGCACCGGGTGGCGGCGGACGACGCGGACGCCGGAGTCCTCGCGTTGACGGCCGGGACCGATGTCGAACTGCCGGACACGATCGGGTACTCGAGCCTGCTGGACAAGGTGAAGGCGGGGGAGGTGTCCGAGGACCTGATCGACCGCGCGGCCCTCCGGGTACTGCGGCAGAAGGCCGAGCTGGGCTTGCTTGACGAGGACTGGACTCCCGAGGGTTCGGTGCAGGCCGGTGTGGAATTGGATTCGGCTGCCAATCGGTCAATTGCCTTGGAGTTGGCGGAGAAGTCGGTCGTGTTGCTGGACGCCGGCTCCGCGCTCCCGCTGTCCGGTGCTGCGAAGGTCGCTGTGGTCGGTCCTTGTGCTGATGATCCGCGGACGTTGATGGGCTGCTACGCGTTTCCGAATCACGTGCTGCCGCGGTATCCCGAGCGTGGGCTGGGGATCTCTGTGGTCTCGCCGTTCGTTGCCTTGAGCAACGAGTTGTCCGACGTCTCGTATGCCAAGGGTTGTGAGGTGATCGGCGACGATCGCTCCGGGTTCGCCGAGGCTGTTGCGTTGGCCCAGGATGCGGATGTGTGCGTGGCCTTCGTGGGTGACCTGTCTGGATTGTTCGGGCACGGGACGTCGGGGGAGGGCTGTGATGCGGAGGATCTGCGGCTGCCCGGGGTGCAGGGGGATCTGCTGACAGCGTTGCTCGACACGGGGCGACCTGTGGTCGTTGTGGTGGTGTCGGGGCGGCCTTATGCGCTGGGGTTGTTCGCGGATCGGGCCGCCGGGCTGGTGCAGGCGTTCATCCCGGGGCAGGAGGGTGCGGCGGCGATTGCCGGCGTACTGAGTGGGCGGATCGTGCCGAGCGGGAAGTTGCCGGTGCAGATCCCGCGGCACGTGGGTGGGCAGCCCGGTACGTACCTGCAGCCGGCGCTCGGGAGTGTCGAGAGCGCGGGCATCAGCGGGCTCGAGACGCGGCCGCTGTATCCGTTCGGGTACGGGGCGTCGTACACGGACTTCACGATCGCCGATCTCCGGTTGAGCGTGCCGGAGATCGGCACTAACGGCGAGTTCACCGCCACGGTGCGGGTGGCGAACACGGGCGACCGGGCGGGTGACGAGGTCGTGCAGCTGTACCTGCGCGACGTCGTCGCCCGGGTCGCCCGCCCGTTGAAGCTGCTGACCGGGTTCGCGCGGGTGTCGCTCGAGCCCGGTCAGGCGGCCGATGTCACGTTCCGCGTGCACGCCGATCGCACGGCGTACACAGCTCCAGATCTGCGCCGGATCGTCGAGCCCGGAGACGTCGAAGTGATGGTGGGTACGTCGTCGCTGGACCTGCCGTGTCGTGCCATGCTGCGAATCACCGGGGATGTGAGGGTGGTCGGACACGACCGGGTCCTGACCACGCCGGTGACGATCAGCAACGATCCTGGAGGAGGGTGATGAGATGTCGCCGTTGAAGGGTCGCGTCACGCTGGCCACCGTCGCCGGATCGGCCGGTGTCTCGGTCGCCACGGTCTCCAAGGTGCTGAACGGGCGCAGCGACGTCTCACCGGCGACCCGCGCCCGGGTCCAGGACGTCCTCGAGAAGCACGGGTACGTCGGGCGGCGCCCGGACCCGGTCGAGCACGAGACGGTCGAACTCTTCTACCAAGGGGTGCTGAACAGCTACTCGGTCGAGGTGATCCAGGGCGTGCTCGACGCGGGCGCGGCAGCCGGGGTCGAGATCGTGCTCAGCTCGCGGCCGCCGCACCCGAGCCGGCAGTCGGCGGGTCGCGCGGCGCCCTGGGTGCGGGACCTGATCGCGTCCGGCCGCCGGGCCGCGGTCGGGATCACCAGCGAACTCTCTGACGCCGACCTCGCCGCGTTGTCCCGGGCGCGATTGCCGCTGGTGATCATCGACCCGGCCGACGTACCGCAACCTGACGTCACGAGCGTCGGGTCCACGAACTTCGCGGGCGGCATGGCCGCGACGCAGCATCTGCTCGACCTCGGTCACCGGCGGATCGCCTACATCGGCGGGCCGCCGACGTCGGCCTGCAACCAGGCGCGGATGAGCGGGTTCCGGAGCGCGATGGACGCCGTCGGCGCCGAGGTGCCGAAAGAGTACGTCTGGCTGAGCAACTTCCTGTACGACGACGGTCTCGCCGGCGGCTCCATGATGCTCGACCTGCCCGACCGGCCGACGGCGATCTTCGCCGGCTGCGACGAGGTCGCGGTCGGCGTGATGGAGGCAGCGCGCGCCCGCGGGCTCCGCATCCCGGACGACCTGAGCGTGGTCGGCTTCGACGACACCCAGGTCGCGCGGCTCGCCTCTCCGCAACTGACCACGGTCAAGCAGCCGCTGCGCGAGATCGGCGCGGTCGCCGTACGCACCGCCCTGCAACTCGCCGCTGGGGAGCCCGTCGCCTCCCACCACGTCGAGCTGGCAACCACCCTGATCATCCGAGGCTCAGCCACCCCCCACAGCATGTCCTCGGTCGCTGCGTCCTGACCTATTCATTCCTTGCGAGGCCGAGAGGCGATCGTGTGATGTGAACAGGTCCGGCACGTAGCTGACGACACGGGCGTCGCGTTGCACCGTTCCTGCGGACGGTTGCGACAGGCCGACCATCAGTCGCAGGACAGTCGACTTCCCGGAACCGTTCGCGCCGACCAGCGCCAGCAGTTCACCGGCGTTCAACTGCAGGTCGACGTCAGCCAGGACATCTTTGAGAAGCTACCAACCATTCTCGGCGCCTGATCATGGTTGATGGCTTCTCAAAGATGGAGCCTGCAGCCGGGCGGCTAGCGGACCTGGAGCTCTGTGGAGAGCGGTAGGTCCGAAACCGACGAGCCGGCTCGGATCGTGAACGTGCCAGGTTCGGTGACCCACTCGTTGTCCCAGTGCTCGAAGGCGTGCTCGTGCAGGCGGACCGTGATCTCGCGGGCCTGACCCGCGTCGAGCCGTACGACAGCGAAACCGGCGAGCCAGCGGACCGGGCGGTCCACAGTGCTCTCGGGACGTTCGCCGTACACCTGAACGACGTGCTTGCCGGCGCGGTCGCCGGTGTTGCGCACGGTCAGCGCGACGGACGACGGGTCGTTCGCGCGCAGGTCGGAGAGCTCCCAGGTGGTGTACCCGAGACCGTGACCGAACTCGTACGCCGGCTCGGTGCCCGCCTTGAGCCAGGCGCGGTACCCGATGTGGATGCCCTCGTCGTACCGCACGACGCCGTCCTCCGGGGTCACGTTGATGACCGGGACGTCCTCCTGCGCACGCGGCCACGTGGTCGGGAGACGACCGCCCGGCTCGGTACGGCCGAGGAGAACGTCGGAAAGCGCGTCTCCGTATTCCTGACCGCCGAAGTACGTCGCCAGCACCGCGGCGACCTCGTCCCGCCAGGGGAGGAGGACCGGGGATCCCGCGTTCACGACCACGACCGTTCGCGGGTTCGCGGCGGCGACCGCGCGGACCAGGTCGTCCTGCCGGCCCGGGAGCGCGAGCGACGTCCGGTCGTAGCCCTCGGACTCGACCTTGGAGTTGGTGCCGACGACAACCAGCGCCACGTCGGCGGCCCGGGCGGCGGCGACGGCCTCGTCGATCAGCGCCTGCGGGTCGTCGTTGCTCGGTTCGACACCGACCGTGATGCTCAGCGCGTTGCCCAGGCCGCCGTCGATCTTGGGCAGGTCGAGCTCGACGCGTACGTCGATCGGCGTCCCGGCCGTCACCTCGAGCGGCGTGGAGATCGACGGCGGGGAGAGCAGCGCGGCGCCCAGGTCGTTGCCGACCGGGATCGCGGTGTCCTCGCGGAGGAGCTTGCCGTCGGCAAAGATCCGGCCGTGGCCGACCGAGGCGAAGCCGAGCTGGATCGCGCCGGACTCGCTCGGCGTCCAGGTGGTGCGGAACTCGAAGACCGCCGACTCGCCGATCGGCGCGTTGCCGCCGAGGTACACGAGCGCGCTCGAGAACCGGTCCTCGGCGAACAGCTCGGACCCGTCGACGCCGAGGAACCGCACGCGGGCACCCGGCTCACCGGACTGCGGGTTGGTCATCGTGGCCGGCGGAAGCTCGGCGACGCCTTCCTGGACGACCGCGCCGATCGAGTACGTGATCTCGGCATCCGGGAGCGCCTTGCGCAGCCCGTCGAGCGGCGACACGACCTTCTCCGGAATCACGGTCGCGCTGCCGCCGCCCTGCGTGCGGGCGTCGCGGGCGTTGTGACCGATGACCGCTACCTTCTGCAGGTCATGCCAGGGGAGCGCTCCCTCGTTGCGGAGCAGGACCGTGCCTTCCGCAGCCGCCGTACGGGCGAAGGCGATGCCGTCGACCCGCGGCGGGTCGGCCGGCTTCTCGAAGCCCTCGAGGGCGCCGACGCGGGCCGCGAGCGCGAGCAGGCGACGGACCTTGCGGTCGATCGCGTCCTCCTTGATCTCACCGGACCGGACGGCCTCGACGAGCGCGTCGCCCCAGGCGCCGACAGGGCCGGGCATCGCGAGGTCTTGCGAGTGCTTGGCGCTCTCCACGCTGCGTACGGCGGTCCAGTCGCTGACGACCACACCGTCGAAGCCCCAGTCGGTGTTGAGCGGGGTCTCGAGCAGGTCGTTCTCCGACGCGGTCGCGCCGTTGATCGAGTTGTAGGCGCTCATCACCAGCCACGCCTTGGACTCGGTGACCGCCTTCTCGAAAGCCAGCAGGTACACCTCGCGCAGCGTGCGTTCGTCGACCACGACGTTCGCGGTGAAGCGGTCGGTCTCGAAGTCATTCGCCACGTAGTGCTTCGGGGTGGCGCCGACGCCGAGCTCCTGCACGCCGGCGACGTACGCCGCGGCCAGGTCCGCGGTCAGCACCGGGTCCTCGCTGAACGCCTCGAAGTGCCGGCCGCCGAGCGGGGAACGGTGCAGGTTGATCGTCGGGCCGAGCACCACGTCGACGTTCTTCCGGCGCGCCTCGAGCGCCGACACCACGCCGTACCGATGGGCGATACCGACATCCCAGGACGACGAGAGAGCGGTGGCCGACGGGAGGTTCAGCGACGGGTCGCGCTCGTCCCAGACCGCGCCGCGGACGCCGCTCGGGCCGTCGGACAGCACCATCGACCGCAGCCCGATCGCGGGCAGCGGATGGGTGGACCAGAAGTCCTGGCCGGTCAGGATCCGGACCTTCTCCTCGAGGGAGAGCCGGCCGAGCAGGTCGTCGAAGTTCATGGCGACGACTGTACGACTGAAAACCAAGTGATGCTAGGTTTTGAAAATGGCTAATTCTCGCGGTCCGTACGCGAAGGGGGTCGCCAAGCGCGCCGAGATCCTGCGGGTCGCGCTGGAGGTGATCGCGCGGCACGGGTACCGGAAGACATCGACGCGCGAACTGGCCGCGGCGGCCGGGCTCAGCGAGGCCGGGATGCTGCACTACTTCGGCTCCAAGGAGCAGCTGTTCGAGGCGGTTCTGCGGGCCCGTGACGAGGCGGACATGGCCCGGTTCGAGACCGGCGACCCGATCGACAACCTGACCGCGATCGTCCGGCACAACGGATCGGTGCCGGGCCTGGTGCAGTTGTACTCGACGTTCTCGGCCGAGGCCGGTGACCCGGAGCACGGCTCTCACGAGTACTTCGTGGAGCGGTACGCCGGGATCCGGGAGGCGCTCGCCGACGCGGTCCGCGCCCGGCAGGACGCCGGCACCCTCGACCCGTCAGCCGACCCGGAAACGATCGCGACCCTGCTGATCGCGCTCTCCGATGGCCTCCAGGTGCAGTCGCAGTACGAGCTGCAGGCCGACACCGCCGACCTCTTCAGCCACCTGCTCGACCTGCTGGGTGGTCCCGCGCGGGATAGTTGAACCATGACGACCCCGGCCGACAACCCGCCCTCCTCGGTATCGGCTCCTCCGGCGGGTGTCAGTCGGGCGGTGCTTTCGCGCGAGATCTGGTTGGTGCTCGCGTTGTCGCTCGGGGCGTCGGGTGTGGCGGCGATCATCTCCTTCACAGGTGTGTTGACGTCGTCGAAGCCGATCAGCGGGCAGACCGCCGTGATCGTCGGTTCGCGGGCGCCGGGCCGGCCGTGGCTGGATCTGGCGTGGCAGGTCTTCGCGGTGGTCACCGCGTTGGTGCCGGTCGCGTTGGTCGGTCACCTGCTGGCGCGCGGCAAGGAGTCGTTCCGGACGATCGGGTTCGATCTGCAGGACAAGTGGCGCGACCTCGGACGCGGTACGGCGATCGCTGCCGCCGTCGGGGGAGCAGGTCTGCTGTTCTACATCGGTGCGCACGCGACCGGCGTGAACCTGACCGTCGACCCGTCACAGCTGCCCGACGACTGGTGGCGGATCCCGATCCTGATCGCGGTCTCCGCGCAGAACGCCGTACTCGAGGAAGTCATCGTGCTCGGGTACCTGAACCACCGGCTCGACCAGCTTGGCTGGTCGGTACGCCGGGCCACCGCGACCAGCTCGCTCCTGCGCGGTTCGTACCACCTCTACCAGGGACTCGGCGGCTTCGCGGGGAACGTGATCATGGGCGTGATCTTCACCTACCTGTACCGGCGCTGGGGCCGGATCATGCCGCTCGTCGTCGCGCACACCCTGATCGACACGGCCGCTCTGATCGGGGCGACGTACCTGCTCGGCAAGGTGTCCTGGCTACCCAGCTGAAATCCAGTTGAAAATGCAGTTGAAATTGCGCAGTTGAGATTTGGTCAACTCTGATGACTGACACGTAACCGATCGGCGTCCGGACGGGTTGAGCATGACGTGACAGTCAACGGGGAAATCACTAGTCCGCCTGAGATCGACGCCGGACTCGCGGCCGCGGCACTTGCCGTGTTCGCGCATCGGCACGAGGTCGTCCATCTGCTGTACGCCGCCACCGACGAGCCGGACGCGCTCGCCCGGATCGGCGGCCTGCTGAAGGTCGACGAGGGGGCCATCGCACGTGTACTGGACCAGCCGCTGCGCTGGATGCTTCCGCAGTTCCGCGCCGAGCTGGAGACGATCGCGGCGACGCCGGACTCGCCCGGTACCAGGGCGGCGACGAGCGCTGCGCCGGGTCAGCCGGCGGGAGACTCGGACAGCGCTCCCTCGGACCTCCACTCGGCGGCCGCCTCGACCGGCTGAGGCGGGGGCTGGGGCTGGGGCTGGGGCAACCCGAGCAGGACGGACCGCTCCATCGTTAGGTTGGAGCGGTGCAGACGTATGGGCGGGACATCCTGGAGATCGCGGACGAGCTGACAACGGCGTACGTCGAGGTGTTCACGGCGCCGCCGTTCGAGCACCGCGATCCTGAGGAGGTCCGGATCGCGTTCCGGAAACGGCTGGAGGCCGACGCGGAGCGGGACGGGTTCCGGGCGTGGATCGAGCGGTCGGAGGACGGGCGGATCGGCGGGTTCCTGACCGGGTGGACGACGCCCGCGCCGTTCCGGACCGACCGGTCGTACGGCAGCGTCCTCGACCGGCTCGGTAGCGAGCAGGTCGAGGAGCTGCTGATTGGCGCGTACGAGGTGGACGAACTCGGCGTACTGCAGCACGCCCGCGGCACCGGCCTGGCCCGCCGCCTCCTCGAGAGCGCCACGCGCGACAACCGCCGCGCGTGGCTCCTCGCGTGGAGCCAGAACCACGACGCGATCGCGTTCTACCGCCACCTCGGCTGGCAGGAGCCCGAGGTCCGCGGCCCCGAACACGACATCCTGGTCTTCACCGCCTCCGGGCTGTAACCGACCCAACCCACGCCCAACCCCCACCCAACGCGAGCGGATATCCCCGCTTGTTGTGGGTTCTCTGCTGGTATTAGAAGGGAGAACCCACAACGCCAGGGGTTATCCCCTCGCGTTGGGCGGGGGTTGGGCGGGGGTTGGTCAGAGTCCGAACAGGGCGGTGGCGTTGCGGTGGGTGACGGCTTCGTGTTCGTCGGGGGTGAGGTTGGCGGCCTCGAGGGCGCCGAGGGCGATCGACGGGTCGATGAGCGTGGCGTCGGTGCCGAACATCATCCGGCCGGGGTCGATCCGGTCCAGGATCCAGCGGACCCGGTTGGCCTCGGGCGCGGACCAGCACGGCTCGAACCAGATCCGGTCGCAGCGGTCCGCCGCCTCCGGGACCCGGGGCCAGCCGGTGGCGCCCATGTGACCGGCGATCACCCGGGCGTCGGGGATCCGGACGGCGACATCGGCCAGGTCGACGACGGTGTCGCCCCACGTGTGCACGAGCGTGGGCAGGCCGTACTCCGTCGTGAGCTCGATCGCCGCCTGCATCGCGGGCGAGGTCATCGGAGTCCGGCTGTACTCGGTGTGGATCTTGGCGCCGACCCACCGCGTCCGCCCGTCCCCGGCGAGCAGTTCGTCGAGATCGGTCCGGGCGTCGTCGAGACGGCGCGGGTCGACGACGATCATCCCGCGCAGCCGCGGGTCGGCCGGGAGTTGCTTGGCGAGAGAGCGGTTGCCGAGCGGAGCGTCGTACACGATGGCCTCGATCGCGGAGACCAGTTGGAGGTCGATGCCGAACCTGTCGAGGCCGTCGATGTTGGTGTCGATGCTCGCGACGTCCATCGAGAAGAACCACGGTCCCCAGTGGGCGTGTACGTCGATCAGCATGCGGGCTCCAGCAGGGTCGTGAGACTGCGGCTTCCGGCCTGGGCGATCTCGTCCGGGCTGAGCTTGGACGAGAGCAGCCGGCGGATCACCGAGCGGGTTTCGTGGAACGGTGTCCGGCACCCGAGCACGAGCCGCTCGGCGCCGACCTCCGCGGCCACGATCTCCAGCGAGTCCGGTCCGGTGAGCATCCGGGTGGAGGTGTGGAACCCGGGCTCGGACCGGGCCAGCACGACGAAGTCGCCGAGGTAGTAGAAGTGCGTGTCCAGGAACACCACGCGCGCTCCGAGGCCGCGCAGCGCCGGGCCGACCTTGCGGACGTCGCCCTCGGTGAAGATCGTCAGACCGGCGTCGACGAGCAGTTGCACGACATGACCGAAGGCCGGGTACGTCGGCTCGACGCTCTGCGCGGTCGGCGCCAGCCGGATCGCCCGCGGTGGCGCGTCGCTCGCCAACTGTCGCTCGAGTTCCTTCTCCGCGCCGAGCGGATCACGCAGGTCGAGGACCGGACACGTCGTCCACCCGTTGCCATCAGCAACCTGCCGCGCCTCGTCGTTCCCCGACGGTACGTCGAAGTGCACCGCCCGCAGCCCGGACACGAGTCCGCCCGAGATACCGCTCTCCGCGAGGACCTTCGCGACGCTCTCGGGCCGCCCCCAGCGCCCTGTCGTCACGTCGTGCCCGACCAGGATGTCGCAGTCGAGCAGCACAGGGGTGCCGGTCACTAGGGCACCATCCTTGCTGCAGGCACCGATACGGTGCTTGCTGTTGGGACTCGGCGGGAGCCGGGGTGACGGTCTGTTCCGGTCGCT
>NZ_JBSGTS010000056.1:0-14735 GCF_053607525.1 Kribbella sp. NPDC055110
ACCCTCGACAAGCCAAGAACCTAGTCAGAGAACGGCATGCACCAACTCAGACGCGCAGACCCACCCACGGATACGTCACGAGAGCCGGATATCCGGTCTCCTGTCGGACGGGTGGGTGGGTGGGTGTGGGTGGTGTGGTGCCGGCTGGCGGGTTATGTGGGCGATGGCGGGAAGCAGCAGGCCAGCGGTGACATAACCCGCCAGGGGCGACCCGCCGACGGGCTGGCGTGAGGCTGCAGCACCGGGTGGCCGGCGGGGATCGGGTTGATAGCGGGGACCGGGTTGATGGCGGGACGGGTGCTTGCGGCGGGGTGGTGTGCACGCTCGACAGGTAGTGCACCGGCGAGACGGTGTACGCACGGGCACGTTCACGCTCAGGTGCACTACCCGGCCACCGGACACGTCCTGTCGAGCGTGCACATCACACCAAGCCCGGCACCGCCCTGGAACCCGTCGACCACCCACACATCAGTGACACCAGCCGGATATCCCCCGGTACGCTCCGGGGTTGGTCCGGGGTCGAGGGGTAGTGGGGTCAGGCGGTGATGCGGTCGATGACCAGCGGGCCTGGCTCGTAGGAGTCGGCGACGGCGATTGCGTCCGCCAGGGACTCCAGGGCGCGGTCGATGCGGGTCGGGTCGTCGGTGTGGAGGGTCAGCAGCGGCTGGCCTTCCTGGATCTGGTCACCCGGCTTGGCGTGCAGCTCGACGCCGGCTACCGCGGACACCGGGTCCTCCTTGCGCGCGCGGCCAGCGCCGAGACGCCACGCCGCGACGCCCACCGCGAGAGCGTCGAGCTTGGAGAGTACGCCGGACGACGGGGCCGGTACGACGTGCTGCTCGGGAGCGACCGGGAGCTCGGCGGACGGGTCGCCGCCCTGGGCCGAGATCATCGCGCGCCAGGTGTCCATCGCCGTACCGTCGCGAAGCTTCTCGGCCGGGTCGACACCGGTCACCCCGGCTGCGGCGAGCATCTCTTTGGCCAGGGCAACGGTCAGCTCGATCACGTCGGCGGGACCGCCACCGGCCAGCACCTCGACCGATTCGCGAACCTCCAGGGCGTTTCCGGCGGTCAGACCGAGCGGGACGGACATGTCGGTGAGGAGGGCAACGGTCTTCACACCGGCGTCGGTGCCCAGGGCAACCATGGTCTCGGCGAGCTCGCGGGCATCCTTGAGGTTCTTCATGAACGCGCCGGATCCGACCTTCACGTCCAGCACCAACGCGCCGGTACCTTCGGCGATCTTCTTGCTCATGATCGAGCTGGCGATCAACGGGATCGCCTCGACCGTACCGGTCACGTCGCGCAGCGCGTACAGCTTCTTGTCCGCCGGCGCCAGCCCGTCACCGGCCGCGCAGATCACCGCGCCGACGTCCTCGAGCTGCTGCATCATCTCGTCGTTCGACAGGGCTGCGCGCCAGCCCGGGATCGACTCCAGCTTGTCGAGCGTGCCGCCGGTGTGCCCTAGCCCGCGGCCGGACAGCTGCGGTACGGCGACCCCGCACGCGGCAACCAACGGGGCCAACGGCAACGTGATCTTGTCGCCGACGCCACCGGTCGAGTGCTTGTCCGCGGTCGGCCGGGACAGCTTGCCGAAGTCCATCCGCTCGCCGGAGGCGATCATCGCCGCGGTCCAGCGGGCGATCTCGCGCCGATTCATCCCGTTCAGCAGGATTGCCATCGCCAGCGCGGACATCTGCTCGTCGGCGACGTCGCCCTTGGTGTAGGCGTCGATCACCCAGTCGATCTGCCCGTCGCTCAGCTCGCCCTTGTCGCGCTTGGCCCGGATGACATCCACCGCGTCGAAACTCATCATTCCTCCAGAAACTCGGGGCCGAACGCGTCCGGCAGCAGTTCGCGCAGCGGCCGGGCCCCGGTCGCGGTCTCGATCAGCAGCCCCGGCCCGCCGTTCTCGTGCAGCAGCTGCCGGCACCGTCCGCACGGCGTCAGCAGGTGCTCGTGCCGATCCACACAGGTAAAGGCAACCAGCCGTCCGCCGCCGGTCCGGTGCAGGTCGGACACCAGCCCGCACTCGGCGCACAACGTCAAGCCGTACGACGCGTTCTCGACGTTGCACCCGGCAACGATCCGCCCGTCGTCGACGTACGCCGCAGCGCCCACCGGGAAGTGCGAGTACGGCGCGTACGCGCGGTGCATCATGTCGACGGCAACCGCGCGCAACGCCGGCCAGTCGACCTCACTCGGTGACGTAGGGCTCACCGTCCGCCTTCGGTGCTCTGACCCGGCCGACCAGTCCGGCGACCGCGATGATGGTGGCCAGGTACGGCGCCATCAGTAGCAGCTCGCCCGGGATCGGCGTCTGGATGATCTGGAGCTGGGACTGCAGCTGGGTCGCGAAACCGAAGAACAGCGCCGCGACCGTCGCGCCGATCGGGTGCCAGCGGCCCATGATGAGGGCGGCCAGCGCGATGAACCCGTTGCCCGCGGTCATCTCCTTGCTGAACGAACCGGCGTACCCGACGGTGAAGAACGCGCCGCCGAGGCCGGCCAGGATGCCGGCCGTGAGGACGGCGGAGTACCGGATCCGCTTGACCCTGATGCCGACCGTGTCGGCCGCCTTCGGGTGCTCGCCGACCGCGCGGATCCGCAGGCCCCAGCGGGTTTGGAACAGCACGAACGTGACGACCGCGACCGCGAGGTAGGTCAGGTAGACCAGGATCGTCTGGTTGAACAGGATCGGCCCGATGAACGGGATGTCGGCCAGGCCCGGGATCTTCACCGCGGACAGCACCTTCGGCGTGTTCAGCTTCTCCGCGTCGCCCTGCAGGAACTGGTCGAACAGGAAGCCGGTGATACCGGTCGCGAAGACCACCAGGACGACGCCGAGGACGACCTGGTTGACCAGGTACTTGATCGAGAACACGGCCAAGAGCGCGGCCATCGCCACACCGCTGGCAGCCGCCGCGATCAACGCCGCGGGCGCGCTGTTCGTCGTACTCGACACGATCGCCGCGGTGAATGCGCCGACCAGGAACTGGCCCTCGATCGCGATGTTGATGACACCGGCCCGCTCGCACAGCACACCGGCGAGCGCGCCGAGGATCAGCGGCGTCGCGAAGTTCAGCGTGCCCTGGAACTGGTTGGCCAGCGGGAACGTCTTGCCCGCGGACGCCCAGCACAGGAACGCGCCGATGAACGCGACACCCAGTACGGCGGCCAGCCAGCCGGCGTACCGCTGCGGGACCTGGCGCAGGACGTACGCGACCGCGGCGCCGACGCCAAGGACCGCGAGGATCAGGGCGACCGGTTGCGCGGGCAGCCCGAGCAGGTTGTGCTGCAGGTCGCCGGACACCAGCTGGAACGTTGCCTTGCCGCCCTTGGTGAAGATCGCCAGCCCGAGGCCGATCAGGGCGAACACCACCATCACGCCACCGACCCGCAGCCGACGGGTCCGATCGGCCGGAGCCTCGATGAGGTGCGGTTTCGCGGGAGCTGCCGGTATGGCGTCCGGCGTTGTCTCGGTCATCCGTTCCAGCCTTTCGCGAGAACCGCGCCCGCTCCGCGTTCCTTCGGCAGGAAGCGGAAGATCGAGCGCACCAGCGCCGGGGCCGCGACGAACAGCACGATCACGGCCTGCAGGACAGTGGTCAGGGTCAGCGGCGTCTGCGTGATCAACTGCATCTGCAGGCCGCCCGCGTTCAGCGCGCCGAAGAGCAGACCGGCCAGCACGGTGCCGAGCGGCGTACCGCGGCCGAGCAGCGCGACCGTGATCGCGTCGAACCCGACCGAGGCCGCGACCCCGTCGGTCAGCGGGAGATCGGTGCCGAGCACCTGCTGGGTCCCGGCCAGACCGGCGAGCGCGCCGGCCACGACCATCGCGATCACGTACGCGCGGCCGACCGACATACCGGCCGTCCGGGAGGCGTCCGCGTTCGCGCCGACCGCGCGGAGCTCGAAGCCGATCGTCGAGCGGTTCAGCAGCCACCAGACGAAGACCGCGGCCACCAGCGCCACCAGGAAGCCGACGTGCAACCGGGTGTCGCCGAACTTCGGGTACTGCGCGTTGCTGTCGACGATCGGGGAGATCGGGTCGGTCCGACCGGGCCGCTGGAACGTCTTGGTCGTCAGCAGCCAGGCGAGCAGGTAAATCGCGACGTAGTTCAGCATGATCGTCACGATCACCTCGTGCGCGCCGGTGCGGGCCTTCAGCAGGCCGACCACACCACCCCAGAGCGCGCCGCCGATCAGACCGGCGACGATCGCCACGATCAGGTGCAGCACGGGCGGCAGGTGCCACGCGAACCCGACGTACGACGCAAGAATCGCGCCGGCGATCAGCTGGCCCTGGGCACCGATGTTGAACAGGCCGGTGCGGAACGCGAGCGAGACGGCCAGACCGCCGCAGATCAGCGGTGTTGCCTGGGTCAACGATTCGCTGATCGGCGTCCAGCCGCCGAGCGCGCCGACGGCGAGCGACTTGTACGCCTCGCCGACCGCGCTCAGGGCGGCGGAGAACGTGTCCATCGGCGCGGCGCCGAAGTACCCGACCGCCTTCTGCACCTGGTCGTCGCCGACGATGATCAGGATCGCCCCGACCAGCAGGGCCAGTACGATCGCGCTCAGCGAGACCAGGCCCTGGACCGCCCACGACGGCAGACCGGACCGGCGCTGCGGCTCCTTGGCCGGCGGCGCGGGCACCGGAGCTACCTCTGTCTCAGTGCTCATCAGATGGTTCCCAAGGTCGTCGGGTTCTCGATCGCCACGTCGTGCGCCTCCGACTTCGAGGCGCCGGCCATCATCAGGCCCAGCTCGTCGCGCGGGGTGTCGGACGGTACGACGCCGACGACCTTCCCGCGGTACATCACCGCGACCCGGTCCGCCAGCGCGGCGATCTCGTCCAGTTCGGTGGACACGATCAGCACCGCCGTACCGTTGTCGCGCTCCTTCACGATCCGGGTGTGCAGGAATTCGATCGAGCCGACGTCCACACCGCGGGTCGGCTGCGAGGCCACCAGCAGCTTCAGCGGGCGGGACAGCTCCCGGGCCAGCACGACCTTCTGCTGATTACCACCGGACAGGGACGACACCGACAGGTCGATGCCCTGCGTGCGGATGTCGAACTCCTCGACCCGAGCGGTCGCGTTCTTGTCGATCTCGTCGGTGCGCAGCGCCAGCCCGTTGCCGAACGGCGCCTTCCGGAACAGGTCCAGGACCAGGTTCTCGGCGACCGAGAACGAGCCGACGAAACCGTCGTGCGCGCGGTCCTCCGGGACGTACCCGATCCCGGCGTCGAGGCGGTGCCGGGTCGACTTCGTAGTCAGGTCCTCGCCGCCCAGGTGGATGCTCCCGGCCGCGATCGGCGTCAGCCCGAGCAGCGCCTCGGCGAGCTCGGTCTGACCGTTGCCCTGGACACCGGCCACCGCGAGGATCTCGCCCGCGCGCACCTCGAGGTCGACGTCGTCGACGGCGGTGAACCCACGCTCGTCGATCACGGTCAGGCCGGCTACGCGCAGGACAGCGTCCTGCGGCTGGGCCGGCTCCTTGTCGACGACCAGGTCGACGGCGCGGCCGACCATCAGCTCGGCGAGCTCCTCCTCGGACTCGGACGGCTCGGCCTGACCGACGACCTTGCCGCGGCGGATCACGGTGATCTTGTCCGCGATCGCCTTGACCTCTTTGAGCTTGTGGGTGATGAAGACGATCGAGGTGCCGTTGTCCTTGAGCTGGCGCATGACGCCGATCAGCTCGTCGATCTCGGCCGGTGTGAGGACCGCGGTCGGCTCGTCCAGGATCAGCACGCTGGCGTCGTTGGCGAGCGCCTTAATGATCTCCACCCGCTGCTGGACCCCGACCGGGATGTCCTCCACCAGCGCCTCGGGATCGACCTCGAACCCGTACCGGTCGGACAGCTCGGTGACGAGGGCGTGCGCCTTCTTCCGGTCCAGTACGCCGCCGGCCCGGACGTTCTCCCGGCCGAGCATGATGTTCTCGGCGACCGTGAACACCGGGACCAGCATGAAGTGCTGGTGGACCATGCCGATCCCGTGCTTGATCGCGTCGCTCGGCGAGGTGATCTGCACCTTCTCGCCGTCGATCACGATCTCGCCCGAGTCGGGCTGCAGCAGCCCGTAGAGCATGTTCATCAAGGTGCTCTTGCCGGCCCCGTTCTCACCGAGCAGGCAGTGGATCTCACCCGGCTCGATGACCAGGTCGATGTGGTCGTTGGCGACCAGCGAGCCGAAGCTCTTGGTCAGGCCGGACAGCTCGAGGTGCATGCGGGCAGCCTCCCCTTCAGACGGCGAGCCAGGAAGGCCACGACCTGTAGGTCTGCCTTCCTGGCTCGCACCGTACTACGCGACCAAGCGATGGTTCAGGATGCCTTGGGCTGAACCTTCGACTGCACGGTGATCTTGCCGCTGATGATGTCGGTCTTGATCTGGTCCAGCTCGGACTTCACGTCCGCCGGGATCTTGCTGTCGAACTCGTGGAACGGCGCCAGCGACGTACCGCCGTTCTGCAGCGTGCCGGTGAACTGGGTGTTGTCGAACTTGTTGTCGACGACCGACACGACCGCGTCCTTCACGGCCACGTCCATACCCTTCTGGACGCTGCTGAGCAGCACCGAGCAGTACTCCGCCGCGCTCACGCAGCCGTCGGTGTCGACCCAGATCGCGTTCACCTTGCCGTTGCTGGCCTTGGCCGCCTGCAGGCCGCCCAGACCCGACGGGCCGGCCACCGGGAATATCACGTCGGCGCCCTGGGTGATCAGGTTCTGGGCGTTGTTCTGGCCCTTGGCCTTGTCCTCGAAGTCACCGGTGAACAGACCCGCCTGCTTGGCGTCGTCCCAGCCGAGCACCTGGACGTTCTTGCTCTTCTGCGTGTTGTAGTAGCGCACGCCCTCGGCGAAGCCGTCCATGAAGATCGTCACGGTCGGGATCTTCAGACCGCCGAAGGTGCCGACCTTGCCGGACTTCGACATCGCCGCGGCCAGGTAGCCGGCCTGGAAGCTGGACTGCGCCGTGTTGAACAGCAGCGGCTTCAGGTTCGCGATCGGCTTGGCCGGAGCCGAGTCGACGATCGCGAACTTGATGCCGGTATTGGCCGCGGCCGCCTTCTCGGTGGCGTCCTCGAGCTTGAAGCCGACGGCAACGATCACGTTGCACTTGGCGTTCACCATCGCGGTCATGTTGGTCGGGTAGTCGTTGTCCGACTTCGACTCCGCCTTGACCTCGGTCAGGCCCTTTTCCTTCACCGCGTCCTGCAGACCCTTGTACGAGGTCTGGTTGAAGGACTTGTCGTCGAAGCCCCCGGAGTCGGAGACCATGCAGGCCTTGAAGTTCTTGTTGGCGCCGCCAGCTGCGCCGCTATCGGTCGGCTTGCTGCCACACGCGGCGACGGCGAGCGTCAGCACGCCCACGATCGCCGTTCCCCGCACGTACTTCTTCACCGGAAGTCTCCTTCGTCGACCAGATACGTTTGCCTGCCGCACGCCTTCCCCCACATGCCGCATCCGCAGACTATAGGGCGCGGTCCGTGTTTCTTTGAACGTCAAGCAGGCCTCGATACCGGAAAGTGACCGGCATCCGCGTCACATTTCGACAACTTCTCCGGCGCCGTCACCGGCTGCGCTGCGGGCGTCACGGTGCGCACGCTCCGTGGCCGCCGTTACGGTGCGTGGCGGTCGCGCGGCGTGAACGGCGGCGGGGCTCGGCGCGTCCCGGCGTACCGCTGGTGTCACAATCTCCGGATGAGTCATCAGCTGCTGGTCGCGGACGTGCTGGCGCGGGTCGAGGCGGTCCGTGAGGACATGGTCGACGTACGGCGCGATCTGCACGCGCACCCGGAACTCGGGTGGCACGAGGTGCGGACGACCGAGCTGCTCGAGAGGCGGCTCGTCGAGGCCGGCCTCTCGCCGCGGGTGCTGCCGACCGGGACCGGGCTGATCTGCGACATCGGATCCGGCGACACGTGCGTCGCGCTGCGGGCCGACATCGACGCACTGCCGGTGCCGGACGGCGTCGAGGCGCCGTGGCGGTCGACCCTCGACGGGGTGGCTCACGCGTGCGGTCACGACGTACACACGTCGGCCTTGCTCGGTGCGGCGCTGGTGCTGGCCGGGATGGCGCGCGACGGGCAGCTGGACCGGCGTGTCCGCGTGATCTTCCAGCCGGCCGAGGAGGTCATGCCCGGCGGCGCGCTCGGCGTGATCGCGGCGGGCGGCCTGGACGGCGTACGGCGTATTTATGGTCTGCACTGCGATCCGCGACTGCAGGTCGGACAGGTCGGACTACGGGTCGGCGCGCTGACGGCAGCGGCGGACCGGATCCTGGTGCGGCTGACCGGGCCGGGTGGTCACACCTCGCGGCCCCATTTGACCGCCGATCTCGTGTACGCGCTCGCGACGCTCGTCTCGTCACTCCCCGCCGCTCTCTCCCGCCGGGTCGACCCCCGCGCCGGCATGTCCCTCGTCTGGGGCCGCATCACGTCCGGCTCCGCCGCCAACGCGATCCCGTCCCGGGGCGAGGCCGAAGGCACCCTCCGCTGCCTCGACGCGAACGCGTGGCGCCTCGCGGAGGACCTGATCCCGTCACTGGCCGCGCAGATCGTCCGCCCGTACGGCGTGGAGGTCGACACCGAGGTCACCCACGGCGTACCGCCCGTCGTGAACGACGCGACCGCCATCAGCGTCCTGCAGAACGCCGTCCACCAGACCCTCGGCTCGAGCGCCGTCGCCCCCACCGACCAGAGCCTCGGCGGCGAAGACTTCGCCTGGTACCTCGAACACGTCCCCGGCGCCATGGCCCGCCTCGGCGTCCGCCCACCCACCCAAGAAATCGCCGCCGACCTCCACACCCCCGGCTTCGACCCCACCGAAGAAGCCATCACCGTAGGCACCACCCTCCTAACCACCACCGCCCTCCTCGACTGAAGAACACCGCCCCGCGGCGCCAGAGCCTTGGCGCCGTCGTCGGGCACGGGGCCGGATAACCGTTCTTTTGCCAGGCCCGTCGGTGGGACCGCAGCCAGCGAGTCGTGGGTTTTGGCGGTCACATACAGCCTCGATCCACGACTCGCGGTTTCGAGGGACAACCAAACGCCACGACTCGGCGTGTGCGGCCGTGGGCAGCCCCTCGGGTCTGACGGCTCGGCAGCTCGACAGGACGTCTTGCCTCACAGTGCCTGCCGTGCCGCGTGCGCCCCGCTGGAATCCGGCCCGGTCGACGGATACATCCTGTCGAGCTGCAGATCGTCCGACGCTTGAGCAGGGCGGTGGACGTGCTCATTCACCACAGCAGCCTGCGCCGAGAACCCGCGGCAAGCATTCCCACGGCGCCGCATGACACTGGTCTTGGACGCGGGAGCCTTCGTGGCAGCCGAGCGTGGCGACCATCGGATGGCCGCGCTGATGAAGGCAGAACGGCTGTCCGGGAGGACGCCGGTCACTCATGGTGGAATTGTCGGGCAGGTTTGGCGCGGAGACGCCGGTCGTCAGGCGCCGATCGCCCGGTTGCTCGACGCCGTCGAAGTCGAGCCGTTGGACGACCGACTCGGGCGGCGGGCCGGGGCTTTGCTGAAGCTCACCGGTGGACGGGACGCGATCGACGCTGCGGTAGTCCTGCTGGCATGCGATGGCGACACGATCCTTACCTCCGATCCCGTCGACCTCACGGCGCTGGCAGCCGAGGCTGGAATTCATCTGGATTTGCTCGCCGTCTGATCAGGAGATGTCGACGAGCCTGCCGTGATGTCCTCCACCACAGCACTCGGCGCCGGCGGCCGAAAGTCAGCCGTCGCGAAGCGGTGTCCTTTGGGGCGGTGGGGGTTAGAAGGTGTCGGCGGGGACGTAGACGCCCCAGACTTCTCTGAGGGTGTTGGAGACTTCGCCTACGGTGGCGCGGGCTTTCAGGGCCTGTTTCATGGGGTAGAGGCAGTTGTCGTTGCCTTGGGCAGCTTTCTTCAGGGCGGTGAGGGCCTCGTCGACGGCGGTCTGGTCGCGGGTGGCTCGGAGGGTGGCGAGGCGGGCTACCTGTTGGGCTTCGATGGTGGGGTCGACGCGGAGGGGTTCGTACGGCTCCTCGTCGGTGATCTTGAACTTGTTCATGCCGACGACGACGCGTTCGACGGAGTCGATCTCCTTGGCGATCTGGTACGCCGAGCGCTCGATCTCCTGTTTCTGGTACCCCTTCTCGATCGCGGCGACCGCGCCGCCGTACTCCTCCACCTGCTCCATCAACGAGAGCGCGGCCTCCTCGACCTCGTCGGTGAGTGACTCGACGACGTACGAGCCGGCGAACGGGTCGACCGTCGCGGTGATGTCGGTCTCGTAGGCGAGGACCTGCTGCGTGCGGAGCGCGAGGCGGGCGGCCTTCTCGGTCGGGAGCGCGATCGCTTCGTCGTACGAGTTGGTGTGCAGGGACTGGGTTCCGCCGAGTACGGCGGCCAAGCCCTGGATGGCGACCCGCACCAGGTTCACCTCGGGCTGCTGCGCGGTGAGTTGCACGCCCGCGGTCTGGGTGTGGAACCGCAACATCAACGACTTCGGGTTGCGGGCGCCGAAGGAATCCCGCATCACCCGTGCCCAGATCCGCCGCGCCGCGCGGAATTTCGCGACCTCCTCGAGCAGCGTCGTCCGGGCGACGAAGAAGAACGAGAGCCGTGGCGCGAACTCGTCCACGTCCAGCCCGGACGCGACCGCGGCCCGGACGTACTCGATGCCGTTCGCGAGCGTGAAGGCGATCTCCTGCGCGGGCGTCGCCCCGGCCTCGGCCATGTGGTAGCCGGAGATCGAGATCGTGTTCCACTTCGGCAGCTCGGAGTGGCAGTACGCGAAGATGTCGCTGATCAGCCGCAGCGACTCCTTCGGCGGGTAGATGTAGGTGCCGCGGGCGATGTACTCCTTCAGTACGTCGTTCTGGATCGTGCCGGTGAGCTTGTCACCGGACACCCCCTGCTCCTCGGCGACCAACTGGTAGAGCAGCAGCAGGACGGACCCGGGTGCGTTGATCGTCATCGAGGTGGACACCTGGTCCAGCGGGATCTTGTCGAACAGCACCCGCATGTCGTCGATCGAGTCGATCGCCACCCCGACCTTCCCGACCTCACCAGAAGCGATCGGGGCGTCGGAGTCGTACCCCATCTGGGTCGGCAGGTCGAAGGCGACCGACAGTCCCATGGTCCCGTGGTCGATCAGTTGGTGGTACCGCTGGTTCGACTCGGCCGCCGTGCCGAATCCGGCGTACTGCCGCATCGTCCACGGCCGCTGGGTGTACATGGTCGGGTACACGCCCCGGGTGTACGGGAACTGCCCCGGCTCCCCCAGCTTCGCCCCGGCGTCGAACCCGTCCAGCGGCCCGTACACCGGTGCGAACTCGAACCCCGACTCGCTGCGATGACTCATCCCCCCACGGTATTCCGAACCACCGCCGCACTGGTATGCACCAGCGCACGTCCCGCGTGTGTGCTCCGGCACACGCCGGGCGACGGGTCTGTCCCAGCTGTTGACTCGTGACCTGGGTCACACCAGGCTGCCGCCATATGCACCGTCGACCGGGGAGGGGCGATATGCGAAGAACTTCTGTCTTCATCGCAGTACTGGCCGTCGTGGCGGGGGCGCTGGCCGCGGGCCAGGCAGCGACCGCCGTGCCGAAGCCAGGGAGTAACGGTCTAGAGGTCTATGTCGGCGACCTGACTGCGCAACAGCTGCAGAAGGTCGTGGACATCGGCGTGGACCGTGCCGACCTGGCCACCGGACGGGCAGCCGGCGGAAAGACCCGGGTCGAGGTGGTGATCTCGAAGCGGCAAGCTGACAAGCTCCGCACGGACGGCGTCGACCTGCAGGTCAAGAAGGTCAAAGGACACACCGCCGCCGAGGAGGCCGCCCGCCTCGCCGCGGCCGGTCCCACCGTGTTCCGCCCGTACAGCGGGCCTGGCGGCCTCCTGGAGGAGCTGACGCAGACGGCGGCCGCACATCCAAGGCTGACGAAGCTCGTCACCATCGGTACGTCGGGGCAGGGCAAGCCGATCGTCGCCGTCAAGGTGACCAAGGACGCCCGCCTGGTGACCGACGGCATCCGGCCCTCGGTGCTGTACGCCGGCGCCCAGCACGCCCGCGAATGGATCACCCCCGAGATGGTCCGCCGGCTGATGCACTACGTCATCGACGGCTACGGGCAGAACGCCGAGACCACGAAGTTGCTCAACACCACCGAACTCTGGTTCCTGCCGGTGGCCAACCCCGACGGGTACGACTACACGTTCGTCGGCGACCGGCTGTGGCGGAAGAACCTGCGCGACAACAACGGCGACGGACTGATCGCACCCGGCGACGGCGTCGACCCGAACCGCAACTTCGCGACCAAGTGGGGCTACGACAACGAGGGATCGTCACCCGACCCGAGCAGCGACACGTACCGCGGTCCGGCCCCGGGCTCCGAACCGGAGACGAAGGCCCTCGACCAGCTGTTCCAGAAGGTCCGTTTCACCGAGCTCATCAACTACCACTCGGCCGCCGAACTCCTGCTGTACGGCGTCGGCTGGCAGGTGAGCACGCCCTCGCCGGACGACGTGATCGCCGAGGCGATGGCCGGCGACGACGCGCATCCCGCCGTACCGGGCTACGACCCCGACATCTCCGCCGAGCTCTACACGACCAACGGGGAAACCGACGGACACGTGACGGACAAGTACGGCACGATGGCGTTCACGCCGGAGATGTCGACCTGCCAGACCGCGTCCGCCGCCGACCCGAACGACCAGTGGCTGCCCGAGGACTGTGTCAGCGTCTTCAGCTTCCCCGACGACGAGGCCCTGATCCAGGCCGAGTTCGCCAAGAACATCCCGTTCGCGCTGTCCGTCGCGAAGTCCGCCCACGACCCCGACGACCCGGTCTCGGTGGTCGGCCGGAAGGCCGCCGATCTGGTGGCCGACCCGTTCGCGGTCTCGTACGGCACCACCCAGCCGGTCGCGGTGATCGCGAAGCGCGCGTTGAAGAACCTGCGCATCAACTACCGGATCAACGGCGGCGACGTCATCAACGACAAGGTCGCGGAGTGGAAGGGCGGCGAGCGGTACGGCGACAGCGGCGACCGCTACTACGCCGAGTTCCGTGGCACCGTACGCCGTACCAAGCCCGGCGACTCCGTCGAGGTGTGGTTCAGCGGCAACAAGGTGGGGACCGGAGCGGTCTCCAGCGAGCACTTCACGTACCACGTGGCCACCGACATCGGCGGGAAGGTACTGATCCTGGCCGCCGAGGACGTGACCGGTGCCAGCCCGCTGCAGGGCGTCACGACGCCCAAGTACGTCAGCAAGTACGCCGCCGCGCTCACTGCGGCCGGGATCACGTCGGACGTGTACGACGTGGACGCCAACAACCGCACCGCGCCACACCCGCTCGGCGTGCTCTCGCACTACAAGGCCGTCGTGTGGGAGACCGGCGACGACATCATCACCCGCAAGGTCGGTCAGCCGGCGGGTACGGCAGCCGAACTGGCGCTCGACCTGGAACTGTCGGTCCGCGACTACCTCAACGAGGGCGGCAAGCTGCTGTACACGGGCAAGTACGCCGGCTACGCGAGCAACCAGGACGGCGCGTACTACTACAACCCGTTCGAAGAGCAGCAAGGCGAGTGCACCACGCCGCAGGCGTACCCGTGCCTCCCGTTGCTGAACGACTTCGAGCAGTACTACCTGGGCGCCTACACGTTCATCGACAACAGCGGCAGCGACGCCAACGGAGCACCGGTCCCGCTCAAGGGGACGGCTGGTGCGTTCAACGGGTTCGCCGGGACACTCAACGGCGGCGACTCGGCCGACAACCAGAACCACACGGGTGCGTTCGTACTGACCTCCAGCGTGTTGCCCACGGCCCAGTTCCCGCAGTTCGCGAGTTCGGCGCCGGTGAAGTGGCAGCGGCCCGGCGGTGCACCGTTCGACCCGTTCACAGGTTCGCAGTACGTCTACAGCCAGCGCGCCGACATCAGCTACAAGCGGCTGAGCCGGACCGTGGACCTGGGCGGGGTCTCGAGCGGTTCGATGTCGTTCAAGTTCTCGTACGACACCGAGAGCGACTGGGATTACGTGATGGTCGAGGCGCACACCGTGGGCCAGGACGACTGGACCACGCTGCCGGATCTGAACGGCCACACGTCCCAGGACACCGGCCAGAGCTGTCCGGCCGGGTGGGTGCAACTGCATCCGTTCCTGGCGCACTACCAGGGCGCCGACTGCTCGCCGACCGGTACCACCGGTGCCTGGAACGCGTCATCCGGCTCCAGCGCCGGCTGGCAGGACTGGAAGATCGACCTGACGCCGTACGCCGGGAAACAGGTCGAACTGTCGATCACCTATGTCAGCGACTGGTCGACGCAGGGCCTCGGCTCCTTCGTCGACGACGTCTCGATCACCAAGGACGCCGCCACCGAGCAGACGTCGTTCGAAACCGACCTCGGCGGCTGGGCAGCGGCCGGTCCGCCGGCCGGGTCGTCCGCGAACCCGAACAACTGGATCCGTACGACGACCGCCTTCGACGAGGGCGCCGGGGTCACCACACCCGACACGGTGTACCTCGGCTTCGGCGCCGAGGGCCTCACCACCCAGGCGATGCGCACCGACCTCGTCCAACGGTCGATGACGCACCTGCTCAGCACGCCGTAACCGGTCGGCAGACCACCCTGGCCCGCCCGGGCCCGGGGGGGGGGGCCCCCCCCGCTCGCGGGCGGGGGGCCGCCGGAGACTATATGAAAAAAGTAGCGGGCGCCCCCAAAGACAAGGGA
>NZ_JBSGTS010000057.1:0-14202 GCF_053607525.1 Kribbella sp. NPDC055110
GCACGCTCGACTGGTAGTGCACCGGTGAGACGGTGTACGCACGGGCGCGTTCACGCTCAGGTGCACTACCCGGCCACCCGACATGTCCTGTCGAGCGTGCACATCACACCAAGCCCGGGCACCGCCCTGGAATTCGTCGACCACCCACACCTCAGTCACAAGAGCCGGATATCCCCTCGTGTGCGAGGGCCACGCCGCGCTCTGCAAGAGCCGGCCGGTGGCACGGACCGGGACGTGGATGCCGGGTGTGGTGGGCGCGGTGGGTGGGCGCGGTGCAGCGGGTGGGTGGGGTGCGTTAGGTGCGATGGTGCGGGGGGTGGGTGCAGCGCGGTGGGTGGGGGGTGGGGTGGGGTGGGTTAGCGTTTGCGGTGCCAGGGGCCGGTGATGGCGTAGGTGATGCCGGGGTTGTAGACGTTGAAGAACATGGTGCGGCCGTCGGCGGAGAAGCCGACGCCGGAGAGTTCGCCGTACTCGGGGGCCTCGGGGGTTCCGAGGTTGACGCGGTTGCGGGCGAACTTGAAGACCTGGCCGTCCTCGGTGGTGCCGAGGATGTGCTGTTCGCCGAGGCCGTCCTCGCACATCATCAGCCCGCCGTACGGCGACATCGTGATGTTGTCGGGGGCATCGAATTCGGGGTCGTCGGATCCGGGCTTCGGGCGGGTGAAGATGACCTCGAGGCGGAGCGTCCGTTTCCGCGGGTCGAGCCGCCAGACCTGGCCGTCGTGGTCGACCTTCGGGCCGAGCTCGGTCCGGGCGAACGACGAGACGAAGTACACGCAGCGATCCACCTCGCCCCACCAGCAGCCCTCGAGCTTGTAGCCGCCGGTGATCGGCTTGGCGAAGTCCTGCGCCCGGACCGACTCGGTCGTCGCCAGCGGGTCCGGCACCGTCACCCACTGCACGTCGTGGAACTCGGCGCCGGCCTCCTGGACCACCGACAGGTCCGGCAGGCCAGGGATGTGCATCGCCTGCAGTTCACCGCCGGCCCGCAGGGCACCCCAGCCGCCGCGCGGCCGGTTCGGCAGGAACCGGTAGAAGCCGCCGAGCGGCGCGACGAACGCGTCCTCGGTCTCGTACACGATCCCGGTCCGCGGGTCGATCGCGACCGCCTCGTGCTGGAAGCGGCCCATCGCGGTCAGCGGATGAGGGTCCGCGTTGCGGCGGTCGTCGTACGGGTCGACCTCGAAGATGAAGCCGTGGTCCTTGGTGTATCCGCTCTGCCCGGCCTTGAGTTCGGTCTCCTCGCAGGTCAGCCAGGTACGCCAGGGCGTGTGGCCGCCGGAGCAGTTGATCGCCGTACCGCCGAGGCTGACGAACTCCTTCTTCGAGGCGTTCTGCCGGTCGACCACCAGGGTGCTGGTGCCGCCGGCGGCGGCCGGGTCGTAGGTCCGCTCGGCCGGTGCGACGACCTTGATCTTCGACGTCGGGCTGCACTCGTGGTTGCGGACCAGGCGGGAGCCGCCGTCGCGGTCCGGGAATACGCCCATCCCGTCGAACCGGCTCGGAATCTGCAGCCCGTCCGGCCGTACGGCGCCTTCGCGGGACAGGATCTTGTAGCCGAACCCGCGCGGCAGGTCGAGCATGCCGTCCGGGTCCTCGATCAGCGGCCCGTACCCGATCTTCGGGCCGGACGTGCCGAGCGCGGGCTGGGCGGTGTACAGCGCCTCCACCGATCCGGCCACGCTGACCGCGACTCCGGCGGCTGCGGCACGGCCGACGAACTGGCGTCTGGAAAGGGAGTTGGACATGGGCGGCCTCCTGGCTAGACACAAGCAGTGGTCGCCAGTGAACGTACGGTAAACAACTCACCAACAGCAAGTGAACGCGTGTCAGGCGGTCACAGCGCGCGGACCCAGTTCTCCAGGAGCGTGGCGCCGGCGTCGCCGGACTTCTCGGGGTGGAACTGGGTGGCGGACAGCGGGCCGTTCTCGACGGCGGCGACGAAGCGATCGGCGCCGTACGTCGTCCACGTGACCAGCGGAGCGACCGACTCGCGGGCGTCCTGCAGCTTCCATTCGCGAACGCCGTACGAATGCACGAAGTAGAACCGCTCCTTCTCGATGCCGTCGAACAGCTTCGTGCCGGACGGTACGTCGACCGTGTTCCAGCCCATGTGCGGCACCGGCTGGTCGTCCTTCGGCTGCAGGCGCTCGACGGTGCCGGGCCACTGCTCGCAGCCCTCGGTCTCGACGCCGTGCTCGATGCCGCGGGCGAACAGGATCTGCATGCCCACACAGATCCCCAGCACCGGACGTCCACCGGTCAACCGGCGGTCGACCGCGACATCACCGCGAACCGCCTTCAGTCCGGTCATGCACGCCTCGAAGGCACCCACGCCCGGCACGAGCAGACCGTCGGCGTTGCACGCCGCGTCGAAGTCGGCGGTCACCGTGACGTCGGCGCCGACACGCTGCAGCGCCCGCTCCCCCGACCGGATGTTCCCGGAACCGTAGTCCAGGAGCACGACCTTCTTGCTCACAGTGCCGACCTCACAGTGCCGACCTCACAGGGCGCCCTTGGTGGACGGGATCCCTGGCTGCCGCGGGTCCAGCTCGGCGGCGGCGCGGAGGGCCCGCGCGAACGCCTTGAACTGGGCCTCGACGATGTGGTGCGGGTCGCGGCCCGACAGCACCCGGATGTGGATGCAGATCGCGGCGTTGAACGCGAGCGTCTCGAACACGTGCTGGGTCAGCGAACCGGCGTAGTCGCCGCCGATGATCGCGTACACCTGGCCGTCCGGCTCGCCGGTGTGCACGCAGTACGGACGCCCGGACAGGTCGACCGTGCAGTGCACGAGCGCCTCGTCGAGCGGCACGGTCGCGTCGCCGAACCGGCGGATCCCGCGCTTGTCGCCGAGCGCCTCGCGCAGTGCCTGACCGATACCGATCGCGGTGTCCTCGACCGTGTGGTGCGCGTCGATCTCCAGGTCGCCGACCGTGTTCACGTGCAGGTCGAGCAGCGCGTGCTTGGCGAGCGCGTTCAGCATGTGGTCGTAGAACCCGACCCCCGTCGAGATGTCCGCCCGGCCCTCACCGTCGATGTTCAGCTCGACCAGGACCTTCGACTCACTAGTCTCCCGCTCGAGCCGCGCCGTACGCCGGCTCATCCACGTCCTCGCTTCGCTCCGGGCGCGGATGAGGCACTGACCGCGCTGTGCTTTCTGATGAGCTCGCTTCGCTCCCTCATGTCAGCCTTCCCGTGTCTGTCTTCAGAACGCGCTCCAGCGAAGCGCGGAACGCGGCCATCTCGTCGCCGGTGCCGATCGAAACGCGCAACCAGCCGTCCGGACCGGTTTCCCGGATCAGTACGCCGTCGTCCAGCAACGCCTGCCAGACCGCGTGCCGATCCGCGAACGTGCCGAACAGGACGAAGTTCGCATCTGAGTCGACCGCCCGCAGTCCCAACGATCGCAGCCAGTCGACGGTCTCGTCGCGCTCCACCCGGAGCTGCTCAACCCGGCCAAGCAACTCGTCGGAGTGCTGCAACGCCGCCCGCGCGACAGCCTGGGTCACCGCGGACAGGTGGTACGGCAGCCGGACGATCCGCAGCGCGTCGACGAACTGCTTGCTCGCGGCAAGGTATCCGACCCGCCCGCCGGCCATCGCGAACGCCTTCGACATCGTCCGCGCGACCGCAAGATTCGGGTACGACGGCAACAGGCTGACCGCACTGGGTGTCCCCGCGCGGCGGAACTCGGCGTACGCCTCGTCGACCACGACCACGGCACCTTGTTGAGCGGCCTGCGCGACGATCGCCTCGGTCACGTCGATCGGCAGCGCCGTCCCGGTCGGATTGTTCGGCGAGGCGAGCAGCACGACCGACGGGCGGTGCCGGGAGATCGCCGCGAGCGCCTTGCTCTTGTCGAGCGTGAAGTCCTCGGCGCGACGGCCGGCGACCCACGCGGTGTTCGTGTCCCGCGCGTACTCCGGGTACATCGAGTACGTCGGCGCGAAGGAAAGCGCCGTACGCCCGGGGCCGCCGAAGGCCTGCAGGATGTGCAGCATCACCTCGTTGGAACCGTTCGCCGCCCAGAGCTGCTCCGGCTCCAGTTGCGCTCCGGATTCGCGCGCCAGGTACGCCGCGAGGTCCGCACGCAGACCGATGAACTCGCGGTCCGGGTAGCGGTTCATACCACGGGCGGCCACGGTGACCGCTGCGGCGATGTCGGCGACGGTCGCCTCGCTCGCCGGGTACGGGTTCTCGTTGACGTTCAGGAGCACCGGGACGTCGAGCTGCGGGGCGCCGTACGGCTCGAAGCTCTTCAACTCCTCGCGGATCGGCAACCCGTCGAAGCGGCCCATTACTGCTCTCCAGGGAATCGGACGGACACCGCGGCGCCGTGGGCGGGCAGGTCCTCGGCGTGGGCAAGCGTGACCACGTGACCGGCGACCGCCTGCAACGCGTCGCGCGAGTAGTTGATCACGTGCACTGCCTTGAGGAAGCTGCGCACGGACAGGCCGGACGAGTGGCAGGCGCAACCGGCCGTCGGGAGGACGTGGTTGGAGCCCGCGCAGTAGTCGCCGAGCGACACCGGTGACCAGCTGCCGACGAAGATCGCTCCGGCGTTCGTGATCAGGCCGGCTCGTTCCTCGGCGTCGGCGGTCTGGATCTCCAGGTGCTCGGCGGCGTACGCGTCCACGACCGCGGTGCCCTGGTCAAGATCGTCGACCAGCACGACGGCTGACTGCTGACCTTTCAGAGCCTCCGTCACGCGGTCCTGGTGCTTCGTCTTCGCGACCTGGCCGGGCAGCTCGGCCTCGACCGCGGCGGCGAGGGTTTCGGACGGCGTGACCAGCACACTGGCGGCCATCGGGTCGTGTTCGGCCTGGCTGATCAGGTCCGCGGCGACGTGCTTCGGGTCGGCGGTGTCGTCGGCGAGGACCGCGATCTCGGTCGGACCGGCCTCGGAGTCGATGCCGACCTCACCCAGCAGGAACCGCTTGGCGGCGACCACGTAGATGTTGCCCGGACCCGTGACCAGGTTGACCTTCTTGCAGCCGTCGAAGCCGTAAGCGAACCCGGCGATCGCTTGCGCGCCGCCCATCGCGTAGACCTCTTCGATCCCGAGCAACGCACAAACCGCGAGCACAGTCGGGTGCGGCAGGCCGCCGAACTCCTTCTGCGGCGGGGAGGCAACGGCCAGCGACGGTACGCCGGCCACCTGCGCCGGTACGACGTTCATCAGAACGCTCGACGCCAGCGGCGCACGGCCGCCCGGCACGTAGAGGCCGACGCGCTGCACCGGGACGAACCGCTGCGTCACCCGCCCACCTGGTGCGGGCTCGGAGGCGATGTCGGCGGTGAGCTCGTCCTGGCTGACCTCGCGGACCCGGCGGATCGACTCCTCGAAGGCGCTGCGCACCTCGGGGTCGAGCTCCTCGAGCGCGGTCTTCAGCGCCTCGGCCGGGACCCGGATGTCCTCGACGCGCACATGGTCGAACTTCTCGCCGTACTCCCGGATCGCCTCGAGGCCGCGATGGCGGACGTCCAGGCAGATGGGTCGGACGACGTCGAGAGCCTTCTCGACGTCGAACACGGCTCGGGGAACGAGGGCATTCACTTCGGCTTGGAGGTCGGAGACCTCTCCGGCCGCCACTCGGCCCCGCAGGTCGACGCGGCGAATCATGGCGCCAGTCTAGTGGCGCGACCCGGTCTGCTCCGCGCCGTATCCACAGGTCGGCCGGACGCGACGCCGTACCCGCGCGGTCACCGGGCGTGATCGTGGGTTGTGTCCACTAGGCTCGTTGCCATGGACTCCCGCCTGCCGTTGCTCACTGTCGACACGGTGATCTTTCCCGGCCTGGTGGTCTCGATTCCGGTGACCGACGTCCAGGGCCGTGCGGTGGTCCGCGACCTGGTCGAGAACGGCGGCGAGCTGGTCTGCGGGGCCCTCGCGGTCCGGGACGGGTACGAGCTGGGTGAGCGGGTGTTCCGGTCGCTGTACGGGACGGGCTGCGCGGCGACGATCTCCGAGATCGCGCTCGACGCGGACGACGACGGACCGATCGAGGTGACCCTGACCGGCAACCGGCGGTTCAAGGTGACCGAGCTGGACGGTGCCGGCGACTACCTGGTCGCGGACGTCGAGTGGCTGCCCGACGACCTCGGCGACGACCCTTTGGGTACGGCGACGATCGCGCTCGAGAGGTTCCGCAAGTACGCCGAGGCGATCAGCGAGATCAGCCGCCCCGGCCTGCACCTCGGCGACCTGCCCGACGACCCCGGCACGCTGTCGTACCTGATGTCGGCCGCGATGAAACTGATGACCCCCGACCGCCAGAAGCTTCTCGAGGCCGCCGACGTGACCACCCGGCTCGTCCAGCTCGTCGCCCTCATCGACACCGAACTCTCGGCGATGGCCGCGCTCCCCTCGCTCCCCGCGACCGACCTGATCGCCTGGTCCGCCCTCTCCCCCAACTGAACCCGCGGCGCTACCGGATTGAATCCCACAGCGGTATGGTTGTGGTATGAGCAAGCAGATCACTGTCCGGCTACCGGACGACCTGGTCGACTTCATGGACGAGCTAGTCGCGACCGACAGGGCGACGAGCCGGGCCTCCGTGGTCGCCCGGGCGATGGTGCGTGAGCGGCGCCGCGAGCTGGCCGCCCGCGACCTCGACATCCTGAACCGCCACGGCGAGTACCCCGACCTCGAAGGCCTCGCCCCCGCGGCCGCCGGCACCGTGCTCAGCGACCTCGACTGAGTACGACGTCGTGCGTCCGCTGCACATCGCCCGGCTCGACAAGCCCCGGCCGGTCGTCGTACTGACCCGTGAACTCATCCGCCCGCGCCTCACCAACGTGACGGTCGCGCCGATCACCAGCACGATCCGCGGCCTGTCCACCGAGGTCCTGGTCGGCCCCGACAACGGCCTCGACCACCCGAGCGCGATCTCCTGCGACAACATCCAGACCATCCCGAAGGCGCACCTCGGCCGCCTGATCGGGTACCTCCACCCCGACCAGGAACCTGCCCTGGCCGAGGCGATCAACCTCGCGTTCGACCTGGAGTTCTAGCTCTCGAGTTCAGCCGAGCTTGCTGACGTCGCGGACCGCGCCCTTGTCGGCGCTGGTCGCCATCGCGGCGTACGCGCGCAGAGCAGCGGTGACCTTGCGGTCGCGGTTCTTCGGGGCGTAGACGCCGCCCAGCGCCGCCTCGCGCGCGGCCAGTTCCTCGTCGCCGACCAGCAGCTCGATCGACCGGTTCGGGATGTCGATCTTGATCCGGTCACCGTCCTCGACCAGCGCGATCGTCCCGCCGGACGCCGCCTCGGGCGACACATGCCCGATCGAGAGTCCCGACGTACCGCCGGAGAAGCGGCCGTCGGTGATCAGCGCACAGACCTTGCCCAGACCGCGGCCCTTCAAGTACGAGGTCGGGTACAGCATCTCCTGCATTCCCGGACCGCCCTTGGGGCCTTCGTACCGGATTACGATGACGTCGCCCGGCTGGATCTGCTTGGTCAGGATCTTCTCGACGGCCTGCTCCTGCGACTCACACACCACCGCGGGGCCCTCGAACGTCCAGATCGACTCGTCCACGCCGGCCGTCTTCACGACACAGCCGTCGTTGGCCAGGTTGCCCTTCAGTACGCCGAGACCGCCGTCCTTGGAGTACGCGTGCTCGCGGTCGCGGATGCAGCCGTTCGCCGCGTCGTCGTCCAGCGTCTCCCACCGCTCGGACTGCGAGAACGCGGTCGCCGACCGCTTGCAACCCGGCGCCGCGTGCCACAGCTCGACGGCCTCCGGCGACGGCGATCCGCCGCGCACGTCCCAGGTCTTCAGCCAGTCGTCGATGGAGTCGCTGTGCACGGTGTGGATGTTCTCGTTCAGCAGGCCGGCGCGGTGCAGCTCGCCGAGTATCGCCGGGATGCCTCCGGCGCGGTGCACGTCCTCCATGTAGTACGTCCCGCCGGGCGCGACGTTCGGCGCGACCTTCGCCAGGCACGGGACCCGGCGGGAGACCGCGTTGATGTCGTCGAGGTCGAAGTCGACCTCCGCCTCCTGCGCGGCCGCGAGCAGGTGCAGGATCGTGTTGGTCGACCCGCCCATCGCGATGTCCAGGGCCATCGCGTTCTCGAACGCTTCCTTGGACGCGACGTTCCGCGGCAGCACGGTGGCGTCGTCGTTGTCGTAGTACCGCTGGGTGATCCGTACGACGGTCTCGCCGGCCTTCTCGTACAGCGCCTTGCGCGCGGTGTGCGTGGCCAGCACGGAGCCGTTGCCCGGCAGCGACAGGCCGATCGCCTCGGTCAGGCAGTTCATCGAGTTCGCGGTGAACATGCCGGAACAGGAACCGCAGGTCGGGCAGGCGTTCTCCTCGATCCGCAGGATGTCGGCGTCGGAGACGTTCTCGTTGACGGCCTCGGACATCGCGTCGATCAGGTCGAGCTTGCGGACCGTGCCGTCGACGAGCGTCGCCCGGCCGGCCTCCATCGGGCCGCCGGAGACGAACACGGTCGGGATGTTCAGCCGGAGCGCCGCCATCAGCATGCCGGGCGTGATCTTGTCGCAGTTCGAGATGCAGACCAGCGCGTCCGCGCAGTGCGCCTCGACCATGTACTCGACCGAGTCGGCGATCAGGTCGCGGGACGGCAGGCTGTAGAGCATGCCGCCGTGGCCCATCGCGATCCCGTCGTCGACGGCGATCGTGTTGAACTCGCGGGCGATCCCGCCGGCCGCGTGGATCGCCTCGGACACGATCCGGCCGACCGGGGCGAGGTGCGTGTGGCCGGGGACGAACTCGGTGAAGCTGTTCGCCACCGCGATGATCGGCTTCCCGAAGTCCTCCCGGAGTACCCCGGAGGCCTGCATGAGCGCGCGGGCGCCCGCCATGTTGCGGCCGTGGGTGACAGTGCGGGACCTCAGTGCAGGCACGACGACATCTCCTTGCTCCGTGTACGTACCTACCGATAGTGCCACGCTCGTCCGGATGGCGGTACGCGGGTCCCGGATCCTGGAGCGGTGGTTCTGTCCGTGGACAGTTCTGGTCTTGTCCGACGGAGGAATTGCCGGGTAATCCACAGGCTGCGGCGATCGTGTCAGCATCGTCGGCGTGATCTCACTAAACTCGCCTGGGTGAGCGACGCGACCGAACTTCCCGATTCCGAAGCCCTTCAGGTCCTCCGGCGGGTGTTCGGGTACGAATCCTTCCGTGGTGAGCAGGCCGACATCATCGACACCGTCGTCGCGGGCGGTGACGCGCTGGTGCTGATGCCGACCGGCGGCGGCAAGTCGCTGTGCTACCAGATCCCGTCGCTGGTCCGGTCCGGCGTCGGTGTGGTGATCTCGCCGCTGATCGCGTTGATGCAGGACCAGGTGGACGCGCTGACCGCGCTCGGCGTACGGGCGGGATTCCTGAACTCCACGCAGGACTTCGAGCAGCGGCGGGAGGTCGAGCAGGCGTTCCTGACCGGCGAGCTCGACCTGCTGTACCTGGCGCCCGAGCGGTTGCGGGTCGAGGCGACCGTGCGGCTGCTCGACCAGGGCAAGATCGCACTGTTCGCGATCGACGAGGCGCACTGTGTGTCGCAGTGGGGCCACGACTTCCGGCCTGACTACCTGATGCTGTCCGAGTTGCACGAGCGCTGGCCCGACGTACCGCGGATCGCGTTGACCGCGACAGCGACCGAGGCGACGCATCAGGAGATCGCGACCCGGCTGAAGCTGGACGAGGCGAAGCATTTCGTCGCGAGCTTCGACCGGCCGAACATCCAGTACCGGATCGTTCCGAAGGACAACCCGCAACGGCAGTTGCTCGACTTGCTGCGCACCGAGCACGCCGGCGACGCGGGCATCGTGTACTGCCTGTCCCGCAACAGCGTCGAGAAGACCGCGGCCTTCCTGACCCAGAACGGGATCGAGGCCGTGCCGTACCACGCGGGCCTGGACAGCCGGACGCGCGCCACGAACCAGGCGCGGTTCCTGCGCGAGGACGGGCTGGTCGTGGTGGCGACGATCGCGTTCGGGATGGGGATCGACAAGCCGGACGTCCGGTTCGTCGCGCACCTCGATCTGCCGAAGTCGGTCGAGGGGTACTACCAGGAGACCGGTCGCGCGGGGCGGGACGGACAGCCCTCCACCGCGTGGCTGGCGTACGGGCTGCAGGACGTCGTACAGCAGCGGAAGATGATCGACACGTCCGAGGGTGACCTCGCGCATCGACGGCGGCTGGGTTCGCATCTCGACGCGATGCTCGCGCTGTGCGAGACCGTGCAGTGCCGGCGGTCGCAGCTGCTGGCGTACTTCGGACAGCAACAGCACGGCGACGCGTGCGGGAACTGCGACACCTGCCTGACGCCGCCGGAGTCGTGGGACGGGACGATCGCGGCGCAGAAGCTCTTGTCGACGGTTTATCGGCTGCAGCACGAGCGCGGGCAGAAGTTCGGCGCCGGGCAACTGGTCGACATCCTGCTCGGCAAGGAGACCGACAAGGTCAAGCAGTTCCGGCACCACGAGCTGACGGTGTTCGGGATCGGCACCGAGTTGAAGGACACCGAGTGGCGCGGGGTGGTCCGGCAGCTGCTGGCGCTGCGGTTGCTCGCGGTCGAGGGTGATTACGGCACGCTCGTGCTGACCGAGGAGAGCGCCGAGGTGCTCGGTCGGCGGCGCGAGGTGATGATGCGCCGGGAGCCCGAGCGCGTCCGGTCTTCGAGCAGGTCGTCGTCGGGCGGGAAGAAGGCGGCGGCCGATCTGCCACCGGAGGCGGCGCCCGTGTTCGAGCGGTTGCGTGCCTGGCGGGCCGCGGTGGCGAAGGAGCAGGGCGTTCCGGCGTACGTCATCTTCCACGACGCGACGCTGCGGCAGATCGCCACCGACCAGCCGTCGACGCTGGCCGAGCTGGGCGCGATCAGCGGCATCGGCGAGAACAAGCTGACCAAGTACGGCGACGGCGTGCTGGAGACTCTCGCCGAGGGGTGATGTCGAATCGTGCTCCCGGTCTTCGACGCCTAGGCACAGGGTGCGGATCAGCCGTACCCGCAGAGAACTGGGAGAACGACCATGTCCTCATCCGTGCTGTTGATGTCGATGTCCGCCGACGGCTACATCGCCGGTCCGGACGACCGGCCAGGCAACCCCGGCGGCGACGACTTCATGCGGTTGCACGAGTGGTACCTGAACGCGGACGGCGAGGTGGGTCGCCCGGACGGCGAGGCCGGCGAGATCTGGGACGAGCTGAACGCCACGGGCGCGGTTCTGGTCGGTCGTCGTACGGCGGAACAGGTGAACTACTACGGCGGCGACCATCACGGCGTACCGATCTTCGTCCTCAGCCACGACCCGTCACCGGTCGACTTCGAGAACGTGCACGTCGTGGGCGACATCGAGACCGCGATGGCGCAGGCCAAGGCGGCGGCGGGTGCCAAGGACGTGCTGGTTCACGGCGCGGTGACCGCACAGCAGGCGTTGGCGGCCGGGGTCCTCGACGAGTTGCAGATCAGCCAGGTGCCGGTCCTGTTCGGGAGCGGTCTGCGGCTGTTCGACGTACTGCCGGAGCACGTCGAGCTCGAGATCGTCCGGGTGATCGACACGCCGCGGGCGACACACCTCCGCTACCGGGTACGGCGCTAGGTTGCCAGCAGCGGTTGCACAGACCAGAACGTCTAGGGAGTCCAGCTGACCGAGGCGGCCAGGGTGGCGAAGTCCTGGATGAGACGGGAGCGACGCGTGGCGATCCACGCCAGGCAGACCGTGTTCGGGGCCAGGTTGTCGACGGGGATCGTGACGACGTCGGGCCGTTGGTAGAAGGCGGCGACGGACAGCGGGATGATCGAGACGCCACGACCGGCTGCGACGTGTTCGAGTTTCTCCTCGACGCTGCGCAGGACGGGCACCGGTTTCGCCGTACGGGTGCGGAGCTCGACGGCGATGTCGCGCCATTCCGGTACGGCGTCCGGGTCCTGCAGCAGGTGCTCGTCGGCGAGGTCGGTGATGTCGATGACGGGCTTGCCGGCCAGGCGATGATCGGCCGGCAGCGTGGCGACCCGCGGCTCCTCGAACAGCGGGCGCACGGTCAGACCGGCCTGATCGATCGGCAGCCGGACGACGCTCACATCGACGCGCCCGTCGTGCAGTACGTCGACCTGGTCGTCCCACGTGGTCCGGATCAGCTCGATCTCCAGCTCGGGATGCGCCTGGCCGAACCCGCGAACCGCTTCGGTCACGGTCAGCCCCGGCATGAAGCCGATCGTGAACGTCTTCGAACCGCGCGCGGCGAGCGCGACCCTGCGCCGGGTTGCGTCCGCGGCAGCGAGCAGCGGCCGGGCGTCGTCGAGCAGCTGGCGACCGGCCGCCGTGAGCTCGGTGGCTCGCTTGGTGCGCACGAACAACTGGGCGCGGACCTCGTCCTCGAGTGCGCGGATCTGCCGGGACAGCACAGGCTGCGCGATGTGCAGCCGCTCGGCCGCGCGCCCGAAATGCAGTTCCTCGGCGACGGCGACGAAGTACCGGAGCTTGCGGAGATCGAGATCCATAATACCTTCAGGGTATTACAGGCGCCCGAACAGGTCTTGGACGCCGGTGCCCGGACGGCCGCATCGTGGAAGCGAAATCCCAACCACGAAAGGCAGTTCCGTGACTCTGCAGGACCAACGCGTCGTCGTCCTCGGTGGTACGTCAGGGATCGGGCTCGCGACCGCTCAACTCGCCGCCGCGCAGGGCGCCACCGTGTGATCGTTGCCTCTAGCAACCCCGAGTCGGTGCAGCGGGCGCTCGCAACCCTCCCCGACTCGGCCATCGGCGCCGCCGTCGGCGCCGCCGTCGGCGCCGCCGTCGACCTCACCAATTCCGCCGCGGTGGCGGCGTTCTTCGCGGGGTTGGATCCGTTCGACCACCTGGTCTTCACGGCCGGTGAGGCGCTGACGCTGCTCGAGGTCGGCACGATGGACCTCGCCCAGGCGCGTGCCGCTTTCGAGCTGCGGTACTTCGGTGCGCTGGGTGCTGTGAGCGCCGCCGTACCGAAGCTCCGTCCCGGTGGTTCCGTCGTACTCACGACCGGCGCCGCCGCGGACCGGCCCGGCCCCGGCTGGTCCGTCGCCGCGAGTATCTGCGGCGCCGTGGACTCCCTCGTCCGTGCCCTCGCCCTCGAACTCGCCCCACTCCGCGTCAACGCCGTCAAACCCGGCGTCGTCCGTACGCCGCTTTGGCGCGGCGCCCTCGAATACGACGAAACCGCCCGCCAACTCCCCGTACAACGCGTCGGCGAACCCGAAGACATCGCCGCCGCCTACACCTACCTGATGAACCAGCCCTACGCCACCGGCTCCATCCTCACCGTCGACGGCGGCCACGTCCTCGTCTGAATCAGCCCGGCGAGGTCAGGCCTGGGAGATGTAGAGGCGGTTCCCGTCGGGGTCGCGGAGGCTGAACATCGGCGGGACACCCGGCCACTCCAGCAGTTCGTCGGTGTCGACACCGGCCACGAGGAAGTGCTCGTGCGCCGCCTTCGCGTCCGGGCTCGCCATCCGAATACCGGTGTCGACACCGGCCGGGTTCCCCTCGCTCGCAGGAACGAGCGCGATACTCCCCACCGACCCAGCCGGCGCGACCACGATCCAACGCCCACCAAACTGCGGCAACGGCGCATCCATCACCACCTCGAACCCCAGCGTCCCCGTGTAGAACTCCACCGCCCGATCCTGATCCCCCACCGGTACCCCAACCGTCCTGATTTCACTGATGTAGCTCATCCTGATTCTCCTTCTCCTGAAGAGGCGCTTTCACCAGGAGGTAGAACCCGATCCCCCGTTTTCGACATCACCCACAAAATCCACGCCCACAATTCCCCGGTCGGTGCCACCAGGCATGCACCGCGCGTTCGGCACAAGAACAAATACCCGACTCTCCGGGCCGATTACGGGTGTTGGTGGCCGGCACCCGGAGGGTTGGGGGCAGGACGACTGCTCGCGGTGGTGTGATGTGCACGCTCGACAGGTAGTGCACCGGTGAGACGCTGTACGCGCGGGCACGTTCACGCTCAGGTGCACTACCCGGCCACCGGACATGTCCTGTCGAGCTGCAGATCACACCAGACCCGAGCCCGGCGCAGGCCTCGAACTCGCCGGCCACCCACACCTCAGTCACAAGAGCGGATATCCCCTTGTGTTGGGGGGCGGGCTCAAGGGGTGATTGCAACGCCTTCTGGTTGAAGGGGTGTTGTGATGGGTGGTCGTCCTCGGTTTCCGGTGGAGTGGGAGTACGGGT
>NZ_JBSGTS010000058.1:0-13925 GCF_053607525.1 Kribbella sp. NPDC055110
CAGCCGAGCCGCCGGCCGCCCGAACCAGCCGCGATACCTCTGCCACCGTGGACGGTTCGAGGATGATCCGCAGGCTGACCCGGTCCGGATCGAGGTCGACCGGCGCCGGCAGGTTGGCGACGAGCGGCGGCTCGTCCGCGGACGCCAGCCGGGGCAGTACGGCGAGATCTGGCAGCGCGCGATGCACCTCGACCGCGGCGACGTACGTGTCGAAGACCGCGTAGAACGCCACCCACTCACGGGCCGGTGCGGTCGCGACGGTGGCCTCGGTGATCACGCCGGTCACGCCGTACGCATGGATGTACGCCGTTGCGTCGTCGCCCGAGACGGTGAACGTCGTACCGCTGCCGTCGCACGGCGCGATCTTGAGCTCCCGGACCCATCCGTCCGCGGTGGTGCCGTGCTCGATCGTGCCGGTGCCCGCGCTGCCGCCGCCGATGAACCCGCCGAGCGACGATCCCTTCGTCGACGGGAACATCCACAGATCCGCATCCGCCGCCCGTACGGCGCGATCGATCAGCGTGAGCCGCGCGCCCGGCTGCGTACGCACCTGACCGTCCTCGACCGCCACGACCTGATCGAGCCCGCGCAGGTCGAGCACGACGCCACCCGAGAACGGCGTCGCCTGCCCGTAGTTTCCGGTCCCCGCGCCGCGCGGTGTCACGGGTACGTCGTACTCGTAGGCCAGCGCGAGCAATGCGGGGACCTGGTCCGGATCGGTCGGCCGCACCGCCACGTCCGCGAGGAACCGGCCGGGCGGGATCTTCTCCATCAGGATCGGCGACAGCCGGGCCCAGTCGGAGGACACCCGGCGGATCATCCGGGCGTCGGTCGAGACCACGGACTCGCCGAGTTCATTCTTGAGCAGCTCGGCGAACCGCCCGGCCTCCCGCAGGGATGTCGTCGTCATCAGCTCAGCTTCACGGACTTGTCGATGAACTCGTTGGTGACCAGGTCCTTGGGCGCGAGCCCGGGCTTGATCGCGGCGCCGCCTTGTTTCAGGATCGGCTCGAAGGTGGTGATGATCTCGGCCACCCGCTGCTCGTCGAACCCGCCGAGGCTGCCGGTGGCCGGGTCGTTCGCGATGATCTTGTTCTTCGCCATCGACTCGGCGGCGTACGTCGCGACGCCTTCGGAGTACGTCCAGCCGGTGTTGTACTTCTGCACCAGCTCGACGATCAGCTGGTTCACCGGACCGGGGTTCGACTGGTAGTCGATCTGGGCCTGCTGCAGCATCGGGACCAGTTTCTTCAAGCAGGCGGACTGTTTCGCCACGTCCTCGCTCCGCACCGAGAAGGCCTCCGGGTAGATGTTGTAGCCGATGTCGGCGAGCAGCTGGCTGCCGATCGGCTTCTTCCAGGCGCTGACCTCGTGCTCGTAGATGTACGGTTCGGCGCTGATGAAGCCCTGCTGCAGGATCTTCGGGTCGCCGACGAACCGGGCCGGCGTCCCCTCGTACCCGGTGTCGATCTGCTTCTTGGTGATCATGCCCTTCGACATCAGCAGCTGCGGGATGATGTCGCCGGAGGTGACCACGACCGCGCCGGTCTTGGCGACGTCCGCGATCGTCTTGGCGTCCGGGTACGTCTTCGGGTCCCACATCAGGATCTGCGGGCTCTTGTTGAGCGGGGCAACGACCGCGGTCGTCGGCTGCTTCACCGAACCCGCGATCGCGGCGTCCGAGCTGACGGCGCCGATCAGGATGCTCTTGTCCAGGTACATCAACGCCGGCACGGGCTGGAATCCGACCGACGGTCCGCCGGCCCGCACCTCCACCTTCACGCCGGTGTCCACGCCACCGGACACGAGCGGCCCGGTGACCCGCTTCTTCGCGGTGTCGACGGTGTAGCCCGGGCCGACCAGCTGGTACATCGCCGAGTGCTCGGCCTCCGGCTGCCAGTCCTGCTGCATCACGACGGTCTTCGGGCAGACACCGGACAGGTCCTTGGCCGACCCGGCGGTCGCCGCGGTGCTGACCTGCTGACCTGCGGACGACGTGCTGACCGTGGCGCCGTTGCCACAGGCGGCCAGTGCGAGTACGGCGGAACTCAGCGCAACTGCGGTGATGGTGCGTTTCATGAGACTCCTCACAGGGGGGACTACCGGCGGACGACGCCGTACCAACGGCCGACGACGATCCGGTCGAGGGTGGCGAAGACCGTGAAGAACGCGACGCCGAACACCGACGCCAGGCCGATCGCGGTGAACAGGTCCTCGGTCTGCAGACGGGCGGTGTAGATGTCCAGCAGGCCGCCGATGCCGACCAGGCCCTGCCGGAAGAACGTGTCACCGACGATCGCGCCGATCACGGACAGTCCGGCGGAGATCCGCAGCCCGCCGAAGATCGCGGGTACGGCGGCCGGCAGCTGGAGTTTCACCAGCCGCTGCCATCTCGTTGCCTTGTTCAACGTGAACAGGTCGTGTGCCGCGGCGGTCGGGGACTGCAGGCCGAACAGGGTGTTGGAGATCATCGGGAACAGCGAGATGATCACGCAGACCACGACCCGGCTGCTGAACCCGTACCCGAACCAGATCCCGAGCAACGGCACGAGCGCGAGAATCGGCACGGTCTGCAGAATCACGGCGTACGGATAAAGCGCTCTCTCGAGCCAGGTCGTCTGCACCATCACGACTGCTTGCGTGACGCCGAGGACGACTGCGATCAGCAGGCCGACGACGGCAACCCGTACGGACAGGGCCAGTGCGTCGAGCATCGGCTGCAGGTGCACGGGGTCGAGCAGCGACGTCTTGATCACCTGGTGCGGTGGCGGCAGCATGAACCGCCGGTCGTCGCTGAGGACGAAGTAGCTGACGACGTACCAGAGGCCGATCGCGGTGGCGAGTGCGCCGATCATCGGGCCGGCCGCGAGCAGCAGCCGGACGTACCACGGCCTCATGAGTGATCACCTTCCAAGGCCGCGGACACGGCGCCGGTCAGCGCGGTGAACTCGGGTTCGTAGCGCAGCTCCGGTGGGCGCGGGTACGCCCACGGAACGTTGAAGTCGGCAACGACCCGGCCCGGCCGCCCGCTCATCACCAACACCCGGTTGCTGAGGTACACGGCCTCCGGGATCGAGTGCGTGATGAACAGGCCGGCGAACGCCTTCAGCTGGAAGAGCCGCTGCAGCTCGGTCTGCATCCGCAGCCGGGTGATCTCGTCGAGCGCACCGAACGGCTCGTCGAACAACGCGAGCTCCGGCTCGGCGACCAGGGACCGCGCGATCGACACCCGCATCCGCATCCCGCCGGACAGCTGCCGCGGGAACTGCTTCTCGAACCCGGTCAGGCCGACCAGGTCGAACGCTTCCCGCGCTCGTTCCTTCCGCTCCGCCTTCGGTAGGCCGCGCAACTCGCCGACCAGCTCCACGTTCGCGAGCGCGGACCGCCACTCCAGCAACGTCGGCTCCTGGAACACGTAACTCGTCGAGGTCGCCTCGACCTGGATCCGGCCGCTGGTCACGTCCTCGAGCCCAGCCGCCAGCCGGAGCAGCGTCGACTTGCCGCAACCGGACGGCCCGACCACCGACACGAAGTCGCCGGCCGCGACGATCAGGTCCACGCCCGTCAGCGCAACCGTCCCGGTCGGGAACGTCTTCGAGACCTCTTCCATCACCAGCGTCTTCGTCACAGCCATGCCTCCGTACTCACCGTGGTGCCGGCCACCACCCGGCCGCCGTGTACGACGAACCGCGACCCGCCCCACCCCGCGAGGACCTCACCCAGATCGGTGTCCGGTACGACGATCAGGTCCGCCGGACTACCGGGTTCGAGCCCACCTGCCGGCAGACCGAGGACGGACCGCGCACCTGTCGTCACGGCCGTCAACGCTTCCGAAGGCCGCAGGTGCCCGGCCGCGATCAGGAGCGACGTGGTCTCGAACGGGTCGCCGCGTCCGACCGGGTTGAACGGGTCGCGGAGGTTGTCGCCACCCGCGGCGAGGGGGATGCCCGCGTCGAGAATCGCCCGTACGGCGGTCAGACCGCGAGGTACCAGGTGTGTCGCGTCGCGGCCTTGCAGATAGAGGTTGGTGATCGGCAACGTGACGATGCCGATGCCTGCCTCCGCGACCAGTTCCAGGACCGGTTTGAGTCGCTCGGGAGACAACGAGCCGAGTCGTACGCAATGGCTCGCGGTGACACGCTGCGTGAGCCCGCGGGCGATCACCTGCTTGGCCAGTTCTTCGAGGTCTAGCTCGGGAGCCGGCACTTGTTCGTCGGCGTGCAGGTCGATCGGTGCGCCGGTACGCTCGGCGATGTCGAGCAGCCGGGTGAGCTCGGCGGACGGATCATCTGCCAGGTGCGGGCAGCCGCCGAGGAGATCGATGCCTCGGGCAAGCGCCTCGTCGATCGCCGCGTCAGGCGTGTTGTGACCCGCGAGTGCGACGAGTTGCAGGGTGACTCGGTCGCCGAGGTCCTCGCGGAGTTTCACCAGCGCGTCGACGCCTCGCATCGGGTCGCCGGTGCCCGGGATATCCACGTGACTGCGGATGGTCGTGATGCCTTGCGACACATAGCGGCGTACCGCTCGGAGCGCGCGGTCGTAGATGTCTGCGCTGTCCATCCCCGCGGACAGCTCGCGCCACTGGGCGATGGCGGCCGGCAGATCATTCTGCTCGGCGTCGACCCGGTCGGCGGTCAGCACTTTGTCCAGGTGAGCATGCGGTTCCACACCCGCCGGAAGCACCCGCCACCCGCCGGACCGCGCAGCCGGCCGCACGCTGGCGATCAGCCCGTCCGCGAACGTCAGGTCCACGACAGACCCGTCGAGCAACCGCACACCCGGAAGCTCGCTGAGCCGCACGCCGGTGATCATGCGCCCTCCCCTGGCCCCGCGGTCAGGATCACGACACCGTTGATCTCGTGGCGGTCGACTGGGCGTCCTAGCAGGTCCTTGTCGGGCTGTGGGTCGGAATCGCCTTGCAGGACACGTCGTGCAGCTTCGGCGACTGCGGCCACCGACCGGCCTGGGAGTTCGGCGAGGAGGTTGTGGGCGACGAGCACGCGGGTCGCCGCGAGCTCGGCCAGCCGTTGCGTCGACGTCGCGAACGCGGCGAGATCGGCGTCCTCTCCGTGCAGCCAGTACGCGGCGGCGAGGATGGTGTCGCCGGAGAGCAGTACGCCGGTTGTCTCGTCGTACAGGCACAGCGCATCAGGTGCGTGGCCGGGTGTGTGCAGCACCCGCAGCACGCGGCCACCAAGGTCGATCAGCTCGCCCTCGACCAGAGCGCGCGTGGGCGGAACGGCCGGGACGTGCCAACTGGAGAGGTCCGGCAGCTCGCGCATGTGAGGCAGCGCGGACGCGACGAAGAAGTTCTGCCGATCGAGCTCGAGGTAGCGCAGATAATCGCCGTACACCGCGCGCATCGCGCCCTCGTACATCCGGAGGAAGGTCTCGTCGACCGCACCGTGCTGCCCGAGCGGATGCGCCGCGATATCCAACAGACCGGGGTCGCCGAGCAGTGAGGCATTGCCGCCGCGGTGATCGAGGTGGTCGTGGGAGTTGACGACCATCAGCGGGAGGTCGGTGAGTTCGCGGACGACGTCGCCGATCGGGGCGATCCCCATGCCGGTGTCGAACAGCAGCGCGGACTCGGCGCCCGAGACCAGGAAACTGTTGGCGTGGCCCGGCTCCGCGATCAGCCGGAACCCCTCACCGAGGTCCCGTACCTCGAACCACTCGGCCAAGCCGCTCACCCCATAATGTTGATGTGAGTAACATTGAGCAGCCTAGGCCCGATCAGTTTCGGGCAGATTTCTGTGGAGGACCGGCTGTATGAACCAAGCTGAGTCGAATCAGGGTGCGTGGAACCAGGACGAGGTCGACGCCCAACTCGGGTCCGCGATCCGGTCCCTCCGGCACACTCGCGGGCGCACGCTGGTCGAGGTCGCCGCGGCCACCGGGCTGTCGCACCCGTTCCTCAGCCAGATCGAACGCGGCCGCGCCCGCCCCTCGATGCGGTCGTTGTTCCTCATCGCCGACGCGCTCGGGACAACGCAGCAAGCACTGCTCGCCACTGTGACCCCACCAGCCGGCGAGCCGCCGCTCCTCGGCACGGGAACCCGGCTGCTGCTGCACGAAGGTGGCGTCGACATCACCGAGTTCGCCGAGATCGGCACGGAGTTCGAGGAGTTCTTCGAGCACGTCCGGCCCGAGTTCCTGTACGTCGTGACCGGTGTGCTGGAGGTGGAGACGCGCGCGTCCGAAGCCGCCGAAGGCACCGTACGGACTCTCGGCGCGCGGGACTCGGTGAGCTACGCCGGCGGCGTACTGCACCGCTTCCGGCGGGTCAGCGCGGAGCCGTGCGTCGTCTTGATGGTCCACGGTGACGAGCATGTTTCGCCGACGTAAGCATCTGTCGACGGATGTTCACCACATCAACATCCACGCCTACGCTCGACCTCGATGAACGACAACCCCCTGGGCGACCCCGGCCTCCTGGCTGCCTTCCGCCAGTACGAACGCGCACTCCTCGCGAACGACGTCGCCGTACTGGACGCGTCCTTTGCCGACGACGCGGCCACTCTGCGCGCGGACCAGAGCGGCGTGCTGGTCGGTCATGACCACATCGCCGCGTTCCGCGCAGGTCGTCCGCCAGTACCCGGCCGGGTGCTGCAGCGAGTCCATCTGCGTGAACTCGGCGCCGATTCAGCTGTACTGATCGCTGAGACAGTTCGTGCCGACGGCAGCACCGGCGTACAAACCCAGCTGTGGCAACGAACCGGCGAGACCTGGCAGGTGACGATCGCCCATGTCTCGTCCTCCTCGCCCTCAGTCAAGATGCCACCTCCTGACGACCCGGCGATCTGGCGGGTTGCTCCTCCCCGGGACCGGCCGCTGGTCGCCGGCACCGGTGCGGGTGGGCTGGATGGGATGCGGGTTGCGGTGAAGGATCTGTTTGCCGTGGCCGGGCAGCGGATCGGCGCGGGCAACCCCGCCTGGTTGGCCGCCGCACCAATCGAACCGACCCACGCGGCAGCGGTCTCCGCCCTCCTCGCGAACGGCGCCGACGTCGCAGGTCTCGCGCAGACCGACGAGCTCGCGTTCTCGCTCGCCGGCACGAACATCCACTACGGCACCCCGGTGAACCCGGCCGCCCCCGGCCGCATCACCGGCGGTTCGAGCAGCGGGCCGGCAGCAGCGGTCGCGACCGGACAAGCCGACATCGGCCTCGGCACCGACACAGCGGGCTCCATCCGAGTGCCGGCGTCGTACTGCGGCCTCTACGGCCTCCGAACAACCCACGACGCCGTCGACCGAACCGGCCTGGTCCCGCTCGCACCGTCCTTCGACACGGTAGGCATCCTCGCCCGGACAAGCGCCGTACTCACCGCCGCCGCCGGCACATTGCTACCCGCCGCCGACGTCGTACCGACCCGTGAATTGCTGGTCGCACCAACGCTGCTGGACCTCGCCGAGCCGGACACCCGTCTCGCGGTCGAGGCCGCGCTGCGAGCGTTCGCACTGCGGCACGATCTTCCGGTACGTCGGGTCGAGCTGGACCGGGATGCGTTGGAGGACTGGTTCGTCGCGTTCCGGCAGGTGCAGAGCGCCGAGGCGTGGCGGATCCACGGCGAGTTCGTGACCGCCCATCCTGGCGGATTCGAGCCCGCCGTGGAGGCGCGATTCCGATCTGGCGCCACCGTCGGAGACGCCCAAGAAGCGGCGGCTCGCGCAGTCCTGGAGGGCGCTCGCGCGGTGCTGCACGAGTTGCTCCCGCCGGGCGTCGTACTCGCCTTGCCAACCTCCTCGAGCCCAGCGCCGCCCACCGACGGGGACGCTGCCGCGATCGACGAGATCCGCGGCGCGACACTGCGCCTGACCTGCCTGGCCTCGCTCGCCGGACTCCCGGCCCTCAGCATTCCCACCGCGCGGGTCGGGACCCTCCCGGCCGGCCTCTGCCTGGCCGGCGGACCCGGCACCGACCGAGCCCTGCTCGCCCTCCTCACGGAAGCGCCGACATGATCCCCGACCGCAACTCCTGGCAGCTCACACCGAACGCCGCGGATCTGCGCCGCCCAACGATCCCCGCGAAGCCCGTCACGTTCGATGCTCAACCGCAGCAACTGACCATCGACCTGGCGCGGACAGCTGTCGTCGTGATCGACCTGCAGAACGACTTCTGCCACCACGACGGTTGGCTGGCCGGCATCGGTGTCGACGTCTCCGGAGCACAAGCACCGATCCCAGTGGTGGCCGCCCTGCTCCCCCGGCTGCGCGAACACGGCGTACCCGTGGTCTGGGTCAACTGGGGCAACCGCCCCGATCAGGCCAACCTGCCACCGGGCGTGCGCCACGTGTACGACGCCACGGGTGAAGGCAACGGCATCGGCTCGACGACCAGTCCGTCCGGATCCCCCGTGCTGCAGGCGGGTTCGTGGGCCGCGGCGCTCGTCGACGATCTGACAGTCGAGCCGGGTGACATCACGGTCGACAAGTACCGGATGAGCGGCTTCGTCGACACGCCACTCGACTCGATCCTCCGCAACCTGCGCGTCGACACGCTGCTCTTCTGCGGCGTGAACGCGGATCAATGCGTCCTCAACACCCTGACCGACGCGGCGAACCTCGGGTACGACGTCGTCATGATCGAGGACGCGGTCGGTACGACGTCCCCGTCGTACTGCCTGGACGCCACCTTCTACAACGTCCGCCAGTGCTACGGCTTCAGCACGACCACCCAGGATGTGACCGGATCCCTGTCCGATTCCTGACGCCACGCTGGCGCCCCCTGCCCGGAGCGGTAAGGGTGGACGGATGACGGACGAGCTGACAGGCTTCCAGGAGCACGCGCCGTACGACGAATCCATCGACCTGCGGACCGACTTCGTGATGGTCTACGGCCTCGACGACAGTACGGCGGAGCGAATCGCGCGCTGGCGTGAGGCGGGGTATCGCGTGCACCTGATGACCGGGATCTCCTGGGGTACCTATCAGGACTACCTCGACGGGCGCTGGGACGGCTCCGACCATTGGGACGACGCGCAGACCGCGGGTGACGGGTCGCCGATCCTGCACGGCGAGAGCACCGATATCCCGTACATGGTGCCGACGTTCGCCTTCACCGAGTACCTGGTGCAGAAACTCCGCCCGATCATCGCGCTCGGTGTCGAAGGCATCCATCTCGAGGAGCCGGAGTTCTGGGCGCGGGCCGGCTATTCGGTATCGTTCAAGCGTGAGTGGCAGGCCTTCTTCGACGAGTCGTGGCAGCCTCCCCACAGCACTCCCGAAGCGCACTTCCGCTCCGGGCAGCTCAAGCAGCACCTGCTCTCCCGCAGCCTCGACCGCGTCACCTCCGTGCTACGCGACGAGGCGCTCCAGCAGGGTCGGCAGGTGCGTTTCTACGTGCCGACGCACAGCCTCCTGAACTACACCCAGTGGCAGATCATCAGCCCCGAATCGCGCCTGCGGACCCTGCCCTCGATCGACGGCGCGATCGCGCAGGTGTGGACCGGAACGTCCCGGACGCCGAACGTGTACGCCGGGAAGGTCGCCGAGCGCACGTTCGAGACGGCGTACCTGGAGTACGGCATCGCGCAGGACCTCACCCGCGGCACGGACCGGCGGATGTGGTTCCTGCACGACCCGATCGAGGACCACCCGGACCGCACCTGGGAGGACTACCTGGCCAACTGGCAGCGCACCCTCATCGCGTCGCTCCTGCACCCGGGCGTCGCGCGGTACGAGGTCGCGCCGTGGCCCAACCGGATCTTCAACCGCCCGTACCTGCGCGAAGGATCCACCGAACGGCAACTCATTCCGCCGGACACCGCCACCAGCTACCTGATCGCGATGAACAGCCTCCGCGACCTCGACCAGCCCGACGTGCGGTGGGCCCAAGAGGGTCCACGGATCGGGATCGCGCTCTCGGACACCGCCATGTTCCAGCGCTGGGCACCCGGTGGTGAGAGTGGGCACTACGACGGCCTGCAAGACGCTTTGGCGTTGGAGGGCCGCGAGCAGCTGCTTTTCTCGGACTTCTACGGTCTGGCGTTGCCGCCCCTGTACGACGGGCAACGGGTCTGCCCGGTGCAACTCGAAAACGTGATCGACACACCCGATGCGCTCGACGAGGTCGACGTACTCGTCCTGAGCTACGAGTTCCAGAAACCTCTTGCCCCAGGCATCCATTACGCGCTGGCCGGATGGGTCAGTCGCGGCGGGAGCCTGCTGTACGTCGGCGACGACGCGGACCCGTACCACGAGATCCGCTCCTGGTGGACCGGCCGGTACGACACGTGCGCGGATCACCTCGCCGAAGCGCTCGGCGCCGACCGGAAGCGTGACGACGTACAGCCGGTCGGTCAGGGTCGGGTTCGGTTCCTGTCGTCGCGTCCGGCCGACTTCACCGAATCACCGTCACGCGCCGCCGAGCTGGTGGCGGCGATCCGGGAGTTGGCGGGTGGCACCTGGGAGTCGACCAACTGGCTGTCGGTGCAGCGCGGTCCGTACCTCATCGGCGCCGTACTCGAGGAGAGCGGCGGTTCACACGTTGTCGAAGGCACCTATCTCGACCTCCTCGACCCGCAACTGAGCATCGTCCGGCACCGCTCGTTGGGCCCGGGTCAGTTGACTTGGCTCCGCGATCTCACCTACGACGAGGAGCCTTTGCTGGCATCCGCCGGCCGCGTCGTCAACTGGCAACAAGACCAGACCAGCATCCACTTCTCCTGCGAGGCACCACACGGAGTGCAAGTCACAACAGCTCTCCGCGTGCCTTCCGAACCGACGTCCGTCGAGGGCGCCGACCTCCGGTACGACGCGGAGGTCGGCGTCGCCTGGCTGCATCATCCCGGCGTCCCCACCGGAACCCACGTCGAACTCACCTTCTGACCGTCCCGGGACGTGGGTCTCACATGGTGTTGGTAGGACTGCAGTCACGCGGGTAGTGCCGCGCGGTAGGTGGATGGTGCCTGCTGTTTGGTTGACGGTTGCTTTATTGCGACGTACGCGATGTTGTTGCGTAGCGCCGTTCGAGCCTGTTGCCGGTGACGGTTGAGGTGTTGCCGGTAGGGGTTGAGGTGTTGCCGGTGAGTTGGAGGGTTACAGCCTTGCCTGCTGTAGTCACTTGATAACCGAGGCGTCCGCCGTTGCTGACCGGATCCCTGGTGAGCCCGACCTCCTGGCGCGTGCGAATCCACACGTCCGGGACGCCACGCCCGATGATCACCGTCCCGTCGGACTTCTCCACGATCAGCGAGTCGAACAGGACCTTCGTCGCGGTCGACCGGCCCCACATGTGCTGGTTCGACCCGCCACCAACGCGTGCATGGTCGAACCGCTCCCGGCGATCGAACGGATCCCGACACACCACCCAGCAACGCCCGCCCAACCCGAACTCTCGCGCGGCTCGCCACCCGCATCGACCATCTTCTCGACGACCTTCCCGTACGACGCCAACCGATCACCACCGACCGACCGCGACGCGCTTCGACCGGACGTTCAACTCGCGAGTCGGGACCCACTCATGCGCCGGCCTCCACTCGTGCGCCAGGCTCCACTCGTGCGGAGGGCTCCACTCGCGCATCGGGCTCCACTCGTGCAACCTCGGGCGCCGAGGGTATGAGGCGATCCCTCGGACTCGACCTCCGCGGTGGGCTCGCGATAGGCGTCGGCGCACTCGCCTACTGGTACCGATGGTCTCGCCGCCAGGACTGGCTGGACACCGTCCTAGCCCAACACTGCCGGCACGTCCCACCACTCCCCCAGATCGGCCTCGTACCCCTGGCCGACATCGCAATGTGCCTAATCGCAGCCAGCTGTACGGGCGCAGCCCTACTCCGATCCACCCCTATCGTGAGCGCTCTCACCGCGATCCTCGTGACCGCAGCAATGCTCGGCGCAATCGGAGGCACCGTCGTACTCACCGACACCCCATCCCCACCCTCCGACGGCCTCGACAGCTCCGGCCTCCCTCGCCCGAGCGGCTGACCATTCAGAGCTCACAGCAACGTTCCTCCTACCACGAGGAGTCGCCACGATGCCCGCGCCAGGTTCGGCGTCGCTGTCATTCGAGGCGCCTGCTGCCGCAGGTTGCGCCCGGTGGGCGGGATGGGGCGACCTCGCGCCATCGCCGGTGACCGGGGCGGGCTCGCGCAGTCGCAGGTGGCGGGGCGGGCTCCCGGCGTCACCGCTGACCGGGGCGTGGCCTCTCGCCATCGCAACTGACCGGGGCCGGGCCGGATTGGCGGGCTCCCGGCATCGCCGGTGACCAGGCTGACCACGGTCACCGACCTGCTGAGGCCTGACTCGCGGGCGTTCGCCTGGGCGCAGACTGGACTCGGTACGGCCTCATGGGTCGATCCGGTGGGTGCCGTCGGGATCGACGTGGAACGTGAACCCGTGCGGCGTCGTCCACTCGAGCGTCCTGTAATCGACCCGGCGCACGCGCCAGCCACGCGCATGAGTCTTCACCCGATGCCCAAAGCGACCGAGGGGCGCAAGATTGGTGGTGCTGGTTTGGCCCGTGGGTCCGTGCGGGTCGTACGGCTCGATGTGATCGAGATCGATCGTGTTGGTGGTCTCCCGGTTGCCGTAGGGAAACAGCTCGACCGGGTAGGTGAACCTGACCCGGTCACGGATCCGGGTCGGAATCTCATACGCATCGACACTCACTGCGTCATTCAGGTCGATCACCGGCTTCACCGTGTACGGCCCATAACCGATCACCTCGGCCAGTTGCGCCGCAAGCAACGGCCCGATCGTCTCGGCACGCAACACACCGCTCCCGGTGGCCAGCGTGTGGTCGGTCAGATGCACAACCACCTCAGTCTGCCCCGGACGCACCTGCCCCACCCGCACCTGTCCCGCACGGGCCGATCCTGGACGCACCTGCCATGCACGGGCCGAACCCGGACGTGTCTGTCCTGCACGGGCCGATCCCGGACGCACTAGTCCCTTGGTTCCATTGATCGGGTCTGCCGGTTGTGCCGGCGCATTCGGGCGCGCCAGTTCACCTGGCCCACCTGAGTCGTGCGGACTGCCGGGCTCGGCAGGGTGGCTGGGGTAGCTCGGGTTGGCGTAGGCGTCCTGCTTGATCTGCGCGAGCCGGGCGCGAAGTGCCCGCAACGCGGCAGCATCCATCCCCGAACCCGCCCCGGGTTCGTTGCCAGCCTCCGGGTCCGCGGCCTGGGCTGGTGTCCGCCGGTCGAACGGGTCCGTTGGCGGATCGGGGTCGTAGGGCGCGGCGGCTTCGAGCCACGGATCGTCCGGCGGACCCGAGGGCTCGACCAGATCCAGCCTGTCCGGCGGATCGAGCGACGGGCTCGGCGCACTCGCCGGCGCCGCGGAAGCCGGCCGGGTGCCGGACCCGTGCAGTTCGAACGAATCCGGTGGCTCGGGCGAGCCCGGTGGCTCGGGCGAGTTCTGTGGTTGGAGAGGGTCTGGTCGGCGTCGGGAGCGGGGAAGCGGCCGGTCGAGGAGGCTGGCCTGCGGCCCATTCCCCGCGCTCTCACCAACCGGCACCACCGTATCGCCCGGCGCCACCACGTCTTCCCGCACCACGTCGTTGTTGTCCTGCACCACTGCCTCGCTCGGCACCGGGTTGTCCTGCACCGCCGCGTCGTCCCGCACCACCGGGTTGCCGTGCGCCACCGCGTCGTCCTGCACCACGTCGTTCGGCATCACCGGGTCGTGCCGCGTCACCACATCGTCCGGCACCACCGGGTCGTCCTGCACCACCGGGGTGTCCTGCGCAGCCGCGTCGTTCGGCGTCGCTGGGTTGTCCGGTGTTGTGGTGTTACGGGGTTTGTGGCTGGTGGCTGGGTTGGGGTTGGTGGGGCTGGGTGGCGGGGTGGTCGGGAGGGCTGTTTCGATGTGGGTGCGGGCTTGGGTGAGGAGTTCTTGGGTGTAGCGGGGGTCGGCGTTGATCTCGAGGGCGTCGGCGCGGCGGTGCTGGATGGGGCGGGTGTCGCCGAGGGCTTTGAGGG
>NZ_JBSGTS010000059.1:0-6350 GCF_053607525.1 Kribbella sp. NPDC055110
GTACTGGGGGCGTTGCACAGGTTATTGCCTGTGCAACGCCCCCAGTTGGTGTTCAGCGCCCCGGTTAGTGGGTGCCGTAGACGTTGAGCTCGGCGGCGGATCCGAAGACTGCTCCGTTGAGGGAGCTGGTGCCTACGAACTTCACGTAGCGGCCGGGCTTCGCGGTGAAGTCGACGCGCTGTACGGCGGTGGAGTTCGGGAACTGCCCGGTCGCCACCGGCGTACCCCAGTCCTGGCCGTCCGCGCTGACGTAGATCTCGTACCCCTTGAACATCCCGTTAGTGCCACTCTGTCGCGGCAGGTAGCCGAACCCGTTCACCTGGTACGTCGACCCGAGATCGAGCGTCATGTAGTGCGGGTACCCGGCCGGCGTACTGACCTCGGACCAGGCAGAATGCCAAAGCGTGCTGGGGTTTCCGTCCAGCGCCGAGGTCGCGGCACCACCCGTGCCGACGTCCTCACTGCTCACGTCGGCCACCTTGATCCGGGACTGCGGAACGATCCCCGGCGGCAGCACGGTGGCTTCCGCACTGATCGTCGCCTGACCACCCGTCACCGTCAGCGGGTACTTCCCTTCCGGCGTACCGGCCGGGGGAGTCACGTCCCACGTGGTCGTCACACTGGTGCCTGCGGCAACGGTCGCGTGAGTCGCCGGCGTGGTCGCCGTGACGATCCAGCCGTCCGGCGCGGTCAGGCCCAGCGTGATGTTGTTGGCGGCAACCACATCGTTGTTGGTGAACGTGGTGGTGACGGTGTTGGCTTCACCGGAGACAAGCCCGGTCAGGCCCGACACCGCGACCGAGGTGCAGTCCGCCGGCTGCGACGTCGTACCGAGATCCGTCACGGCGAAGTTGTCCATGACGAAGTCGCTCTGGTCGCCGCCGTCGGTGAGCTTGCGCAGCCCGACCCAATAGTCACCGCCGCAACCGGCCACGAACTCCTGGTTGAACGTCGCCTTCGTGCGCTGCTCGCCGATCGGCGTCGCCTTGACCTCCACGGACGCCGGCCGGTCGACGCCCTGGACCCACGCGTACTGACCCGCGCGACCGCTCTCGTAGTCGAAGCTGACCTTGTACTTGTGGCCCGACTGGAAGTTCACCGTCCACGGCGCGGTCCGGTAGACCAGCCCGTCGTTCTCCTCGTGCGACTTCAGCGACCAGTTGCCGTCGAGCACGTCGTCGACGAGCTTCCCGTTCCAGCCCGCCTGCGTGTACGGCGCATGCTTGGGAGCGAGCACTGTCCGCGGGTCGGTGACGCCACCGGCATCGCCCTTCACGAACGGCCCCCAACCCTGGTCGACATGCTCGAAGTCGTCGACCAGCCCGGCCGCAGGCCTCGTCGTCTCGACCGCCCGCACATCGTCCAGTCGTACCCGCGCGGCACCCGCAGCTGCTCCGATCGCCAGGTCGGCTGTGCCGCCCTTGGCCTCGAAGACGACCCGAGCGCGCTGGTAGTACGCCTCGTGTTTGTCGTCGGCGGCAACCATGTTCTGCGCGGTCGATCTGATGACCTGGTTGCGAGCGCCGTCGACGGTCAACGTGGTCGGGCGGGACTTGCCCGGCTCGACCTCGATCCAGGCCGAGGCGCTGTACGTGCGACCGCGAGTCAGGCCCGTGAGCTGCTGCCGGATCGACGACGCCTTCGTACCGAGTTCCGCGACGTGCTGACCGTTCTCGAGGGTGCCGATCGTGGCGTTGCCGGTCGCGTTCCAGGCGGCGAGGTTGCCCGCGTTGAAGCCGGGGTCCTTGACGTGCGAGCTCTCGCCCCAGTTCGCGGGTCCCGGCGTCGGCGCCATGTCCGGGTAGACGACGTACGGCTGGCCGGCCTTCGCGTCGAGGGTGATGCTGCCGTTGCGGACGGGCGCGGTGGCGACCTTGACCCGGCCGGTGTCGGTCAGCTTGTAGACCGAGAAGGTCTTCGTGCCGGCGAACGGAACCTTCCAGGTGGTGCGGCCGCCGGTCGGGTTGTAGTGGTAGAGCTTCTTGTTGTTGTCCCACGGCAGCAGGTACTTGTCGCCGTCGAGCACCTTCGCGTCCCCGACGTACAGAGTCCGCTTCCCGTTCTCGACCGCACCGCGGACGCCGCCGGTGAACGTGATGTCGCCGCTGTTCCAGTCGAGGATCTTCTGCTGCTGCAGGAACTTCGCGGGCAGGTTGCGCTGCCAGATGTTGGCGTAGAACGCGTTCCAGTCGGTCTCGCCGGTCCAGCCCTCGAACTCGACGATCGCGGTCTGGCCGAGGATCGGGTCGTTGTTCCAGACGTCCTTCTCGTGGTTGCGGACGAACCGGATGATCTGCGAATTCAGGCCCTTGTTGGTGGCGCCACCGTAGTCGAGGTCGTTGGCCCAGTGCGACCACAGCGACGTCCGCTCGTGGCGGTCGGCCCACTCGGTCGCGATCTGCCAGCCCTGGCCGGCGAGCTGCCGGGACAGGCCGTCGGCGAGCCAACCCGACTGGTAATACACGTCGATGTACAGCTCCTGCAGGTTCTTGTCGGTCTCGTCGCGGAGTTGCTGGAACCGCTTCACGATGTTGCCGGAGGCAAGATCCGGGCGCTGCTTGATGTAGTAGCTCTGGTTGAGCCAGTTCCAGCCCTTGGCGTTCTTGTCGACCAGGTCCTCGCTGAACGCGTTCGCCTCCGGGTAGGACTCGGTCGCGTTGACATGCACGCCGAACGCCGCGTTCCAGGACTTGCCCTGCTTGAGCAGCGTGTTCAGGTCGGTCAGGCCGCCGGCGCGGGTGTTGTAGTTGCCGCCGTAATCCGGGTGGGCGGAGTCGTGGCCCTCAGCGCCGTACCCCTTGAGGACTGCCATCTGGCCGAGGCCGTCGGTGGCGAGCGAGATCCGCTTGACGTCGTCGAGGGTCCGCAGGAACGGGTGCGTGGCCTGGCTGGCGAAGTTGAACGGGATGTGCGTGATCACCCGGTTCTTGACCTGGTCGCCGCCGTTCGGCTCGGTCATGATCGATCGGAACGCGACCGCGCCGTCCTCCCAGTCGACCGTGTGGTCATTGTTCGCGTCGGGGGTGACGACGACCTTCGCCCAGGGGAGCGGTTCGGTGTACGGCGACGTGTCGGCACGGTACGTCCACTGGCCGCTCCACACGCCAACGCGCGTACTGCCGTCGGCGGCCTTTCGGGCGCGATGCCAGAACCGGGCGCCGTCGTCGACCGACGGCCCGGACGGCTTGTCGTACACCGAGCTCGACTCGATGCCCGCCGCGAGCCCGCTGGTGTTGACGAACGCGTACGCCGCACCGGTCGCGGTTGTGTCACCCGGCGTACTCGCGGTGACCGGCGTGATCTTGTCCGCGGTCCGTGTCGAATCCGGATCCAGCGTGGTGAGCGCAGTTGTCGCGCCGGCGTCCGTGCTCGCCACCGAGACCAGGTCGTGGTCGGGGATGTCGATGGTGTGCACGCGACTCGTGTCAGTGTCGCGCACCGCGTCGATCGCGAACTTCGTCACCCGGCCCGTCACGCTCAGGCTCGCGTCCAGTTCGACACCGGGCAGGGCGTCGAAGGCCAGCGTGTACGACGCCCGCCCGCCGTCGACCGCGCCGTCAACCGCGCCGTCAACCGCGCCGTCGACCGCGCCGTCGACCGCGCCGTCGACTGTCGGTGCCGCGGTGAGATGCGCGGTGCGGGCCACGCCGTCGATCGTGACCGTCGAGATCGCGTCCGGCTGACCCGCGAGGGCCTGCCCGGAGGCGTTGTCGACGTACTTGACCACCCGGGGAAAGTCCGCCCCGACGGTGACCGTCAACTCGCTCGACCGCAGTGTCAGGTCGTCGGCTGTGCTGTCGGCGTGCGCACCTGCAGGCACGCTCAGCACCCCGGCGGCCAGGGCTACAGCCAGTACTCCACACCCCACTGAACGTTTCATGCGCCAAAAGTTCGCACGTAAGCGCTAACTCGTCAAGAGAAACAAACAGTAATGAACAGAATTCGCCTCGCGGTCCCACCCGAAGGCCCCACTTTGGGCGCGCGCCAACCGTTTCGGCCGCTCCCAGAGGGTTGGTGGGAACCCAAAGACATCAACCGAGAGGGAGGCGGCCCAACAAGGGGGGTTATCCGGCTTTTGTGACCGGTGTGGGTGGTCGACAGGTCCCAGGGCGGTACCGGGCTCGGCGTGATGTGCAAGCTCGACAGGAGATGTCGGGCGGCCGGGTAGTGCACCTGAGCGTGAACGCGCCCGCGCGTACACCGTCTCGCCGGTGCACTACCTGTCGAGCGTGCACATCACCCCCGCCGCAAGCCGCCACGCCGCCACGCCGCCACGCCGCCACGCCGCCACCAACCCGATCGCCCAGCCGGCACCACCACACCCCCACCTCGGGCAGAAGAACGGATATCCCCTCGAATGGTGGGTTCTCTGCTCGTACACCAGGGGAGAACCCCCAACGCGAGGGGATATCCGGTCTTGTGACGCAGGTGTGGGTCGGCTGGGCTGAGTTGGGCGGCGCCGAGTGGCCCGGCAGCCGGGCACGGGGGCCGGATAACCGCCCCTCGTGTTAGGGGTTCTCCCCTGCCCCGTCGAGTCGTGGGGTTTGGCGGTCACCTGCAGCCTCGATTCACGACTCGCGGTGTCGAGGGGCAACCAAACGCCACGACTCGACCTGAGGCCGCACGGGCGGCCCGCGTGAGCCGGCGCGGCGGGGAAAGAAATCGTCGATCCGTGCAACTTTGTTTCCCCGCTCCGGAGGATTGGCGCGGATCGAGCAGGAGTTCTCCCCCACTGACCTCCGTCATTCACGGGTGAGCCGCCGTGGTGGGCAGCGGCCCCGCACAACCTCCCGGGTCCCTGGTGGGGCGACGACCACCCACACATCGGACAGAAGACCCGGATATCCCTTCGTGCTAGGGGTTCTCTGCTCGTATGCCAGGGGAGAACCCACAACACCGGTGGATATCCCCTCGTGTTGGAGGGGACGGGGTGGGCTGGGGGAGTGAGCTAGCTCGGCTTGGTGGGCTAGCCGGACGGCGTCGGGTGTGCCGGGGGTGGTGGTGAGGCGGGTGGTGGTGTGCCGGGGGTGGTGGTGAGGCGGGTGGTGGTGAGGCGGGGGGTCAGGCTGGGGTGATGCGGCCGGTGACCTCTCCTAGGCCGAGGCGGGGTCCGTTCACGGTCGCGGCCCACGCCGAGATGGTGACCTCGTCGCCGTCCTCGAGGAACGCGTGTTCCTTGCCGTCGAGGATGAGGGGCTCGCGGCCGGCCCAGGTCAGTTCGATGAAGGAGCCTCGTTGGTTCTTCTCGGGGCCGCTGACGGTGCCGGAGGCGTAGAGGTCGCCGGTGCGGACGCAGGCGCCGTTGACGGTCATGTGGGCGAGCATCTGGGCCGGCGACCAGTAGAGGTCGCGGTACGGCGGGGAGCTCACGAGGTGACCGTTCAACCTGACCTCGAACGTGATGTCGTAGTTGACCAGGTTCTTGCCGGCCAGGTACGGGAGGACGGGCGGGTCCTGCGCCGGGAGCGGGACGGCGGCGGCTGCGAGTGCGTCGAGCGAGACGACCCAGGGGGAGATCGACGTGGCGAAGGACTTGCCGAGGAACGGGCCGAGCGGCACGTACTCCCACGCCTGCAGGTCGCGTGCGGACCAGTCGTTGACGACAACCACGCCGTACACATGGTCGCGGAAATGCTCGACGGAAACAGGCTTTCCGAGCGTGGACGGCGTACCGACGACGTAGCCGAGCTCGACCTCGATGTCGAGCCGCTGGGACGGTCCGAAGGTCGGAACCGTGGCGTCCGGCGCCTTGCGCTGGCCGGAGGGACGGACGATGTCGGTGCCGCTGGCAACGATCGTGCCGGCCCGGCCGTGGTAGCCGACGGGCAGGTGTTTCCAGTTCGGCAGCAGCGGCTCGGAGTCCGGGCGGAACAGCCGGCCGAGGTTCGTCGCGTGCTGCTCGGAGGCGTAGAAGTCGACGTAGTCGGCGACCTCGAACGGGAGCAGCATGGTGACTGCGGACTGCGGGATCAGATGCGGCTCGACCGTGTCCCGGTCAGCCGAGTTGCGGACCAGGTCGAGCAGCCAGTTCCGGGTCGCGCGCCAGGCCGGGCGGCCGAGCGCGAGAAACGCGTTCAGGGTCGGCTCCGCGAACAGTTGTGCGCCGTCCAGCATCTGCGCGGACGCGACCGGCGCGAGGTCGATGATCTGGTCGCCGATCGCCGCACCCACCCGCGGCTCCTCCTCGCCGTGCCGGAACACCCCGAGCGGCAGGTTCTCCGGCCCGAACGGCGAACCGTCCGGGATGTCGATCCAGGTCACTAGGGCACCATCCTTGCTGCAGGCACCGATACGGTGCTTGCTGTTGGGACTCGGCGGGAGCCGGGGTGACGGTCTGTTCCGGTCGCTCG
>NZ_JBSGTS010000060.1:0-5818 GCF_053607525.1 Kribbella sp. NPDC055110
TCGCCCTGGCCATGCTCACCCTCGGCGGCTACCGCCCACCCCTCCCCGGCCGAAACTGACCCACGGATCAGTCAGAAGAGCCGGATATCCCCTGGTGTTGTGGGTTCTCCCCTCTACTACCAACAGAGAACCCACAACACCATCGGATATCCCCTCGTGTGCGAGGGGCCCGTCGCGCCCGGCCAAGGCCGGCCGACGGGATGGACCGGCCGGTGCGGTGCGTGCGGTGGTGCGGTGCGTGCGGTGCGGGCGGTGCGTGCGGTGCGGTGGTGTGGTGCGGTGCGGTGGTGCGGGCGAGCGGTGGTGTGGTGTGGTGCGGGCGGCTCGGTTGCTCGTGGCCGGGGGATGTGTGAGCTCGACAGGTAGAGCACCGGTGGGACGGTGTACGCACGGACGCATTTACGCTCAGGTGCACTACCCGGCCGTCCGACATGTCCTGTCGAGCTGCCGATCACAGCAAGGACGGCGCCGCCCTGGGACCCGTCGACCACCTATGCGTCGGTCACAAGAGCCGGTTATGCCGTCCCGTGCCGCCGTTCTGGGGGCTCAGCTGGAGGTTGTGGTGAGGCGGGTGTGCTGCTCATCGGCCAGGGCGGTGATGAGGGCGGTGTCGGGGGTGAGGTCGGTGCCTAGGGCACTGGCTTCGCGGATCGTGAGCTCTACGACGATCGGGCCGACCGCGAGGCTGGCTTCGGCTACGGCGATCGACTGGTCGGTGCTGCCGTCGTACTCGACTCGGGCGTCGGAAAGCGCGTTCGGGATCGTGAACGGGTGGTCGTGGACGTCCTGGCTCCATAGGCCCTTCTGCAGCGCCTTCGCCTTGGCGGCCGAGCCGGTCTTGAACAACTGCACGGTGTAGCGCTTCTTCTTGTCGGGGCTGAGCCGGGTCGCCCGGTACCCCTCGACGAAGCTCGCGTTCAGCAGCAAGGCACGGTCCAGCGCCGGGTCGGCGGACCAGGTGTTGAGGTACGACGACGCGGTGAACGGACCGGTGACGTTGCGCGGATCCGCGACGTACCCGCGGGGGAGCGCCGCCAGTGCCGCGAGCGCGCTCTTCGGAGCCTTGTCCGCCGTACCCGAGAGCGCGGAGTGTTTCGCGGCCGGGGTCTGGGCAGTACTGGCCGACGTGCCGTCCTCGCTCCCACAGGCGGTCACACCCAGCAGCAATGCGCTCACTACAAGGGCAATGCCTGACGCATTACGTCTCACGGGTCCCTCTCCGTTCGGCCACTCGCCCCCGAGTGCATCCGATGGTTGGCCCCGATACCAACAGAACTTGGTGAACTTCAGGCGAACAACCTAGGTCCTACTGAGACGTCGCCTGGGTGAGAAGCGTCTCGATCCGGGCACGGGCGGCCTTCGGACGCATGGGTTCGCAGCCCGCGGCGACACAGCGGCGGACCACCTGCGGGTCGTCGCGGAGCAGCAGCAGGCCGCGGCGGAGCAGTGTCAGCGGGGGTTTGCGGTGCTCGCGGAGGTCCCGCTGGAACCGCCGGACGAACGTGACGACGCGGTGGTGGTACACGCAGATCGCGGTCGCCAGCAGGTCGCGGTCGCGGAGCGCGCCGGTGATCTGGTCGGCGAAGATGCCTTCAGCAACGATCAGCGGAGAGCCGCCGGTGGTGACCGGACGGTGACCGACAGTGCCGTCGGCCGCGATGTCGTAGATCGGGAGCTCGGCGGTTCCCGTCGTACACAGCTGTTCCAGGGCCGCGACCGCGCGGTCCCCGTCCCAGGAGCGTGGGTCGTCCCAATCAACGATCCCGAGCGGCGACCGCGGCATCGCGTCGTCGTCGCCGTCGCGGTAGAAGTCGTCGAGCCGTACGACGGGCAGCCCGACCTGCTCCGCGAGCCGCGACTTCCCCGCCCCCGAAGGCCCCGCCAGCAACACCACCCGTGAACGCACCGGCACATTCTCTTCCACTTCCTGCAGTAACGGCCAATCCCCACTCGCGATAACCAGGTGTGCCGAAGATGAAGCTGGGCGCAGCGTTCTACGCGCTGATCGCGATCGGGTGGTTCGTGTCCGCTGTGGTCACGCTGAGGGGTTACGGGTCGTACGCCGCTGCCGACCAGTGGTACCGGATCGCCATGGCAACCGTGTTCCTGCTGACCGGGGTGATGTTCGGAATCGGAGCCGTCACCCGGCGCGGACTGATGTCCGACGACGGTCCCCGAATCTGCCGCAAAGGCTGGATGGTGGTGATAGCCCTGGCTTGTGCTGCGCTTGTGGTGGCGCTGCTGGGCGAGGACGACTGGGGTACTCCGTTCCCGACCGGAGTAGCGATCTTCATCCCGCTGTGGATCAAGCGGCTGCAGGAGAAGTACTACGAGGGCAGGGAAGAGGGGGAGCGGGAGCTCAGTTCACGAGCGCGCGACGGAGTGCGGCGTCCGACCGCTTGAACCAGCGATTCGTGCGGTCGGTGAGTTCCGCTTCGCCGGTGGTCCAGCGTTGGCGGAACCAGGGGTGGCCGGCTTCGGAGCCGCGGCGGACGTAGTCCATGCACCAGACGTGGTTGTCGGCGGCGGCGTCGACCAGGCGGAGGCGGTCGGCGTCGGTCAGGCCGTAGGCGTTCGCGAAGCGGCGGAGACGAGCAAGCGACTGCCCACGCCGTACGTCGTGGATGTCCGCGTCCGGACGCAACGGGGCCCACAGCCGTACGGCGGTTGCGACGTCCCACAAGGCCGATCCGGGTCCGGCCAGATCGAAGTCGATGAGGGCGACCGCGACACCGTCCCGGAACACCACGTTGTCGAGGTTCGGATCGTTGTGGCTGATCAGCCCGGTCACGTAGCCGGCAGGCACCGGCTCGGCCCACTCGAGCCCGACGGGCCGGTAGTCCGCGACGGCCTGGTGGTACGACCGCAGCAGCACCGCCACGCTGTCGAGCGCCTCGTCCGTCATGGACCAGGAGGGGTACGGCGCCGTAACGGTCTCCCCGGGCAGGTACGAGAGCACCTCCCGCCCCCGCGAGTCGACGCCGAGGAACGCCGGCGCACCCTTGAACCCGACGCTCTCCAGGTGCCGCAGCAGCGCATGCGTCGCCGCACTACTGGCGCGTAGCGGCCGCCGGACGGTATCTCCGACCCGCACCACCAACCCGCGGTTCGCCGTACCTCCGACCAGCTCGACCTCAGCAGCAGGCATCGCCGGTCAGTCTGACTGTTGCAGCAAGGCCTTCGCCAGGGGTGCGTGGGTAACGATCGCGTTCACCAGCCCACTGCGTACGGCGGCGCGCACCGCTGCGACCTTCGCGAGCCCGTACGGGATCGCGATCACCTCGTCGATCTGGCCCATCTGCTCCGCGTTGATCGCGATCACCCGGTCGGTGACCCGGCTCTGCACCGGTACGCCGTCCGCGTCCACGAACACGCCCGAGATGTCCGCCACGACCCCGCGGCGCTGCAACTGTTCACACGCCTTCTCGTCCATCGCGTCGTACAGCGTCGACTGCCCGGCCGCCCACGACCCGAGCCCGACGACGGCCTTCGTCACCGAGTCGAAATGGCCGATCGCCTCGGCGACCTCCGGCTGCTGCCGCAACGCGCGCGCCGTCGCGGCGTCCGGCACGACGAGCGGCGCATAGAACAGGTACGCCGGTCCGCCCGACAGGCGCGCGGTGTGCCGCACGAGCTCGACCGAGTTCGCTTCGACGTCCGGACGGGTCAGGGCACCGGTGAGCTGAACCACCGGGACCGGAGCGAGTGCGGTCAGCTGCTCGGTCATGGCGGTCACCGCTCGGGCCCAGGCGAGCCCGAGAACGTCGTCCGCGGTGACGATCTCGGAGAGGAGTTCCGCGGCTGCCTTGCCGAGCTGCGTCCGCAGGGCGGTCTCATCCACCTCCGGGGTGTCCACCACGATCGCCCGCCGGAGACCGTAGGATTCCTGCAAACGGACCGAGAGGTCGAGGTCGATGGCGCCGGGATGGCTGATCTCGATCCGCACCAGGCCACTGCTGCGCGCCTGGTCGAGTAATCGCGCGACTTTGAACCGGCTGAGCCGGAACTCGTCGGCGATCTCCACCTTCGACCGCCCGTCGACGTAGTACCGGCGGGCGATAGACGCCGTCAGGACCAGCTGCGACGGCCCGAAGGTACCGCTTCCCGGTTCCATCTGCTCTCCTCCCACGCGACCTCGCGCTCAGATGAGCGTCACGCCGCCCAAGTGTTGCATGAACTCTTGACATTTGTGCAGTGGTCTCCGCAGACTCATGTATGAGCAGAGCCGTGCTCATATGAGCGCCGCCCTCTGCGGCGTGACGCCGTGGGGGCGAGGCGCACCAACACGAGCTCTACGACATCTGGAGGCAGCTGTGCGCAGCAGGTTCATTCGGAGTACGACGATCGCGCTGGCGCTGCCGGCCGCTGCCGCGCTGGCCCTGTCGGCCTGCGGTGGTGCGGGCGGCGGCGGCGGCGCCGGTGGCGGTGGCGGTGGCAGCGCGAAGTCCATCAACGTCCTCATGGTCGGCAACCCGCAGATGGTCGACATCCAGAAACTCACCGCGGACAGCTTCACCAAGGACACCGGGATCACGGTGAACTACACCGTCCTGCCGGAGAACGAGCTGCGGGACAAGGTGACGCAGGACGTCGCGACCGGAGCAGGCAAGTACGACGTCGCGACCGTCGGGGCCTACGAGGTCCCGATCTGGGCGAAGAACAACTGGCTGCACGAGCTCGATTCCTACGCCGACGCCGACCAGAAGTTCGACAAGGCCGACCTGCTCAAGCCGATGGTGCAGTCGCTGTCCGGCGAGGACGGGAAGCTCTACGGCCTGCCGTTCTACGGTGAGTCCTCGTTCCTGATGTACCGCAAGGACGTCCTGGCGGCGAAGGGCATCGCGATGCCCGAGCGCCCGACCTGGCAACAGGTCGGGGACATCGCCGCGAAGGTCGACGGTGCGCAGCCGGGCATGAAGGGCATCTGCCTGCGCGGCCTGCCCGGGTGGGGCGAGCTGGGTGCGCCGCTGACGACGATGGTCAACACCTTCGGAGGCACCTGGTTCACGAAGGACTGGCAGGCGCAGGTCAACGCGCCCGAGTTCACCGCAGCGACCAAGTTCTACGTCGACCTGGTGAGGGCGCACGGTGAAGCGGGCGCGGCGCAGGCGGGGTTCACGGAGTGCCTGAACGCGATGAGCCAGAGCAAGGTCGCGATGTGGTACGACGCGACCTCGGCGGCCGGCTCGCTCGAGGACCCGAATGTCAGCAAGGTCGCCGGCAAGGTCGGCTACGTGTTCGCTCCGGTGGAGAAGACCAAGTCGTCCGGGTGGCTGTGGACGTGGTCGTGGGTCATGCCGAAGACCACAAAGAATGCCGATGCCGCATCGAAGTTCATGCTGTGGGCGTCGGGCAAGGACTACGAGAAGTTGGTCGGTGAGAAGCTCGGGTGGGCTCGGCTTCCGGCCGGGAAGCGCGCCAGCACCTATGAGCTCCCGGAGTACAAGAAGGCCGCGGCCGCTTTCGGCGACATGACGCTGAAGGCGATCGAGGAGGCCGATCCGACCAACCCGGGCGTGCAGCCCAGGCCGACAGTCGGTGTGCAGTTCGTCGACATCCCGGAATTCCAGGATCTCGGCACGAAGGTGACCCAGGACATCGCCGGGGCCATCGCCGGTAGAGGCACGGTCGAGCAGGCGCTCGCCAATGGCCAGAAGCTCGCCGAGCAAGTGGCAGGCAAGCACAAGTAGGCCCGACGACCGGGGGCGGATCGCAGCGCGATCCGCCCCCCCCCGGGACCCGGTCCCGCCAGTCACATATACACATCAGACGCGGCCGACCACAAAAGCAGTGTAGATATAGGTGGTCGGCGTATCAA
>NZ_JBSGTS010000061.1:0-5071 GCF_053607525.1 Kribbella sp. NPDC055110
TCCGCGGGCGACAGGATGCCCCGGCTCACGACTTGCTCCAACCGCGCGTCAGCCGGGTGTCGCCGCAGGATGCGGTGAACTTAACCTGTGATCCATTTATCGGAGAGTTTGATCCTGGCTCAGGACGAACGCTGGCGGCGTGCCTAATACATGCAAGTCGAGCGGACAGATGGGAGCTTGCTCCCTGATGTTAGCGGCGGACGGGTGAGTAACACGTGGGTAACCTGCCTGTAAGACTGGGATAACTCCGGGAAACCGGGGCTAATACCGGATGGTTGTTTGAACCGCATGGTTCAAACATAAAAGGTGGCTTCGGCTACCACTTACAGATGGACCCGCGGCGCATTAGCTAGTTGGTGAGGTAACGGCTCACCAAGGCAACGATGCGTAGCCGACCTGAGAGGGTGATCGGCCACACTGGGACTGAGACACGGCCCAGACTCCTACGGGAGGCAGCAGTAGGGAATCTTCCGCAATGGACGAAAGTCTGACGGAGCAACGCCGCGTGAGTGATGAAGGTTTTCGGATCGTAAAGCTCTGTTGTTAGGGAAGAACAAGTACCGTTCGAATAGGGCGGTACCTTGACGGTACCTAACCAGAAAGCCACGGCTAACTACGTGCCAGCAGCCGCGGTAATACGTAGGTGGCAAGCGTTGTCCGGAATTATTGGGCGTAAAGGGCTCGCAGGCGGTTTCTTAAGTCTGATGTGAAAGCCCCCGGCTCAACCGGGGAGGGTCATTGGAAACTGGGGAACTTGAGTGCAGAAGAGGAGAGTGGAATTCCACGTGTAGCGGTGAAATGCGTAGAGATGTGGAGGAACACCAGTGGCGAAGGCGACTCTCTGGTCTGTAACTGACGCTGAGGAGCGAAAGCGTGGGGAGCGAACAGGATTAGATACCCTGGTAGTCCACGCCGTAAACGATGAGTGCTAAGTGTTAGGGGGTTTCCGCCCCTTAGTGCTGCAGCTAACGCATTAAGCACTCCGCCTGGGGAGTACGGTCGCAAGACTGAAACTCAAAGGAATTGACGGGGGCCCGCACAAGCGGTGGAGCATGTGGTTTAATTCGAAGCAACGCGAAGAACCTTACCAGGTCTTGACATCCTCTGACAATCCTAGAGATAGGACGTCCCCTTCGGGGGCAGAGTGACAGGTGGTGCATGGTTGTCGTCAGCTCGTGTCGTGAGATGTTGGGTTAAGTCCCGCAACGAGCGCAACCCTTGATCTTAGTTGCCAGCATTCAGTTGGGCACTCTAAGGTGACTGCCGGTGACAAACCGGAGGAAGGTGGGGATGACGTCAAATCATCATGCCCCTTATGACCTGGGCTACACACGTGCTACAATGGACAGAACAAAGGGCAGCGAAACCGCGAGGTTAAGCCAATCCCACAAATCTGTTCTCAGTTCGGATCGCAGTCTGCAACTCGACTGCGTGAAGCTGGAATCGCTAGTAATCGCGGATCAGCATGCCGCGGTGAATACGTTCCCGGGCCTTGTACACACCGCCCGTCACACCACGAGAGTTTGTAACACCCGAAGTCGGTGAGGTAACCTTTTAGGAGCCAGCCGCCGAAGGTGGGACAGATGATTGGGGTGAAGTCGTAACAAGGTAGCCGTATCGGAAGGTGCGGCTGGATCACCTCCTTTCTAAGGATATTATACGGAATATAAGACCTTGGGTCTTATAAACAGAACGTTCCCTGTCTTGTTTAGTTTTGAAGGATCATTCCTTCGAAACGTGTTCTTTGAAAACTAGATAACAGTAGACATCACATTCAATTAGTAATACAAGATATCACATAGTGATTCTTTTTAACGGTTAAGTTAGAAAGGGCGCACGGTGGATGCCTTGGCACTAGGAGCCGATGAAGGACGGGACGAACACCGATATGCTTCGGGGAGCTGTAAGCAAGCTTTGATCCGGAGATTTCCGAATGGGGAAACCCACCACTCGTAATGGAGTGGTATCCATATCTGAATTCATAGGATATGAGAAGGCAGACCCGGGGAACTGAAACATCTAAGTACCCGGAGGAAGAGAAAGCAAATGCGATTCCCTGAGTAGCGGCGAGCGAAACGGGATTAGCCCAAACCAAGAGGCTTGCCTCTTGGGGTTGTAGGACACTCTGTACGGAGTTACAAAGGAACGAGGTAGATGAAGAGGTCTGGAAAGGCCCGCCATAGGAGGTAACAGCCCTGTAGTCAAAACTTCGTTCTCTCCTGAGTGGATCCTGAGTACGGCGGAACACGTGAAATTCCGTCGGAATCCGGGAGGACCATCTCCCAAGGCTAAATACTCCCTAGTGACCGATAGTGAACCAGTACCGTGAGGGAAAGGTGAAAAGCACCCCGGAAGGGGAGTGAAAGAGATCCTGAAACCGTGTGCCTACAAGTAGTCAGAGCCCGTTAACGGGTGATGGCGTGCCTTTTGTAGAATGAACCGGCGAGTTACGATCCCGTGCAAGGTTAAGCAGAAGATGCGGAGCCGCAGCGAAAGCGAGTCTGAATAGGGCGCATGAGTACGTGGTCGTAGACCCGAAACCAGGTGATCTACCCATGTCCAGGGTGAAGTTCAGGTAACACTGAATGGAGGCCCGAACCCACGCACGTTGAAAAGTGCGGGGATGAGGTGTGGGTAGGGGTGAAATGCCAATCGAACCTGGAGATAGCTGGTTCTCTCCGAAATAGCTTTAGGGCTAGCCTCAAGGTAAGAGTCTTGGAGGTAGAGCACTGATTGGACTAGGGGCCCCTACCGGGTTACCGAATTCAGTCAAACTCCGAATGCCAATGACTTATCCTTGGGAGTCAGACTGCGAGTGATAAGATCCGTAGTCGAAAGGGAAACAGCCCAGACCGCCAGCTAAGGTCCCAAAGTATACGTTAAGTGGAAAAGGATGTGGAGTTGCTTAGACAACCAGGATGTTGGCTTAGAAGCAGCCACCATTTAAAGAGTGCGTAATAGCTCACTGGTCGAGTGACTCTGCGCCGAAAATGTACCGGGGCTAAACGTATCACCGAAGCTGCGGACTGTTCTTCGAACAGTGGTAGGAGAGCGTTCTAAGGGCTGTGAAGCCAGACCGGAAGGACTGGTGGAGCGCTTAGAAGTGAGAATGCCGGTATGAGTAGCGAAAGAGGGGTGAGAATCCCCTCCACCGAATGCCTAAGGTTTCCTGAGGAAGGCTCGTCCGCTCAGGGTTAGTCGGGACCTAAGCCGAGGCCGAAAGGCGTAGGCGATGGACAACAGGTTGATATTCCTGTACCACCTCCTCACCATTTGAGCAATGGGGGGACGCAGGAGGATAGGGTAAGCGCGGTATTGGATATCCGCGTCCAAGCAGTTAGGCTGGGAAATAGGCAAATCCGTTTCCCATAAGGCTGAGCTGTGATGGCGAGCGAAATATAGTAGCGAAGTTCCTGATTCCACACTGCCAAGAAAAGCCTCTAGCGAGGTGAGAGGTGCCCGTACCGCAAACCGACACAGGTAGGCGAGGAGAGAATCCTAAGGTGATCGAGAGAACTCTCGTTAAGGAACTCGGCAAAATGACCCCGTAACTTCGGGAGAAGGGGTGCTCTGTTAGGGTGCAAGCCCGAGAGAGCCGCAGTGAATAGGCCCAGGCGACTGTTTAGCAAAAACACAGGTCTCTGCGAAGCCGTAAGGCGAAGTATAGGGGCTGACGCCTGCCCGGTGCTGGAAGGTTAAGAGGAGCGCTTAGCGTAAGCGAAGGTGCGAATTGAAGCCCCAGTAAACGGCGGCCGTAACTATAACGGTCCTAAGGTAGCGAAATTCCTTGTCGGGTAAGTTCCGACCCGCACGAAAGGCGCAACGATCTGGGCACTGTCTCAACGAGAGACTCGGTGAAATTATAGTACCTGTGAAGATGCAGGTTACCCGCGACAGGACGGAAAGACCCCGTGGAGCTTTACTGCAGCCTGATATTGAATGTTGGTACAGCTTGTACAGGATAGGTAGGAGCCTTGGAAACCGGAGCGCCAGCTTCGGTGGAGGCATCGGTGGGATACTACCCTGGCTGTATTGACCTTCTAACCCGCCGCCCTTATCGGGCGGGGAGACAGTGTCAGGTGGGCAGTTTGACTGGGGCGGTCGCCTCCTAAAAGGTAACGGAGGCGCCCAAAGGTTCCCTCAGAATGGTTGGAAATCATTCGCAGAGTGTAAAGGCACAAGGGAGCTTGACTGCGAGACCTACAAGTCGAGCAGGGACGAAAGTCGGGCTTAGTGATCCGGTGGTTCCGCATGGAAGGGCCATCGCTCAACGGATAAAAGCTACCCCGGGGATAACAGGCTTATCTCCCCCAAGAGTCCACATCGACGGGGAGGTTTGGCACCTCGATGTCGGCTCATCGCATCCTGGGGCTGTAGTCGGTCCCAAGGGTTGGGCTGTTCGCCCATTAAAGCGGTACGCGAGCTGGGTTCAGAACGTCGTGAGACAGTTCGGTCCCTATCCGTCGCGGGCGCAGGAAATTTGAGAGGAGCTGTCCTTAGTACGAGAGGACCGGGATGGACGCACCGCTGGTGTACCAGTTGTTCTGCCAAGGGCATCGCTGGGTAGCTATGTGCGGACGGGATAAGTGCTGAAAGCATCTAAGCATGAAGCCCCCCTCAAGATGAGATTTCCCATTCCGCAAGGAAGTAAGATCCCTGAAAGATGATCAGGTTGATAGGTCTGAGGTGGAAGTGTGGCGACACATGGAGCTGACAGATACTAATCGATCGAGGACTTAACCATATTTTTGAATGATGTCACACCTGTTATCTAGTTTTGAGAGAACACTCTCAATTTGTTTGGTGGCGATAGCGAAGAGGTCACACCCGTTCCCATACCGAACACGGAAGTTAAGCTCTTCAGCGCCGATGGTAGTCGGGGGTTTCCCCCTGTGAGAGTAGGACGCCGCCAAGCAGATTTATTAATTCTACCATGTTTGTTTATGAAGCTTTATATTATTCCGCAGTAGCTCAGTGGTAGAGCTATCGGCTGTTAACCGATCGGTCGTAGGTTCGAATCCTACCTGCGGAGCCATGCTTCCATAGCTCAGTAGGTAGAGCACTTCCATGG
>NZ_JBSGTS010000062.1:0-3071 GCF_053607525.1 Kribbella sp. NPDC055110
CCGGGTTTTTGTCGTGGGCTGTTTCTTTTTTTTATACCCCCCGGGGTCTGGACTGAGGAGCGGAAGGAGCGAAGCGACTGGAGCGACGAGGGAAGACCGGGAGCAAAAGCCCCGGGACCCCCGCGCCGGAGGCGCGGCATTCAAGACGGTCATGGGTAGACGGTAGGAGATGCGACCGACAGTTCGTGAAGGACAGGTCAAAGGTGTCCGCGGACCGCGAGGGAGGGCGACTAGCGGACCGCGCTGCGGGTAGGTTTCTGGTATGGCCCGTCCGCACTACTCGTCCCGTCTCGAGGACTGGTTCAACGTCGGGGTGGCGACGATTCTCCGGCGTCGTGGCTGGCAGGAGCGGATCATCCCGCAGGTCGGTTACGGCACCACCGAATTCGTCCGCGTACTGGCCCGTGTCGTGCTGGGACGTGACCCCCGCAACCAGCCGCGGTACGACGAGGACCAGGTGGTGCGCGGCTGGCGCGCGTTCGTGACCGCGCCGGCGACCAAGGTGCCGGTGACCGTCACCGTCAGCGGGCAGACGTTCGACACCGTGACCGATCGCGGCGGGTTCATCGACCTGAATGTTCCGGTGGTGCTGCCGCCGGGCTGGCACGAAATCGTGCTCGGTGTGCACGGCGATCGCCAGGCGCGGGCGCGGATCTTCGTCCCGGATCCGGAGGCCGAGTTCGGTCTCGTCAGCGACATCGACGACACGGTCATCCTCACGATGCTGCCGCGTCCGATGATCGCGGCCTGGAACACGTTCGTCCGCGACGAGCAGGCGCGCCGCGTCGTACCGGGAATGGCCGGTCTGTACGAGGAGTTGCTGGCGGACCACCCCGGCGCACCGATGTTCTACCTCTCCACCGGGGCGTGGAACACCGCACCGACGCTGACTCGCTTCCTCGCACGGCACGGGTACCCACCGGGGCCGTTGTTGATGACGGACTGGGGACCGACGAACACCGGCTGGTTCCGCAGCGGCCAGGAGCACAAGCGGACCGCCCTGCGTCGGCTGGCTCGCGAGTTCCCCAACGTGCGCTGGGTGCTGGTCGGTGACGACGGCCAGCACGACCCCCAGCTGTACGGCGACTTCGCGCAGACCCATCCGGACCACGTGCTCGCCATCGGCATCCGCCAGCTCACCCCGGCCGAGCAGGTCCTGTCACACGGTCTACCGGTCCCTAACCCGGACCCTGGTGCCCACGACCCACAGCGTCCGACCGCGGTAACAGTGCAAGGCCCGGACGGACATGCGCTGCGTCCACAGCTCCGCTCGGTGCTGACGCGGCCCGAACCCACCTGAGTCGCCGTACCTCGCCGTACAGGACACTAGTGCTGACCGACGTACTCGAGGAGAGAACTAGTGACCGAACGCCGCACTCAGGTGCTTGACGACCTGGAGAGCCGTGGCCTGATCGCCCACTCCACCGATCCGGATGCCCTCCGGGCCTCGATGGCGGCGGGACCGATCACCTCGTATGTCGGCTTCGACCCCACCGCGCCCAGCCTGCACATGGGCAACCTGCTGCAGTTGCTGACGCTGCGACGGCTCCAGCTGGCCGGCCACAACCCGATCGGGCTCGTTGGTGGCGCCACAGGGTTGATCGGTGACCCCAAGGAGACGTCCGAGCGGGTGCTGAACCCGAAGGACATCGTCCACGAGTGGGTCGAGAAGGTCCGCGGCCAGGTGGAGAAGTTCGTCGACTTCGACGAGTCGCTGCCGAACCCGGCCCGGATCGTCAACAACTACGACTGGACCAAGGACCTCAACACCCTCGACTTCCTGCGGGACATCGGGAAGCACTTCCCGGTGAACCGGATGCTCGGCCGCGAAGTGGTGAAGGCGCGGCTGGAGCAGGGGATCAGCTACACGGAGTTCAGCTACGTGCTGCTGCAGTCGCTGGACTTCCTCGAGCTGTACCGGCGGCACAACTGCACGCTGCAGACCGGTGGCAGCGACCAGTGGGGGAACCTGACGGCCGGTGTCGAGCTCATCCGTCGTGCCGAGGCCGGCAAGGCGCATGCACTGGCGACGCCACTGGTGACCAAGGCCGACGGGACCAAATTCGGGAAGACCGAGTCCGGGACCGTGTGGCTGGACCGGGAGCTGACGTCGCCGTACGCGTTCTACCAGTTCTGGTTCAACAGCGACGACCGTGACGTGATGCAGCTGGTGCGGTTCTACACGTTCCGTACGGCGGAGGAACTGGCCGCCCTTGACGAGGCGACCGCTGATCGACCACAGGCACGGGAAGCGCAACGGGTGCTGGCCGAGGACGTGACGACCTTGGTCCATGGGGCCGAGGAGACTCGGCGAGTGCAGGAAGCCTCGAAGGCCCTGTTCGGCCAGGGGGAGCTGGCGTCACTGGACGGCTCCACGCTCGTGGCAGCACTACGCGAAGCACCGCACGTCGAGCTGGGCGCCGGCGAACCAATGCCGACGTACGGCGACCTGTTGGTGAAGTCTGGCCTGGTGGCGAGTAAGTCGGCCGCACGGCGGACGGTCGCCGAAGGTGGCGCGTACCTGAACAACGAGAAGGTGAAGGACGCGGAGTACGTGCCGGCCGCGGAGGATCTGCTGCCGGGCGGCGTGCTTGTGCTGCGGCGTGGGAAGCGTTCATTTGCAGGGGTTCTGGCGTCGCAGGTACAGGGCTGACGCACCGGTGCGGGGGTGGTCTCCACTCCCACATCCGGGTTGCCGAAGGCAAATTACAAGCCTGTGATTCAGCACACCGGGAGCCGATTTGACCGGTCACCTGCGAGCCACGTAATGTTCTTCTTGTTGGAGCGAAGCGCGGGACGCGAAAGCGGCCGGCCGCTCCGAACCCCCCAAGGCTAGAGCAGCCGAAACGTGTCTTCGGACTCGGGTCGGTCGACTGGACGCGGGTGGAGGGTCAGAAAAATTGGGTCTTGACTCGGTGGATCTGGTCCGGTAGAGTAACGCAGGTTGCCCCGGGAGCCTGGCTGCAAGGCCAAGCTGCGGTGTGCGTCCGATTCTTGAGAACTCAACAGCGTGCCGAAAGTCAATGCCGAAATTGAAGTATCCCCGTTCACGGGCATTGGGCGTCTTTCAT
>NZ_JBSGTS010000063.1:0-2962 GCF_053607525.1 Kribbella sp. NPDC055110
ACGCCTGGCCTGGCGCACCCCTACCGAAGCCCTCGACAAACTACTATCCGACCAAGCAAATCCACCCGGTGTTGCAACCACCGCATGAATCCGCCCCACAACACCATCGGATATCCCCTCGCGTTCGGAGGCTCTCGTCGCGCCCGGCCAGGCCCGGCCAGCGAGACGGACCGGGCGGTGCGGTGCGTGCGGTGGTGCGGTGCGGTGCGGGCGGGCGGTGGTGCGGTGCGGGCGAGCGGTGGTGTGGTGCGGGCGGTGGTGTGGTGCGGTGGGGACTGGAGACAGGAGTTGGTGCGTGATGCGGCGTTTCGGTGGTTTCGGAAGACGGGGACGAAACCGGTGATCGCGGCTGAGTCGGACGGGAACGAGGCGCTGCTCGCTCTGGTGGCGTTGGGCTGCGGGACCTGCGTCGTACCGCGACTTGTGCTCGAGTCGTCCGTTGTTCGCGATCAGCTCGTCGAGCTGCCGGCCGACCTGGAACCTCTCACGATCGGGCTTTGCGCCCGCCGCGCCGACCTGCACCGGCCTTTGATCGCGGCGCTCTGGGACTTGCGACCGTAGCGCCGGGGTAGAGCTTGGCGGGCACGAGCTGCGGTGGGAGCGGGTCGGCGCCCTCGACCTGGCGGATCAGGGACTCGGTGCCCAGCTGACCGAGTTCCGGGCCGGGTGTACGCATGATCGTCAGCTGTGGATTCGTCAGCGCCGCCATCTCCGGCGCCATCAGCAACGGGAGGACCGAGATGTCCTCAGGAACCTTGTAGCCAAGGCGATTCAGCCCCGCGACCGCCCCGAGCGCGGCGAACTCGTTGACGATCAACACAGCTGTGGTGTCCGGATGCGCCTCGACCAGCTGCGTCATCGCCTCCTGACCGGACCGGGTCGATCCCGCGCTCTCCATCACGACGATCTCCAGCCCGTACTCGGCCGCCACCCGCCGGTACGCCGCCTCCGAGCGCACGTACGGCCCGTAGGTGCTGAACACCGGATCGGTCAGGTTCCCCGAGATCAGCACGATCCGACGGTGGCCGAGCTCGTACAGGTGCCCGACCGCGTCCTCGACGGTCCGGTCGAAGTCGATGTCGACGTGCGCGAGGCCCTCGAGGGACGACGTCCGTCCGATCAGCGCGAACGGCGTCGACGTCTCCTGCAGGACCGTGACCCGCGGGTCGTCCAGCTGGACCTCCATCAGTACGACGCCGTCGACGAGACCCTGACCGACGAGTTCCTTCAGCTCGGTCCCGTCGTTCCCGACCGGCCAGAGCACCAGGTGGTAGTCCTGCTTGCGGGCCGCGTCGGCCGCGCTGGTGAAGAACTCGGCCGCCGAGAACCCGAACTTGTGGTCCAGCGCCGGGTAGGCCATCGCGATGATGTGCGTCCGCCGGCTGGCCAGCGCGCGGGCGACCATGTTGCGGCGGTACCCGAGGTCGAGCATCGCCTGCTCGATCCGCGCCCGGGTCGCCGCCGTCACCGGTTTGGTGTCGTTCAGCAGGAACGAGACGGTCGCGATCGACACCCCGGCACGCTGGGCGACGTCTTTCATCGTGACCATCGATCCGACCCCCTCCGAACTCTTGACAGCGGTGTGACGTACGGAACATAGTCCTTCAACGCCTCAGTTAAGCGGTTTACCGCCAAATCCACAAGATCCACCTCCAGTCCCTTGGCCTATCGGTTAAACGCTTTGAAGGAGCCCGATGTCATGATCAGCAAGCGGATCGCCGCCGCGCTGGCGGGTGCGACGACGGTGTCGCTCCTGCTGGTCGCCTGCGGTGACAACGGCGGCGGCCAGTCGTCGTCCTCGTCCGGCGACAGCGTCAAGAGCCTCACGATCCTGGACTACTACAACAACGACCCGGACAAATCCCTTGTGCAGAAGGGACTTGACTCCTGCGCGACCCAGCTCGGCATCACGATTCAACGGGAGACGGTGCCTGGTGACACCTTGATCCAGAAGGTGCTGCAGCAGGCCTCGTCGAAGACCCTGCCCGACGTGTTGATGCTCGACAATCCCGACGTACAGCAGATCGCCGCGACCGGTGCGCTGGCGCCCTTGAACGACCTGGGGCTGAACGGCGACGGAGTCATCCAGGGCATGGTCGACGCGACGTCGTACCAGGGCAAGCTCTACGGGCTGGCGCCGGTGACGAACACGATCGCGCTGTTCTACAACAAGGACATGCTGGCCGAGGCCGGTGTGCAGCCGCCGAAGACCTGGGAGGAGCTGAAGGCGGCCGCCAAGAAGCTCACCAAACCCGGCCGGTACGGGATGGCCTTCAACGCCAACGCGACCTACGAGGGTTCGTGGCAGTTCCTGCCGGCGATGTGGACCAACGGCGGTGACGAGACCGATCTGACCAGCCCGCAGGTGGCAGAAGCCCTGCAGCTGTGGGTGGATCTGGTCAAGTCGGGGTCGGCGTCGAAGAGCGTCATCAACTGGACGCAGGGCGACGTGAACGACCAGTTCATCGCGGGGAAGGCCGCGATGATGGTGAACGGCCCCTGGCAGATCCCGTCGCTGAACAAGAACCCGAAGGTCAAGTGGGACGTCGTGACGTTCCCGCTGAACAAGCCGGATCAGACTCCCGTCGCGCCGCTGGGCGGTGAGGCCTGGACGGTCCCGCTGAACAAGGACCAGGCCAAGCAGCAGAAGGCCGCGGACTTCGTGAAGTGCCTGAACTCGGACGAGAACGAACTGACCTGGGCGAAGGCCCGGTTCACTCTCCCGACCAAGCTCGCGCTGCTCGACCAGTACGCCAAGGACGTCCCGTCGATGAAGGCCTTCGCCGAGCAGGTCAAGACCGCCCGGGCGCGGACCGGCAAGCTGGGGGACAAGTGGCCGGACGCCGCGAAGGTGATCTACCAGGCGATCCAGCTGGCGCTGACCGGTAAGGCCTCGGCCCAGGACGCCTTCAAGCAGGCGTCCGGCGGCTGATCGGGATGGTGACGCTCACACGTACGACGG
>NZ_JBSGTS010000064.1:0-2623 GCF_053607525.1 Kribbella sp. NPDC055110
GCACCACCCGCCCGCACCACCGCCCCACGCACGGCACCGCCGCACGCACCGCCCGGTCCATCCCGCCGGCCGGCCCCGAGGTCGGGCGCGACAAGAGCCTCCGCACACGAGGGGATATCCGATGGTGTTGTGGCTTCTCCGTTGGTGTTAGAGGGGAGAACCCACCACGCCAGGGGATATCCGTTCTTGTGCCAGATGGGTGGGTTTGGTGCCGGCTGGGTGATCGGGCTGGTGGCGGGACGGCTGCTCGCGGCGGGGTTATGTGCACGCTCGACAGGTAGTGCACCGGCGAGACGGTGTACGCACGGACACGTTCACGCTCAGGTGCACTACCCCACCCCCGACACATCCTGTCGAGCGTGCACATCACACCAAGCCCGGCACGGCCCTCGAACCCGTCGACCACCCACACATCAATCACAAGAAACGGATATCCCTTGGCGTTGCTGAACCCGCGGGAGCCGGCGCGCGGGGGGCTCTGGCTCGGGAGGTGCGGCGGCAGGTAGGCGGGAGATGGGCGCGGGGTCGGGTGGGTGGGGCTGGGGCTGTGGGCTGTCGGAGGTGGGGCTGTGGGAACTGGGGCTGTGGGAACTGGGGCACTGGGAGGTGGCGGCGTGGTTGGAGGCGGGGCGTGGGGGTGGTTGGTTATTCGCGCCAGCCGGTGAGGTCCACGGACTTGCCGGTGTCCACGCGGAACGCGAGTTTGACGGTGGTTTCGGCGTCGGGGGCGAGGTCGAGTTTCCACGTGATGACGCCCAGGTCGGTGGTCTCCGCGGGTTCGGGGTCGGCGGTCAGTCGCTTCACGGTGATCTCGTGGTCGCGGGCGACCGGGAACTGGTCGAGGACGGTGATCCGGGCGGAGCGCGGCGTGTGGTTCTCGATCTTCGTCTCGTACTCGACCTGCCGGCGGCGCGTCGACCCGAGCGTCGCCTTCGTCGCGTCCCGCCGTACCAGCTTCCGCTCGACCCGGATCCGATCGTCCAGGCCGAGGGCCAGCTCGACATCCTCTCCCGGAGCCCAGAGCGGCAACGCGGCGGAGCCGACGAAGTCCGCCTCGTGGAAGACCGCGGCCTTTCCGGCCGGGAGGGTGTGGGCGGACGAGTTCACGACCGTGGCGCGCAGATGTACGTCGGTGGATCGCACCGGGGCCGTGATGTAGTCGAGGTCGGCGTCGAGTTCGATCGCCGCGATCGTCGCGCGGTGGGTCGCGCCGTCGGCTGGTACGGCGACGGGTCGCGGCGGGGTGTACGTTGCCGCGGTCACACCGTGTTCGACGGTCGCATCCAGGTCGGCGAACAGGGCCGATTGTTCGATGACATCTCCCGTCGGCCGGGCTGCGCCGCGGGACAGTGCAACGGCGGCCGGTGCGTGCGGCATCGGCGGGCGCGCGCGGTCGAGGTACCAGGCGTCGAGCTCCGGTACCTTCGCGGTCACGGTCGGCCGGGCCGTCGAGAGAGTGAGGTCGCACTCCGGCCAGTCCTCGCCGGTGTGTTGCGTGATCAGGCCATACCAGTTCAGCGTCAGCTGGTCGCCCTTGAGACGTACGTCGTACGAGCTCGTCCACCCGGCCGCGGGCACGACGTACGAGAGTTCGATCTCGACCTCCGCCTCGGCATCCAGCGCCAACGCGACAGCCGCGGCAAGTCGGTCAGGCGCGCGCATCTCTGGTAGCGCAGCGAGCCGACGGCCCACGGCCGCGAGACGCTCCTCCACCTCGCGGCGCTGCATACTCAGCTCCCGACGCGTCGCCCGTACAGCCGACAACCGGCCCGCGAGCGACTCGATGAACCCGCCGAGCTCCGGCCCCGGATCGCCCGCCGCCAACGTACGCGCAAAGCTCCCACCGGCCCGCTTCGCCAACTGTGAAAGGAACATCTCCAGCTGCACTTGTACGTCGTCCGCGTCGCTGAGAGCCGCGATCTCGTCCTGCGCCGCACGCTGCACCCGCTCAAGCTCCGCAACCGTCTCGTCCGGAGCCTGCGCAAGATACCGCGTCGCCACATCCACCCCCAGCACCGTCGCCGGCCCCCGCCCCGACACCCGCACCGAGTCCTCCTCCAGCGACCACGGCAGCGGCTCCACATACACCACCTGATCCCCACCCGGCACCACAACCCGCCCCCGCCGAGTAACCCGAGCCCGATCCGGATAAACAGTCACCCCAACAACCGGAGCCTCCACCACAAACTCACCCATACCCCGACCCTAAGCCCGCAAAGCAGCAACAACCCCACACCCACCACCCACCCGCACCCCGCCCACCTCACCCACTTCGCCCTGCACCGGACCGCCCTGCACCGGACCGCCCTGGCCTCCATTGCACGGACAGCGCCGCGTGGACAGAGCGCAGCCGGCCCACCTCGGCGCCTGACCAGTCGCATCACCCCTCCGGACCACCCGCCACCGACTCGCAACCCTCGCCGTATACACGTTTCCTCGCACGCCGAACATGTGACATTTCCCCTTGTGGACAAGGGAATCCGGGCCTGACGTCGACTTGAACCCGGATCTTAGAGTGCATAGAATCGAACACATGTTCGAGGAAGATCTGGAGTCGCTCCCCACCCGCGACCTGCTGGAAAACGCCGCGGAATGCCGCGCCACCGCCAACCAGGCCGACGCG
>NZ_JBSGTS010000065.1:0-2539 GCF_053607525.1 Kribbella sp. NPDC055110
AGGTGACATCCTTCTGCCACGATCACGGTGTCTTCGTCGAGGCCGAGATCGGCGAGGTCGGCGGGAAGGACGGCGTCCACGCGCCCGGCGCCCGTACACGTCCGGACGAGGCCGTCGCCTTCGCGGAAGCGACCGGCGTGGACGCGCTCGCCGTCGCGGTCGGTTCCTCGCACGCGATGACCGAGCGTACGGCGACCCTCGACTTCGACCTCATCACCCGCCTCCACGAGGCCGTCGCCGTACCGCTCGTCCTGCACGGCTCCTCCGGCGTCGCAGACCCCGACCTCACCCGCGCGGTCGAAGCCGGCATGACCAAGGTCAACATCGCCACCCACCTCAACAACGTCTTCACCGACAAGGTCCGCCAGGTCCTGGCCGCCAACCCCAACCTGGTAGACACCCGCAAATACCTAGGCCCCGCCCGCAACGCCGTAGCCACCGAAGTAGCCCGCCTACTCGGCGTCCTGAACGCAACCTAACCCCCACCCCACCACCTCCCACCACCTCCCGCGACCACCGGGCGACCCCCTCTCGTGACCGTCGCGCGTGACCCGCTCCCGTGACCGTCGCGCGCCCCCTCCCGCGACCCCCTCCCGCGACCACCGCGCGCCCCCTCCCGCGACCACCTCCCGTGACCGTCGCGCGAGACCCCTCCCGCGACCACCGCGCGCCCCCTCCCGCGACCACCTCCCGTGACCATCGCGCGTGACCACCTGCCGTGACCGTCGTGCGTGACCGCCTCCCGCGATCACCTCGTGCGCCCGCCTCGCGCGATCACCCCGCGTCTCAGCCCCCCGCGCCTCAGCTCCCGACGCCTCAGCCTCCTTCCGGCGCCCGGCCGTCCTCAAACACCTCCCCAACGCGAAGGGATATCCCGTCCCGTTGGGGGTTCTCCCCTGGTATGCGAGGGGAGAACCCAACACGCGAACGGATATCCCCTCGTCTTGGGCTGAGCCCGGCGGGAGGTGGCAGGGCGGGAGTGGGCGGTCCGGCGTGCGGTGGGCGGGCGGCAGCGCGGGGCGGTGGTGCGGCAGATGGTGCAGCGCGGGGCGGTGGTGCGGCAGGTGGTGTGGCAGGTGGTGTGGCAGCGCGGGCCGGAGGTGCGGCAGGTGGTGCGGCAGGTGGTGTGGCAGCGCGGGGCGATGGTGCGGCAGGTGGTGTGGCAGCGCGGGGCGGCAGCGCGGGGCAGATGGTGCAGCAGGTGGTGCGGTGGGTGGGGCGGTGGTGCAGCAGGTGGTGCGGTGGGTGGGGCGGTGGCGCGGTGGTGCAGTGGGTGGGGGCGGTGGTGGGTAGGAGGTGCACGCATCGAGCGGGCGATTCTGGCGCTCGGCGACATCGTGCGGGTGGACGTCTATCGTTGGGGCGAGGGTTCGGCCCATTTCCACGTCTGGTTCTACCCGCGCCCGCTCGGCATGCTCGAGGCGCGCCGGGAGATGCTGCCGCTGTGGGCGGACCTGCTCCCCGAAGCCCCCAAGGAGGACGTCGCCGATGCCGAAGCGCAGATCGCGGAGGCGATGGCGGCGGACAACTGAGATGAACGCCGACCGCCCGGGCCCGGAGCACGGCGCTCAACCGAAGACACCCGCCCCGAAGACACCCGCCCCGAAGACACCCGCCCCGGGGACGCCCGCCCCGGGGACATCCGCCCCGGGGAAATCCGCCCCGGAGGCATCTACTCCAGGGCGGTCCGGTCTGGGGCACGTCGACTCCCGGCAGACCGGTCCCGCACTGGCGCGGCGGTTGGGTGTGGGGGATGCGGTGCTCATCGGGCTCGGCTCGATGGTTGGTGCCGGGGTGTTTGCGGTTTGGGCGCCGGCCGCACAAGCTGCCGGATCCGGTCTGCTGATCGGCCTCGTGCTGGCGGCGATCGTTGCCTACTGCAACGCGGTGTCGTCGGCGCAGTTGGCGGCCGTCTATCCGGTGTCGGGTGGTACGTACGTGTACGGGCGTGAGCGCCTGGGGAAGTGGTGGGGCTTCGCCGCCGGTTGGTGTTTCGTGATCGGCAAGACCGCGTCGTGCGCCGCGATGGCGTTGACGTTCGGAACCTACGTCACAGACAACAACTGGCTACGACGGTTGATCGCCCTCGCGGCGGTTCTCGCGTTGGCGGCCGTCAACTACCGGGGCGTGACGAGGACGGCACGCCTCACCAGGATCCTCGTCACGTGCACTCTCGTCGTACTCGCCCTCGTACTCGTCGTCCTCTTCACCGGTGCACCGCACCATCACGAGACGACCAGCACCTCGGCGTACGGCGTTCTGCAGTCGGCGGGACTGTTGTTCTTCGCGTTCGCCGGCTACGCGCGGATCGCCACGATGGGGGAGGAGGTCCGGGAGCCGGCGCGAACCATTCCCCGGGCGATCCTGATCGCGCTGGTCATTGCCATCGGCATCTATCTCGCCGTCGCGCTGGCACTGCTCCGGACCGGCGACCCCGCGTCGACCGCGGCGCCCCCCGCGGCCGCCGGGGAGCGGGGGGGGGGGGGCTGGGGGGGTCCCGGGGTGCGGGGCGGGGGCCCCCCCCCCCCCGGCGCAGATA
>NZ_JBSGTS010000066.1:0-2180 GCF_053607525.1 Kribbella sp. NPDC055110
GCCCGACCTCGCGCCCGACCTCGCGCCCGACCTCGCGCCCGACCTCGCGCCCGACCTCGCGCCCGACCTCGCGCCCGACCTCGCGCCCGACCTCGCGCCCGACCTCGCGCCCGACCTCGCGCCCGACCTCGGGGCCGGCCGGCGGGATGGACCGGGGGTGCATGCGGTGGTGCGGTGCGTGCGGTGGTCCGGTGGAGCGGGCGGTGGTGCGGTGGAGCGGGAGGGTGGTGGTGCGGGCGGGTGATGGTGCCGGTGGGTGGTGGTGCGGTGGGGGCTGGAGACAGGAGCTGGTGGGCGGAGACAGGGAATGTCGGGTGCCAGGTCTCCACGGCCTGTTGCGAGTCTCCGGATGCCGCCACCGACGCCCGCACATCTGACCGGAGCGCCGGAAATCCTCCCCACACCTCCGTCCCGCGACACTTGGACGCGTCGTTTAGGGTGCTGCGCATGCCCGTGCGCCGCTCGCTTCTTGCTGGTCCTGTGCTGGAGGTGGCGCCTCGGTTGTTGGGGATGGTGCTGCGCAGCACCACCGAGGAGGGGGCGGTCGCGGTCCGGCTCACCGAGGTCGAGGCGTACGACGGCCCGAACGATCCCGGCTCGCATGCGTACCGCGGCGAGACCGCGCGCAATGCGGTGATGTTCGGCCCGCCGGGCTTCCTCTATGTGTACTTCACCTACGGCATGCACTTCTGCATGAACGTGGTCGTCGGCCCGGAGAGCAAACCGTCGGCCGTCCTGCTTCGGGCCGGCGAAGTGATCGAAGGACTTGAGCTCGCCCGCGCTCGTCGTGGTCTGCCCGCTGTACAGAAGGTCGTCGGCAACCAGGTCCGCCAGGGGCCACAGGTCAAGCGCTCGAGGATCAACCCGGACCGCGACCTCGCGCGCGGTCCGGCTCGGTTGTGTGTTGCCCTCGGCATCGGACGTGAAGGCAATGGCGCCGACCTGCTCGCGAAGAACTCACCCATCGAGTTGCTCGACGGCCCCGGCTTCGAGGGCCAACCCGCGACCGGCCCACGCGTCGGCCTGCGCGAGGCCGCCGACCGGCCATGGCGCTTCTGGATCCCCAACGACCCGACGGTCTCCCCGTATCGCCCGCACGTCCCGAAGAAGCGCGCCTAGAGCGTGTCTCCCGGCCCCTTGCCTCGGACCGGGAGAAACGCTCTAGCGGTTCGCCAGCTCGAGGACGTAGTCCAGCTGCGGCAGCCCGTGCTCCACCTCCGGATCCGGGAACAGGCCGATGTGCTGCACCCCGGCCGCCTCCAACGTCTCGATATGCGCGGCCGCGTCGTCGAGCGTTCCGATCGCCCCGATCGCGGTCCACCAGTCGCTCGGCATCCCCACCAGTCCCGCCTCGCCCGACGCGTCGTACAGCTTTTTCATCTCGTCGAAGAACGGCAGCGCAGTCAGCTGCGGCGGCCGCTCACTGATCCGCCAGCCGAGCCACGGCGCGGTCCACTCGTACGCCGTCTTGCGGTCTTCGCGCACGCACATCGCCGCGAACACCGCGACCATGAACCCCTCGGGCGATCCGGCGTACTCCACCGACTGACGCACGTACGGCGCGGTCGCCGGCTCGGCCAGCACGACTCCGCCCGCGACCCGCCCGGCGAGCGCCATCGACTTCGGGCCCTGGACCCCGAGCAGGATCGGCGGCACCTCCGCCGGCGGCGCGTCCAGCTTCACCTTGTCGAGGAACACCGTCTTGCCCTCGAAGCTGACCTCCTCGCCGCCGAGCAGCCGGGTGACGCTGGTGGTGACTTCCTCGAGCGCCGTCAGCGGTGACTTCGGCCGGACGCCCATCTGGCCCATCCAGGACTGCACGCCATGACCGATGCCGGGCAGGAACCGCCCCGGCCCGAGCGCCTCCAGCGTCGCGAACTCCATCGCGGTCACCGCGGCCGTGCGGGCGACCGCCGGCACGATCCCGAGCCCGACGGTCAGCCGCTCCGTCGACGTCAGCGCGGCCGCCACCAGCGACGGCCCGGCCGTGAAGAAGCAGTCCTCGATGATCCACAGTTCGTCCGCGCCACCACGGTCGAGCCGCCGCGCCACGTCGGTGACGAGCGCGGCCGGGTAGGTACGCGGGAAGCACATTCCTAGACCGGTCACGGGGCCTCCCGGTCTGGACTGAGGAGCGGAAGGAGCGAAGCGACTGGAGCGACGAGGGAAGACCGGGAGCA
>NZ_JBSGTS010000067.1:0-1623 GCF_053607525.1 Kribbella sp. NPDC055110
GAAAAGTGTGTAAGTTATTCTAGATATTTCTTCACACGTTCCTTTAGGTGGTCATCTATTTAGCCCCCTAATGAATTTGGACACCTACTAAGAGTGGTTTTATACTTAAGGTTGCCAAATAAGGGGGCTTTTGTGATGCAAAGACGAAAACATTCTGCTGAATTTAAACAACAGGTGGTACAAGAAGCAATTGAAACAGGCAATAAAGCTTTGGTGGCGAGACGTCACGAGCTCAGTCCAAATCTCGTAAGCAAATGGGTAAAAGCTTTTCAGGAAAAAGGCAATCTAGATCATTCCGGCATTCAAGATATTGTTTCTCCCTCAGGGATCAAACAGTTGGAGGAGGAGAATGACCAGCTTAAAAAGCTGTTAGGCGAAAAAGATTTAGAAATTTCCATTCTCCGTGACGTACTAAAAAAGAAGAACCCTCACTTACTGAAACGCTTGAAATAGCGAATGAGTGGATTGCGAAAGGTTATGCCGTCCGTAAAGTCCTGAAGATTTTAGAGATTTCTCCTTCTACGTACTATTATCAATACAAGAAAGAAGAAAAGTCAGTAAGTGAGGGCAGACCCATTCCGGGCTATTCACTCACTAAGAACGGCAAAAAAATACCGGATGAACAAATACAGGAATGGCTGATGGAACTCATCTCAGGTGAAGCCGGTGTCTATGGCTATCGAAAGTTGTGCCTCCGCCTTCGAAGCGAGTATGCGCTACAGATTAACAAAAAGAAAGTGTACCGATTATGTAAGGAACTCGATATCCTACAGCCACAGCGAGAAGTGAAGTTCCACTATCCAAGAAAATTAGCGAGGAACCGGATCATCACTGAATCGAATCAGCTGTGGGAAGCAGATATTAAATACGGCTACATCGAAGGTGAAGAGCGTTTCTTCTTTATTCTATCGCTCATTGATGTATATGACCGTTCCATCATTGATTATCATATTGGTTTACATTGTACCGGACACGACGCTGGCCAACTCGTGCAGCGTGCCTTGTTTAAGCGTCAGCAATTTGAAAGAGAAACAAAGCCAGTCATTCGAACGGATAATGGTCCACAATTTATTTCTCTAGCGTTTCAGAAAGCATGTGAAACGTTCCACATCGAACATGAACGCATTCCGCCGAGAACACCGAATATGAATGCCCATATCGAGTCGTTTCACCGATTACTAGAGTATGAATGTTTGAGGCGGTTCGCTTTTCATTCCTACGCAGATGCGTATCATGAGGTGGCTGAATACATGGATTTCTACAATAATCGAAGAATCCATTCGAGTATTTTAGATTTAGCACCAAATGAATTTTATCAACGAAACCAAACAGAAGAGCTAACGATTAAAGAAGTGAGAGTATGAGGCAGGATGATTTTCTTGCCTCACCTAAAATAAAGAGCAATTCTATGAAATAATGAGCTAAGAGTAGTATGTGTCCAAAATTAGGGGGTTAACCCGTTTTGTACACCTTTTTGCTGATGTAATCTTTAAAACGAAAGAATCTCACTTCTTGTGCAAATTCTGAAGGTACAATGTTGTTTTCAATTAGCATTTTTAAATTAGACAACGTAAGCTTACTTTTTGGTTCTGATATTAAGCTAATAAAGGCCTTCATGATTTC
>NZ_JBSGTS010000068.1:0-1503 GCF_053607525.1 Kribbella sp. NPDC055110
CAACGCCGTTCGGTTAGGTGTCGGCTTCGGGGGTCAAGTTGTGGATCTGGATGTTGATGGTGGCGTCGCGGGTGCGGCGGTCGGGGGTGCGGGTGTTGGCGCGATATTTGGAGATCGCGCGTTTGATGACGCGGGCGCGGATGCGTGGTCGGCGGTTGGGGAGCAGGGCGGAAAGGATTGCGGTGCCGATGCGGCCGATGAGGTCGATGGTGGTGGCGGTGGTGATCCCGGCGGCGCGGGTGATCTGGTCGCGGGCGGTGTTCAAGGCGATAGTGAATGAGGCCCGGTCGGGGTCGAGGTCGGGGCGGTGCAGGACGGCGTCGGCGATTGCGGTGCGCAGTACCTGGTAGGCGGTCAGCAGTGCCCAGGTTTCCTGGATGACGGCGGCCGGGTGCTGGGCGCGCAGGACTCTGCCGCCCAGGATGGTGGACTTCAGTTCCAGGTAGGCCGTCTCGATTTCCCACCGCTGGTGGTAGAGCCGCGCCAGTGTGATCGCGGGTGCCTCGTGCGGGTCCAGGAGCGTGGTGATGAGCCGGTAGTGCCCGGTCTGGGTGGTGCCGTCGGCGGACCGGGCGGTGATCGTCGCCTCGATCACCCGTACCGGCAGGTCGGCGATGTGTGACAGGAACGAGCCGTCCGCCAGGCGCTGCTGCACGGGTAGCCGTCGCGCGCGGGTCCGGTCTTGGCACGGATCAGGAAGTCCGCCCCGGCCGCCGCGACGGCGCCGGTGAAGGCGGATGTGGCGAAGTTGCGGTCTGCCAGCAGCAGCATCCCGCGGCGCAGAGCACAGGTCAGGTCACGTGCGTAGGTCAGCTCGCCGACCGCGTCGGTGCCGAAGACCGCGTCAATGACCGATCGGGTCCCACAGGCCACGATCGCCACCAGACGCAGCAGCGGGTAGCCCGCCGGTCCGTTCGGTCCGCAGGCGGTCTTGGGAAACACGGCCCGGTTGGGACGCGTGTCCGGCACCGCGATGGTCGTGCCGTCGATCGCGACCACGAGTCGGCCGGCGAACCGCGCCGTCTGCGTGGCCGTGGCCGCGACCGGGCCTTTGAGCAGGTCGAACAACTCCTGCAACGGCGCGATGCCGACACGGCGCATCGCCTGCGTCAGCGAGGAACCCGCCGGCGCCGCCCACACCCCGGGCAGGGACGCGGTCAACCGCGACCAGACCTGTCCCCACCCCTGACCGGCGAACAACGCCCCGGCCAGCAGCAAATACACCACCACCCGCGACGGCAACAGCCGCACCCGCTGCTGCCGGCCACGACACGCGGCCAGCGCCGCGTCGACCATCTCGAACGGCACGACCCGGGTCAGTTCACCCAAGTGCCCCGGCGCGAACACGCCAGGAGCATGACTAATGACAGAATCGGACACAGCAGCCCTTGTGGAGTTGGACCAGTCTTGGAGGACCGGACCACATCTACAAGGGCTGCACCCCTATCACCAGCCGAAACACCGACTTGACCACACACTCCGCCGCCTAACCGAACGACGTTG
>NZ_JBSGTS010000069.1:0-1431 GCF_053607525.1 Kribbella sp. NPDC055110
CCGGCTCTCGTGACGTATCCGTGGGTGGGTCTGCGCGTCTGAGTTGGTGCATGCCGTTCTCTGACTAGGTTCTTGGCTTGTCGAGGGTCAAGAACTGTGGATCGGAGAACGGCATGCGGAATGTCAGCTTATGGCGTGGATTGCTGGGGGTCGAACAGACGGTGATCGAGGGTGTCGAGTTCGACGAGGAGGGGCAGGTCGTGGTGGTGTCGGTGCGGCCGGCGAGGGGAGCGCGTCGGCGGTGTGGGCGGTGCGGGGTGCGGTCGCCGTGGTTTGACCGGGGCGAGGGGCGCAGGTGGTGGCGGGCGCTGGATCTGGGGACGGTGCGTGCGGTGGTGGAGGCTGAGGCGCCGCGGGTGCGGTGCCGGGTGCATGGGGTGGTGGTGGCGTCGGTGCCGTGGGCGCGGCACGGGGCCGGTCATACCCGGATGTTCGATGATCAGGTGGCGTGGCTGGCGGTGGTGTGTTCGAAGTCCGCGGTGACGGAGTTGATGCGGATCGCGTGGCGCACGGTCGGGTCGATCGTGACCCGGGTGTGTGCCGATGTCGATGCGGTGACCGACCGGCTCGCGGGCCTGCGGCGGATCGGGATCGACGAGGTCTCCTACCGCAAGGGCCAGAAGTACCTGACGGTCGTGGTCGACCACGACTCGGGGAACCTGGTGTGGGCCGAACCCGGCCGCGACGCCGCGACCGTCGGACGGTTCTTCGACGCCCTCGGGACCGACCGCGCCAAGAAGCTCACGCACGTGTCGGCCGACGGCGCGACCTGGATCACCGGCGTGGTCGCTGCCCGGGCGCCGCAGGCGGTGCTCTGTGCCGATCCGTTCCATGTCGTGTCCTGGGCCACCAAGTGCCTGGACGAAGTACGCCGCGAGGCCTGGAACACCGCCCGCCGCGCCACGGGCGGCCAACAGCAGATCGGCGACCTGGCCGGGGGCCGCTACCACGCCTCCCGCGGGGACGCCCAAACCATCGCCCGGTCGCGGTGGGCGTTGTGGAAGAACCCCGAAGACCTCACCGTCAAACAGACCGTCCAGCTCGCCTGGATCGCCACCACCAGCCCCCGCCTGCACCGCGCCTACCTCCTCAAAGAAGGCCTCCGGCACGTCTTCAAACTCGGCGGCCAGGACGGCAAAGACACCCTGAAAGCGTGGCTGGCCTGGGCCCAACGCTGCCGCATCAGCGTCTTCGTCGAACTCGGCCGCAGAATCAAACGCCACCTCCCAGCCATCCACGCCACCCTCGACCACGGACTGTCCAACGCACGCATCGAAGCAGCCAACACCAAAATCCGCCTCATCACCCGCATCGCCTTCGGCTTCAAATCCCCCCACGCCCTCATCGCCCTGGCCATGCTCACCCTCGGCGGCTACCGCCCACCCCTCCCCGGCCGAAACTGACCCACGGATCAGTCAGAAGAGCCGGATA
>NZ_JBSGTS010000070.1:0-1263 GCF_053607525.1 Kribbella sp. NPDC055110
GGCGGGCTCAAGGGGTGATTGCAACGCCTTCTGGTTGAAGGGGTGTTGTGATGGGTGGTCGTCCTCGGTTTCCGGTGGAGTGGGAGTACGGGTTCTGGGGTGGGGTGCGTGCGGGGCTGGGTGTTGGGGAGGCTGCGGCGGCGGTCGGTGTGTCGCATGCGAAGGGTTGGGAGTGGTTCGGTGATCGTGGCGGGGTGATGCCATCGGCGGGAGCGGGCGGGCGGGGGCGGTGTTTGAGTTTCGCCGAGCGGGAGGAGATCGCGGTGCTCAGCGCGGCGCGGTTGGGGGTGCGGGAGATCGCGGAGCGGCTGGGGCGGGCTCCGTCGACGATCAGCCGGGAGTTGCGTCGGGTGCCGCGTAGCCCGAACACGCATTCTGGTCCGGTGTATCGGGCGTCCACGGCGCAGGCCGATGCGGACGTGAAGGCGCGCCGGCCGAAGGAGGCGAGGCTGGCGACGAATCTGGTGTTGCGGCGTGAGGTGCAGGCCCGGTTGGAGGAGAATCACAGTCCTGAGCAGATCGCGGCCAGGTTGCGCGAGGATTTCCCTGACGATCCGGAGATGTGGGTGTCGCACGAGACGATCTATCAGGCGCTGTTCGTGCAGGGCCGCGGCGCGCTGAAGCGTGAGCTGGTCCGGCATCTTCGTACCGGCCGCGCGGTGCGGAAGCCGCGGCGGGTCGAGGGGGTGCGGCGGGGGCAGATTCCGGGCATGGTCAACATCGCCGAGCGGCCCAAAGAGGTCGAGGACCGCGCGGTGCCGGGCGACTGGGAGGGTGACCTGATCCTGGGGTCGACCGCGTCCGCCTCCGCGATCGGGACCCTGGTCGAACGCGCCACCGGGTTCACGCTGCTGCTGCACCTGCCCGGCGACCACACCGCCGACACCGTCGCGGACGCGATGATCCACAAGATGACCGAGCTGCCCGAGCAGCTGCGCCGCAGCGTGACCTGGGACCAGGGCAAAGAGATGACCAACCACGCCCGGATCGCCGAGGCGACCGGGCTGGACATCTACTTCTGCGACCCGCACTCGCCCTGGCAGCGCGGGTCGAACGAGAACACCAACGGCCTGCTGCGCCAGTACTTCCCCAAAGGCACCGACCTGTCCCGCTGGGGCCCCGGCTACCTCGACAAGGTCGCCACCGAACTCAACAACCGGCCCCGCAAACGCCTGGCCTGGCGCACCCCTACCGAAGCCCTCGACAAACTACTATCCGACCAAGCAAATCCACCCGGTGTTGCAACCACCGCATGAATCCGCC
>NZ_JBSGTS010000071.1:0-1211 GCF_053607525.1 Kribbella sp. NPDC055110
GGCGCCCGCGACATGATCCAGTACCTGCAGCGCCGCTACCGCCTCGACCCCTACCGCGCCCGCCGCCTCGTCCAACTCGCCCGCGCCCTGCCCAAATACCCCGCCCTCGCCGCCGCCCTCCCCACCATCGACCCCACGGTTGAGAACGGGGAGGACAGGGAGGATGCGGAGACCGGGGAGGACGCGGAGGGCGGGGCCGACGGGGCGGACGGGACGGACGGGACGGACGGGACGGACGGGGAGGAGCTGCCCGAGGTGCTGCCGGAGGTGCTGCTGCGGCCGGCGCAGGCCGAGGCGATCGTGTCCGAACTGGAGAAGCTCCCGCCATCGGTGCCGGTGGCCGACGTCGAGGTCGCCGAACAGGAACTGGTCCGCCTCGCCCGCCACCTGTGCCCCGCCGAGCTACGCAAGGCCGCCGAACAGGCCCGCAACATCCTCGACACCGACGGCCCCGAACCCGAAGAACACCAGGCCGCCGCCCGCGAAACCCTCACCCTCCAAACCGCCGACCGAGGCGTCAAGTTCAAGGGCTACCTCGCCAACGAAAACGCCGAACTCCTCCAGACCCTGATCACCGCCGGCGCCCGCCCCCACAAAACCCTCGACGGCGCCCCCGACCCCCGCACCCGCGAAAAACGCCAAGCCGACGCCCTCACCACCACATTGACCCTCGCCGCCACCGCCCTCGACGCCGGCACCCCCTCCCCCACCATCCCCCGCCCCACCACACCAGCCAGCCCCACCCACGCCGGTTCCACGGGACCTGGTTCCACGCAGCCCCCTTCCACGGACGTCGCTTCAACGGACGCCGCCTCCACGGAGCCCGGTTCGACGGAGCCCGGTTCCACGGACGCCGCTTCTGCGGCGGCTGGTTCTACGGCGGACGCGACCGCAGACGCGGTGCGCTGCTCGGATGCTGAGTCGGACGGTGCCGTCGGGGTCGAAGGTGTCATCGCGGGCGGGGCAGCGGCCGACCAGTGTGACGGTTCGGGTGCTGGAGCTGGTGCGGGTGGTGGGTTGGGTGGTGATGTGGTGCCGGGGTTCGGGGCGAAGGCGAACATCACCGTGACCATCGATCTGCAGGACCTCAAAGCGATGACTGCGGACGCGATCGGACAGACCGTCTACGGCAACGGCCTGTCCGCGGCCACCATCCGCCGCCTGGCCTGCGACGCGAAGGTGATCCCGATCGTGCTCGGCTCCAACTCCGA
>NZ_JBSGTS010000072.1:0-1094 GCF_053607525.1 Kribbella sp. NPDC055110
CGACCGCCTGAAGGGCCTCGTGGCCCTCGGCGACCGTCAACGTGAGAAACACCGCCGCGCGCGACAGCGGCGCATCGATGCTTTGCGAGTCAATTGGTACTCGATCCCAACCACTTCCAACCATTCGTGCCTCCAAAGACCATGTTAATTCATCATATTGCCAGAGATGGAAGCGCTATCACTGGCGCGCTAACAGGCGCGTGCCGCTGCAATTACCCGCACGCAGCCTCGGCGAGAGCGGGCTATGGGGTATTCGAGCAAGCCGCCCTGTCCCTGGCAACCAGCATTGCCCTGTGCTCGAACCGCTCAGAAACAACATTGGCTCGTCCGTGGGGTCGCTGCAGGTATGTCACGATCTCGTAGGGGCCGTCTGAAAGCGGTCGCATAGTGATCCCCCACGCATGGGCACGCTCAATGCGCGATTGCGCGGAGAGCCCCACTCCGTAGCCAGCGGTCACCCAAAGCGCCATCATCTCGAACGAAGTCACGTGCTGAATGCTCTGCTGGCTCAACGGAAGAAAGGACAGTCGCTGATCCAGCAGTAGGCAAGCCTCCGCCGGCCAGCGAAACACCGGATAGTCCAGAAGCTCGGCAAGCGTGATCTTCGCCTGGGCAACTAAGGGGGACCCCAGCGGCACTGCAACAGCCACGTTCTCCACCCAGAGCGGTTGGCTTTTCACAGCCGGAGCACCAGCGTTCCGAAGCGTCATTCCAGCGTCGTAGCGGCCTTCCTCAAGGCCCGTCAACAGATCATCGGCTGAGGTCTCAAAGAACGTGATGGTGACTTCTGGTTCCTCCGCGCGCTGTAGGGCAAGAAGCGTTGTGAGGCAAGGGGATGGCACTCCGGGCGCGATAGCAAGCCTGAAATGGGAAAACTGGCTGGTGGCGTCATGCATGAGGGCCCCCAATAAGCGATCTGTCCAGAAAGGCAAACCAGCGTTTCAGGAAAGAGTGAAGTTTAACGTCGTTATCTTTAACGTGGTTAATTGTGGCAGATTGTTTGACGCTTCTGCTAATGCAGAAATCAACAATTCAGCCAGGCCGTCCTTCTGGCACATCGACGTATGAATCCGAGTCGGCGTTAGCCTTCGGAC
>NZ_JBSGTS010000073.1:0-1067 GCF_053607525.1 Kribbella sp. NPDC055110
CAGTTAGTACACAGTGCCGCCCAGGTGAACACCGGCATCTTCATCAGAGGCATGCCAGGGGCGCGCATCTTCAGAATGGTGGCGAAGAAGTTCACGCCGGTCAGCAGGGTACCCAGACCGGAAATCTGCAGACTCCAGATCCAGTAATCGACCCCGACGCCAGGACTGTACTCTTTACCCGACAGCGGCGGATACGCCAGCCAACCGGTCTGAGCGAACTCACCGACCCCCAGGGAGATGTTGATCAGCACAACGCCCACCACGAAGAACCAGAAGCTCAGGGAGTTCAGGAACGGGAAGGCAACGTCGCGCGCACCGATTTGCAGCGGTACCACGACGTTCATCAGGCCGACTACGAAAGGCATCGCCATGAAGAAGATCATGATAACGCCGTGCGCGGTGAAGATCTGGTCGTAGTGGTGCGGCGGCAGGAACCCGGCTTCGCCGGCGGACGCCAACGCCTGCTGGCTACGCATCATGATGGCGTCGGCGAAGCCGCGCAGCAGCATGACCATCGCCACGACGATGTACATGATACCAATTTTTTTATGGTCGACCGAAGTCAGCCATTCGCTCCACAGCCACTTCCATTTGCCGAAATAGGTCAGCAGCGCCAGCACTGCCAGGCCCCCGACAATAATTGCGGCTACGGTGACCATGATGATCGGTTCGTGGTACGGAACCGCATCAAGTGTTAATTTTCCCAACATCAGTTATTCCTCGGCTCCGGCGTGAGCAGCATGTTCACCCATGTCCATACCTTGGCTCATGTCCATGCCTTCGTGCGCGCCAGCGCCCTTGTGCATATCCATGTCGCCCATGAATTTGGCAATTGTTTCTTTGAACAAATTCGGTTTGACAGCGGCAAAGTACTCAACCGGGTTGTTTTCACTCGGCTCTGCCAGTTTGTTAAAGTCGTCGGTGGTGTTCAGGTTTTTAGACGATGCCTTCACCTTGGCCACCCACTGATCGAAGTCGCCTTCGGTCGGGGTAACGATCGCGGTGAATTTCATACCGGAGAAGCCTGCGCCGCTATAGCTGCTGGAGATGCCCTTGTAGGCACCGGC
>NZ_JBSGTS010000074.1:0-1046 GCF_053607525.1 Kribbella sp. NPDC055110
CCAAATCATCTGTGAATGGGCCGCTTTTGCGGCCCATTTTATTTGTCACGCCGAAAAGCGGCCAAACTGTAATATCTGTTAAACAACATTCGATTTACCCCCCCTGCCCTGCACACTAAAATGACGCAGCTTTACAGAAATCATGCCATCAGGCGCTGTCGCAACGTCTGATGGCATGGTTTTTACCGAGGTTTGATGTGAACGATAATTCAATGACCCCGCAGGAGCGCCGCGCCACCTGGGGATTGGGCACCGTATTCTCCCTGCGCATGCTCGGCATGTTTATGGTACTGCCGGTGCTGACCACCTACGGCATGGCGCTCAACGGCGCCAGCGAAGCGCTGATCGGTATCGCCATCGGCATTTACGGCCTGGCACAGGCGGTATTTCAGATCCCGTTCGGCCTGGTGTCCGATCGTATAGGCCGCAAGCCGCTGATCGTCGGCGGCCTACTGATCTTTGCCCTCGGCAGCGTGATCGCCGCCGTCACTGACTCTATCTGGGGCGTGATCCTCGGCCGCGCGTTGCAAGGCTCCGGCGCCATCGCCGCCGCGGTAATGGCGCTGCTCTCCGATCTGACCCGCGAGCAGAACCGCACCAAAGCGATGGCGTTCATCGGCGTCAGCTTCGGTATCACCTTCGCCATCGCCATGGTTCTGGGCCCCATCATCACCCATGCCTTGGGCCTGCATGCGTTGTTCTGGATGATCGCCGTGCTGGCGCTGGCCGGCATCGTCATCACTCTGGCAGTAGTACCTTCCGCCGATACCCATCTGCTGAACCGCGAGTCCAGCATCGTGCGCGGCAGCTTCCGCAAAGTGCTGAGCAACTCGCGCCTGCTGAAGCTCAACTTCGGCATCATGTGCCTGCATATCCTGCTGATGTCGAGCTTCGTGGCGCTGCCGCTAGCGATGGAGAAAGCCGGGCTGGCGGCCAGCGAACACTGGATCGTCTACCTGGTGACCATGCTGGTGTCGTTCGCCGCCGTGGTGCCGTTCATCATCTATGCCGAAAAATATCGCCGCATGAAGCAGGTGTTTATGGGC
>NZ_JBSGTS010000075.1:0-1040 GCF_053607525.1 Kribbella sp. NPDC055110
GCCGAGGCGATCGTGTCCGAACTGGAGAAGCTCCCGCCGTCGGTGCCGGTGGCCGACGTCGAGGTCGCCGAACAGGAACTGGTCCGCCTCGCCCGGCACCTGTGCCCGGCCGAGCTGCGCAAGGCCGCCGAACAGGCCCGCAACATCCTCGACACCGACGGCCCCGAACCCGAAGAACACCAGGCAGCCGCCCGCGAAACCCTCACCCTCCAGTCAGCGGACCGGGGCGTCAAGTTCAGGGGCTACCTCGCCAACGAAAACGCCGAACTCCTCCAGACCCTGATCACCGCCGGAGCCCGCCCCCACAAAACCCTCGACGGCGCCCCCGACCCCCGCACCCGCGAAAAACGCCAAGCCGACGCCCTCACCACCACCCTCACCCTCGCCGCCACCGCCCTCGACGCCGGCACCCCCGCCCCCACCATCCCCCGCCCCACCACACCAGCCAGCCCCACCCACGCCGGTTCCACGGGACCTGGTTCCACGCAGCCCGCTTCAACCGACGCCGCTTCCACGGAGCCCGGCTCCACGGAGCCCGGCTCCACAGCGGCCGACTCCACAGTGGCCGACTCCACGGCAGCTGACTCCACGGCGGCGGGTTCTACCGCGACCGGTTCTACGGCGGCTGGTTCCGCGGAGCCCGGTTCGACGGAGCCTGGTTCCGCGGACGCCGCTTCTACGGCGGCTGGTTCTACGGAGGAGGCGACCGCAGACGCGGTGGGCTGCTCGGATCGCGAGTCGGACGGTGCCGTCGGGGTCGAAGGTGTCATCGCAGGCGGGGCAGCAGCCGACCAGCGCGACGGTCCGGGTGCTGCTTCGGGTGCTGGAGTTGGTGCGGGTGGTGGGTTGGGTGGTGATGTGGTGCCGGGGTTCGGGGCGAAGGCGAACATCACCGTCACCATCGATCTGCAGGACCTCAAAGCGATGACTGCGGACGCGATCGGGCAGACCGTCTACGGCAACGGCCTGTCCGCGGCCACCATCCGCCGCCTGGCCTGCGACGCGAAGGTGATCCCGATCGTGCTCGGCTCCAACTCCGA
>NZ_JBSGTS010000076.1:0-1031 GCF_053607525.1 Kribbella sp. NPDC055110
GCAAAGCTTCCGGTGAAAGACTATCGCGAGATGGAAGACATCGTTCGCCAGGAGATTCCGGTTATCCAACAGGAAATCCTGATTCATGCCGCCGACGAAGGTTCTGAACTCGTTGCTTATGCATTGGGCAAGAACCAACAACTACGCCAGCGTGTAGCCGCTGAGACAGACCCAATTCGCGCAGCATTCCTCTTAGGCCAGATTAGCCAGCAAGTTAAGTTGGCACCAAAGCCTAAGAAAGCCATCAAGCCAGAGCCGGAGGTTCGTGGTGGCGGCGCTGATGCGAAACAAGATGATTTCAACAAACTCTGCCCCGGCGCTAAAATCGAATAAGGAACAGCTAAATGGCTACCAATGATTTAAACAGTAACGTCAGTCAAATCGTCCTGAAAAAATTCCTGCCTGGTTTCATGTCTGACCTGGTATTGGCAAAAACCGTAGACCGCCAATTGCTGGCTGGAGAAATCAACTCCAATACCGGCGATAGCGTGAGCTTCAAACGTCCGCATCAGTTCTCATCTCTGCGCACTCCTACGGGTGACATTTCGGGTCAGGCGAAGAACAACCTGATCTCCGGTAAGGCAACTGGCCGCGTCGGCAACTACATCACTGTTGCCGTCGAGTATCAGCAACTGGAAGAAGCGATCAAGCTGAACCAACTGGAAGAAATTCTGGCTCCGGTTCGTCAGCGCATCGTAACCGACCTGGAAACTGAGCTGGCCAAGTTCATGATGAACAATGGCGCACTGGCTCTGGGGAGCCCCAATACCCCGATCAACAAATGGTCTGATGTGGCTCAAACCGCATCCTTCCTGAAGGATTTGGGCGTCGTTGAGGGTGAGAACTATGCGGTAATGGATCCGTGGTCAGCCCAGCGCCTGGCAGACGCGCAATCTGGTCTGCACGCTGCCGACCAACTGGTTCGCACCGCCTGGGAAAATGCGCAGATCTCCACTAACTTCGGCGGCATTCGCGCGCTGATGTCTAACGGCCTGGCATCCCGCACGCAAGGTGCATTCGGTGGTACGCTG
>NZ_JBSGTS010000077.1:0-1006 GCF_053607525.1 Kribbella sp. NPDC055110
GTTGTTTCATCGAAGCACGCGCCAGGTGCGCATCACCGCCTTCGGCGAAGGGCTGCTAGACCAAGTGCGCCCCGCATTGGAGCGGTTCGAGGATCTGTGGCGAACGCCTGGCTCCGACCAGCAGGCCTCTCTGTCCGGTACGGTTCGCATCACCGCACCGCACAGCTTGGGCACCAGAGCGGTGCTACCGGCACTGGAGCGCGTGGCCGCGCGCCATCCCGGCATCACGCTGGATGTGCGCCTGTCCGATCGCATCAGCAATACGGTTGACGAAGGGATTGACGTCGGGATCAGGGTCGGATTCATGCGCGATAGCCGCTTCGTCGCACGCAAGGCCGCCGACATGAGACTCCCCATCGTTGCCGCTCCGCGCCTGATCAAGAAAGTGGGCGTACCTGCAAACATCGATGCGCTAAGCAGCCTGCCAGTTACCGTGGCCTTGGATATCAATACCGGCCGTCCCTGGCCTTGGCACTTCAAGGCGGGACGCCAGTGGACACCTACCGCACCCACTCTCGTCGCAGACAATGCCGACATGGAAATGGGAGCGGCGCTGGCCGGGATCGCGTTCGCGCAACTGGCGGACTACATGGCCGCCCCCTACATTGCCAGCGGGAAGCTCGTGCGAGTGCTGGAGAACGAAGAACCTCCGGCATGGGGGTTGTACGTCTATCGGCCTCAGCGTGGCCCCATTCCGGGAAGGGTTCGAGCGGTATTTGATGAAATGCTGGTCGCCGTTGGATCGTTGCCAGCTTTGCGCTGACACGTCGCAAGACGCTGTAGGGCACACACCTTGGAAAGCGGGGCACTGAGCCTCGGCGGCTCACCCCTCCGGTTGAATGATGAGCCGACCGTCTGCCCGCTTGCCCCAGGTGCAGATCGGTCGGCCATGCAACTCAATGCCGGCGAACGATTAGATGTAAATGAATTGCCGGTACAACCCATCCAACTGATGACGAATGTCTTCGACGCGCTGCTCGTCACCGGTATCGGTAAATTCGAGTAC